>JAOIOC010000026.1 GCA_028140145.1 SAR86 cluster bacterium | reverse complement strand
AAGCGTAGTGATGAAGAAGAAACTACTGCCGGAGGAATCGTTTTACCTGGAAGTGCTGCTGAAAAACCATCTCAAGGAGAAGTTTTAGCAGTTGGCCCTGGAAGGGTTCTTGATTCAGGTGAAACTCAGGAAGTAAGCGTTAAAGTTGGAGACGTTATTGTTTTTGGGCAATATGCTGGAAGCAATACTGTTAAAGTTGATGGTGAAGAGCTTTTAATCTTAAATGAAAGCGATATTCTTGGCACCATTTCTTAATATTATTAATCAAAAGAGGTAAATATGGCTAAAGATGTAAAATTTAGTGATTCAGCAAGAAGCAAAATGCTTGAAGGAGTAAATATTTTAGCAAATGCTGTAAAAGTAACTTTAGGTCCAAAAGGAAGAAACGTAGTTTTAGATAAATCATTTGGTGCACCAACTGTAACTAAAGATGGTGTTTCAGTTGCCAAAGAAGTCGAGTTAGAAGATAAATTCGAAAATATGGGAGCTCAAATGGTGAAAGAAGTTGCTAGTCAAACTTCAGATGCTGCCGGCGATGGAACAACCACTGCTACAGTTTTAGCCCAGTCTATCGTTAATGAAGGACTAAAGTCTGTTGCTGCTGGTTTTAATCCAATGGATTTAAAAAGAGGCATAGATAAAGCAGTTGCCCAAGCAGTTGAAAGCGTCCAGAAAATGTCTCAACCATGTGAAGAGAGTAATGCAATAGCTCAAGTAGGAACAATTTCAGCTAATAGCGATGAAGAAGTTGGAAACATTATTGCTGAAGCTATGGAAAAAGTTGGTAAAGAGGGTGTTATCACTGTAGAAGAGGCAAGCGGAATTGAGAATGAACTAGAAGTTGTTGAAGGTATGCAATTTGATAGAGGATATCTCTCACCTTACTTCATTAATAATCAAGAGAAGATGATCACAGAACTTGAAGATCCAGCTATTCTTCTTCATGACAAAAAAATCTCTAACATTAGAGATTTGCTACCTTTATTAGAAGGCGTTGCAAAAGCAGGTAGATCTCTTCTCGTCATTGCTGAAGACATTGAAGGTGAAGCTTTAGCAACATTAGTTGTCAATAACATGAGAGGTGTGGTTAAAGTAGCTGCTTGTAAGGCTCCAGGTTTTGGGGACAGAAGAAAAGCTATGCTAGAAGATATAGCTATTCTTACCGGAGGAACAGTGATATCCGAAGAAGTAGGCCTTGAATTAGAGAATGCTACTCTTGAGTCTTTAGGTACTGCTAAAAAGGTTGTTCTATCAAAAGAGAATACTACCGTAATTGATGGAGCAGGTTCTCAAGATAATATTTCTGGAAGAGTAAACCAAATAAGAGCACAAATAGAGGAAACTACATCTGATTATGATAGAGAAAAACTTCAAGAAAGAGTTGCAAAACTTGCTGGAGGTGTCGCTGTAATAAAAGTTGGCGCTGGCTCTGAAATGGAAATGAAAGAGAAGAAAGCGAGAGTCGAGGACGCTCTTCATTCCACTAGAGCTGCAGTTGAAGAAGGAGTAGTACCAGGCGGCGGAGTTGCATTGATAAGAGCTCTACAAGGATGTGCTAAATTGAAAGGTGATAATGAAGATCAAAACATTGGTATTTCTATTGCTCTTAAAGCCATGGAGGCTCCCATAAGGCAGATTGTTTCAAACGCTGGTGAGGAATCTTCAGTCATAGTCGATAAGATAAAATCTGAAGAAGGTAATTATGGATTTAATGCTGCTTCCGGCGATTTTGGCGACATGATTGCAATGGGGATTCTAGATCCTGCAAAAGTTACTAGGACCGCTTTACAAGCTGCAGGATCTGTAGCAGGTTTGATGATCACTACTGAAGCAATGATTTCAGAAATTCCACAAGAGGCACCAGCCATGCCAGCAGGTATGCCTCCAGGAATGGGCGGAATGGATGGAATGATGTAATCCTTAAGCTTTAAAAAAAAAGGGGCTCATGGTATGCCCCTTTTTTTTGAAAATAGAAGATTCGTTTTATAATAAGTATTTATAGGAGGCACACAGATGGAAGAAACATTTATTTATAGCGTTTTAGTTAGATGGGGACATGTCCTTTTTGGAATTGCTTGGATAGGTCTACTTTATTATTTTAATTTTGTTCAAACAGAATATGTAAAGGTTGCGGATCCTGATGCCAAGTCTGACGTTATGAAAAAATTAGCACCTAATGCCTTATGGTGGTTTAGATGGGCTGCCTTCTTTACTTTTGTAACCGGAGTGATCCTCTTATATTATCTTCAAGTTTTAGCTACAACAGAGATTGTTCTTGGTTCAATAATGGGAACTTTAATGATGCTTAATGTGTGGGGCATTATTTGGAGAAATCAAAAGATTGTCATTGGTCTCAAAGAGGGTGATGCGGTTGCTGCTGGGGCAAAAGCAGGCTTAGCTTCAAGAACTAACACTTTATTTTCACTACCAATGTTGTATTTCATGATTTCTTCAGCTCATAGTCCTGTTAAATCTTACTTTATGGGAACGCCTGCAACAGGAACAGATCCTGGATATCTTGGCCTTGATTTTTTGATTATTTGTGCCTTGATTGCTTTAATTGAGTTAAATGCAATATATGGAAAGATGTATCCTGTGATTGCGTCGGTAAGAGGAGTGATTACTTCAAGCCTCGTTTTAACTGTAGTTTTCTCAGGCCTGGTTTTCTATATTTAGTCTTCTGAGTCTTCCTCTTCAGTTGATTTAAATAGTCTAGCTATTTTTATCATATTATTTCTGACGAGAACGGTTTCAATAATGACATTTTGAATAGTGATACTTACATTGGCTTCAGGGATAGTTTCTATCTGCTCAAGAATAAGTCCATTAAGAGTTCTTGGTCCGTTAAGAGGTAAATCACATTGTAACTTTCTGTTTATCTCCCTAATTGGAACACTTGCATCAATTAAAAAAGACCCATCTCTTTGTTCCATTATTTCAAACTTTGAATCATCGTTATTTTTGGCTAATTCCCCAACAATTTCTCCCAAAATATCTTCTAAAGAAAGCAAACCTTTCACAGAGCCATATTCATCTATAACAATTCCAACTCTTTTTCTCTCTTTTTGAAAATTAAATAATTGCTGACTTAATGAAGTATTTTCGGGAATGAAATAAGAATCTTCTGACGCTTCAACCAAATTATCTAAATCTTTATGATCCTGAGATAGAAAGTTTGTAATTCCATATAGATCAAGCATTCCTCTTAAGTCATCTAGGTTCTGGTCGAAAATCGGTAGAAAATCAACTTGATTTTTTTGAAGTTGCTCAAGTATTTCTTCAAAGTCATCGCTCAAATCAATTCCAATAATCTCAGATCTTTGAGTCATGACTTCTTCTATAGAAATTTTATCTAACTCCAGAATGCTTAAGAGCATATCTTGATATCTTGTCGGAATTAAATCTCCTGATGTTTCCAATATAGCTTTCAGCTCTTCTGGAGACACATCTTCTCCGTCATTCTCAGTTCTATTGATCCCCAAAAATCTTAGCAAGAAATTAGAAAAATAATTTATAACTGAAACCAATGGAAAAAGAACTTTCTGCAAAATCTTTAGCGGAAAGGAAGAAAAAAATGCTAAGGGTTCAGGTTTTATTGCAGCAAAAGTTTTTGGAGTAACCTCTGAAAATATTAAAATCACTATCGTAAGAAGAATTGATCCAATCAAAACTCCCACATCTCCATAAAGTTTCATAAACAATATAGTTGTCAGAGCAGATGCAAGAATATTTACAAAATTATTACCTATAAGGATTATGCCCAGCAATCTGTCAGGCCTTCTTAATAATTTTTCTATTCTTATAGCTGCTCTGTTTTTTTCTTTTGCTAGATATTTCAAGCGGTATCTATTAATTGCCATCATGCTAGTTTCTGAGCCAGAAAAGAAAGCAGATAAAATAAGTAAGAGAAAAATACTAGCCAAGAGAAGCCAGATAGGAAGATCGTTCAATATTTAATGTGAGTAGTTAATAATTTCTAAATTATAGAATGTTTTCCTTGAATAGATAAATATTTAACTTAGAATAGCGGTCTTATTTTTTAGCAAATGGTAACAATTAGATTATCCAGAAGTGGGGCAAAGAAAAAGCCTTTTTATCATTTCACAGTTACTGACTCTAGGAGACCTAGAGACAGTGGTTACATTGAAAGATTAGGTTTTTTTAATCCCTTTGCAACCGGACAAGAAATTCGTCTTAAAATTGATCACGAAAGACTTGAATATTGGCTTAGCAAAGGAGCTCAAACTTCGGATAAAGTTACTAATCTCGTTAAAGAGTCAAAAATGACTCCCGACCAGTTTTCAAAACTTCAAGAAAAAAAGGAGTTAAAAAAGGCTAAGAGGATTGCAAAAAAATCTGAACAACATAAAATTGACAGTCCGTCAGATGTATCAAGTGATGAAGGGTCAGAAGTTGAAGTCGCTGATGGAGGAAATTCAAATAAAGAGGAAATAAATATGGAAAAAGATAAAAATATTGTTGAAGAAGGCATCGAAGGAGTTGGCGAAACTGCAAAAGAGGCTATTGAAGGCGCTGCTGAAGTTGCTGGAGAAGGTGTAGAAGCTGTAGTGGAAACTGCAGAAGCAGTAGCTGAAGGCGCTGTAGACACTGCTAAAGAAGTTGTTGAAGCAGTCGGTGAAACTGTAGAAGCTGCTGTGGACGGTGTTGCAGAAGTTGGTAGCGAAGTTGCTGAAGCTGCTGGTGAAATTGCTGATGCTGTCATGGATGGCGATGTTAAAGGTGCTGTCAAAGAAGTAGCTGAAGGTGTAACTGAAGTAGCTGGTGCTGCTGTTGATGCCGTTACTGATACTGCTTCAGAGGTAGTTGAAGGTGCTGCAGAAGTAGTTGGTGAAGCTGCAGAAACTGTAGTTGATACTGCAAAAGAAGTTGTTGAAGGCGCTAGTGAAGTTGTTGAAGAAGCTGTCGAAGCTGTAAGCGAAACTGTAGAAGCAGCTGTGGAAGGCGTATCAAATGTTGTTGATTCTATTAAAGATGCAATAACAGGCGAAGACGACGACAAGTAATATTTATCTTTCTCTATAAAATAAAATGGGGTTTACTGACGAAGTAAACCTCATTTTAATTGGAAGACTTGGAAAACCTGTAGGTCTGAAAGGTCATTTCAATTTGATAGCTCACTCAGATAATCCCTCAGGTTTTTCAAAATATAAAGAATTTTTTATAGATCTAAACGGTATCCATAAACTAACTTTAAGCAAAATCTCTAAATCTGGAAAAAAAACTCTAATTAAGTTTGATTCCATTAACTCAATTTCCGAAGCAGAAAAATATAAAAATCTGGATCTATTTATTGATGAAGATAATCTACCTGATCTTCCAGATGGAGAATATTATTGGAAAGATCTGATTGGGAAAAAGGTGATAAGTTCTAACAAGAGCCTTAATGGATACGTCAAAGAAATAATGCCTACAGGAGCTAATGATGTTCTTGTTTGTGAGATTAATGAAAAGGAGGTTTTAATTCCCTTGATAATTGGTAAGTTTGTGATTGAAATTGGCGAACACATAATAGTGGATTGGGAAATTGACTAAGAAATATGCTTTTATTTCTGTTTTCCCAGAAATTTTTGTTCCATTTTCTCAATCGGGAATCGTAAAAAAAGCTACAGATTCAGGATTAATTCAAATCAAAAGTTTTAACCCCAGAGATTTTTTAAGTAATAAAGACAGAATAGACGATAAGGTTTACGGGGGAGGGCCAGGAATGGTATTCAAATCTGAACCGATACGGAAATGCATTAACCATGCTAAAGATACCTTTTCAGGCTCATCTAAAGTAATCCATCTATCAGCATCTGGAGAAACCTTTTCAGCTAAGATAGCTAAAAAACTTTCTAAAGAGGATTCATTAATATTTTTATCATCGCGATACGAAGGTCTGGATCAGCGTGTCATAGATGGAGAAGTTGATATGGAGATTAGCATTGGAGATTATGTATTAACGGGAGGTGAAATTCCCTCTATGGTTCTCTTAGAGGCCATCATCAGATTTATTGATGGAGTGGTTGGCGATGAAGAATCTGTGAAAAATGATTCCTTCGAGAATAATCTTTTGGAACATCCTCAATACACCCGACCAGAAAAAAATGAACTTGGAGAAGTCCCTGAAACCCTATTATCAGGAAATCATGACCAAATTAAAAAATGGAAGAGAAAGCATTCACTTGGTAAGACTTTTTTAAGAAGGAAAGACCTGATTAGACAACATGATCTCAACGAGCAAGATATAGACCTAATCAAAGAATTTCTTAGTGACCTTGGCTACGAATCTGATAGAATTGCCGAGCTTTTAAGCATAATTAATAATGAAAACTAGAAAATCAGTACAGATAGTCGAAAACGCTCAATTAAAAGAGAACTTACCTGAATTCAATCAGGGAGATACCGTTCTAGTGCAAGTCATTGTTAAAGAAGGGTCAAGGGAGAGAACACAACCTTTTGAAGGGGTTGTGATCGGTAGAAAAAATAGGGGTTTAAACTCTTCATTTACTGTGAGAAAAATATCGAGCGGTATTGGTGTTGAAAGGACTTTTCAACTGCATAGTCCTTTGATTAAGTCCGTTGAATTGAAAAGAAAGGGTAAAGTTAGACAATCAAAACTATACTACCTTAGAGAAAGATCTGGAAGGTCAGCAAGAATTCAAGAAAAAATCTAATCTCTCGTTCTCATGGGAGAAAATAGTTTACAAATAGAAAGTTTTATAGATTCCTTATGGATCGAAAAAGGACTATCTAAAAATTCATTGGACTCCTACTCAAGAGATCTAAATCTTTTTTTGAAATATTTGGATAAATCAAAAATTGTATTAACCGATGTCACAAGAGCAGAAGTAATGGAATTTATGTCTTTTAGGCTTTCAAAAGGCTTATCAGCTAAAACCGTATCAAGAAATTTGTCTGTAATAAGAGCTTTTTTTGGTTATCTTGAATCAAGAAATTTAATTCAAAGTAATCCTACAAAAGATATAGAAAGTCCAAAGTTACCCAGAAAACTGCCTAATACGTTAACTGAGCAACAAATAAATGATCTTCTCGATGCTCCTGACGAAAAGACAAAGTTAGGTTTTAGAGATAAAACAATGATTGAAGCTTTATATTCTTGCGGCATGCGTGTGTCGGAACTTCTTAATCTTAAGTTGAGCGATATAAATTTTAATCAAGGAGTAATTCGAATTCTTGGAAAGGGTTCTAAAGAAAGAATAGTGCCAATAGGGGAGGAGCTTATAAGCCTATTAAAAAAATATATTGAACAAATAAGACCCGAGTTACTTAAAAATGTTACAGAGGATCATTTATTTTTAAATTCTCGTGGAGCTGGAATTACGAGACAAGGATTTTGGTTGAGAATAAAGGAATATTGCATGAAGGCAAACATTGATTCATCTAAAATATCACCTCATACTTTACGACATGCTTTTGCGACTCACTTGCTGAATAATGGAGCCGACTTGAGGGTTGTTCAACTTTTACTTGGACACGCAAGTCTCAATACAACCCAAATCTATACAGAAGTGGCAAACGAAAGACTTAAGTCTATTCATAAAACTCATCATCCAAGAGGCTAAATGAGATATTTTTTTACTACTTCATTTATTTTTTTTAGTCTTGTTTTAAGTTCCCAAGATAATAGGTTTCTTGATTCTTTGAAGTCTATTTTGCCTGCTAGTTTTGAAATTGAATCGGTTTCTGTATCCCCTCAAGAAGGTTTTTATGAGGTTAAATTAAGCGATGGCTCTTTGCTCTATGTATCAAGCGATGGAAAAAGTATTTTCTATGGTGATCTTTTAAGGATCACTGATGAAGGCATTTTAAACCTAAGCGACGAGTCAAAAGCTAAGGCAAGGCTAGATAAAATTGAAGAACTAGATAAAACTACTTTGATTACATTCAAGGCTAAAAATCCTCTTCATCAAATATATGTATTCACTGATGTAGATTGTGGTTATTGCAGAAAATTTCACAGTCAAATTCAAGCATACAATGAACTTGGAATTCAGGTAAATTATTTAGCCTTCCCGAGGCAAGGTCTTGCTTCGGAAGCTGGTCAAAAAATTATATCTGCATGGTGTTCAACTGAAAAAAACAAATCTTTGACCTTGTTAAAGCAAGGTGAGGATATTGAAATGATAAATTGTCTCAGTAATCCAGTGGAATCCCACTATAATTTAGGGCGAAGTATGGGCGTTCAAGGGACCCCTGCAATTCTTAAAGAAGATGGAAGCATCATTCCAGGATTTATTGAACCAGACAGGCTCATAAAATTACTCAATTAAAATGGATAAAGATTTTTCCAGAATAGAACGACTTCCTCGATATGTTTTTGAGGAGATAAATCAATTAAAAATTCAAGCTCGTCACGATGGTAAAGACATTATTGATTTTGGCATGGGGAATCCTGATCAAGCTACTCCTGATTTTATAGTTAATAAACTTACTGAAACAGTCAATAAAAAAGAAACTCATCGCTATTCTCAATCAAAAGGAATTCCAAGGTTAAGGAAGGCCATCTCAGATTGGTATGATAGAAAATATAATGTCTCTATTGATCCAGAAAATGAGGCAATCGTTACAATGGGATCTAAAGAAGGCCTTGGTCATTTAGCTCTCGCAACGATGGATAAAGGAGACGTCATCCTAGTCCCGAATCCATCTTATCCCATTCATCCTTTTGGCTTTATCATTGCAGGAGCAGATATTAGACATGTCCCTATTGGTCCAGGCATTGATTTTTTTAATCAACTTGAAGAAGCAATTGCTAATACATTTCCTAAGCCAAGAATGCTTGTTTTAAATTTTCCATCGAACCCTACTACTGAGTGTGTTGATATAGATTTTTTTGAGCAGGTTGTTGAGATTGCCAAGAAAAATGAAATTTGGGTTATTCATGATTTAGCCTATGCAGATTTATGTTTTGACGATTATAAAGCTCCTTCCTTTTTAGAAGTAAAAGGGGCAAAAGATATTGGGGTAGAGTTTTTTACACTATCTAAAAGTTACAATATGCCAGGATGGAGAGTTGGTTTTTGTTGTGGAAATAAAGATCTTATCGGCGCTCTATCCAGAGTTAAATCATATTATGACTATGGATTATTTACCCCAATTCAAGTTGCATCAATTGTTGCTCTTAATGAAGGAGATCAAGAAGTTAATAAAATTAGAGATATGTATAAAGAAAGAAGGGATGTCTTATGTGACGGATTAAATAAAATTGGCTGGGAGGTTGAGAAACCAAAAGCAACTATGTTTGTTTGGGCTAAAATTCCAGATAAATTTAAAATGAAATCAATTGAATTTTCCAAGTTACTACTTAATGAATGTGACGTAGCAGTTTCGCCTGGAATTGGTTTTGGGCAGTATGGAGATAGCTATGTAAGATTTTCTTTGATCGAGAATAGACAAAGAATAAATCAAGCAGTTAAAGGCATAAAAAAAATATTCTAATGGCTCAACAAGAGATAAAGATTGCTTTATGCGGCGCAGGAAACGTTGGAGGAGCTGTATTGGAACTATTAACAGTAAATGCTGATTTCTATAAGAAAATGTTTGATACAGACTTTCTAGTAACCGATGTAGTGACAAAAAGTGGCAAATTAAGAGGATACAAGGATAAGTTCAATGGAAATATTCACACCGATTTTGAATCTATTATCAATAATGATTCTATTGATGTCGTTATAGAGGTTATGGGCGGAATAGACGATGCATATAAAGTCGCAAAACAAGCTCTTGAATCTAAAAAAGACTTCATAACTGCTAACAAAGCAATGATGTCTTTACATGGAGATGAGCTATTTAAATTAGCTAAAAAAAATAATTTATTTATTGGATTTGAAGCTTCTGTTGCAGGAGGAATTCCAATTATTAGATCGCTTTCTTCAAAAGCAAGAATTGAAAATATTTCTTGGTTTGCAGGAATTCTTAACGGGACAAGTAACTATATACTATCCAAAATGGAATCAGACGGTATTGAGTTGAATGAAGGTGTAAAGCAAGCCCAAGAACTAGGTTTCGCTGAAGCAGATCCAACATTAGATCTCAACGGGACTGATGCAGCACAGAAAGGAAAAGTATTATCGTACCTAGCTTTCGGTTCAAAATTAGATAGTTCCATTGAATTAGACATTGAAGGAATAGATATAGTTGAGAGTATAGACTTCAAGTTTGCTCTGGAACTTGGGTATTCAATCAAACCTTTATCAATAGGATCTTATGAAAAAAATAGACTCATTTTGAAATCATTTCCTGCGTTAATTCAACAATCTTCATTACTATCTAAAGTAAATGAAGAGATGAATGCAATAGAGGTTTTTACTAAAGATTCAGGCTCTAATCTTTTTTACGGTCCGGGAGCCGGACCAAAACCTACTGCATCC
>JAOIOC010000025.1 GCA_028140145.1 SAR86 cluster bacterium | reverse complement strand
GAAACCTTAATTAACATATTTTCTAACTCTCCACTTGCTTCACCGCTAGATATCATTTCAATAATCAATGAAGGTATGTATTTTGATTTACTTAACGATCTTGCAAGAGAATTTCCCTCAGAAACTTCCACGGATGCAAAATTAATATCTTTTTTTAAAATTCTGTTGCTAACAGTATTTGCAGAAATATCTAGCGACCTAATTATGGGGACATTACTTGATCTGAGAATGGATAGAGAATTAGTGAATCTTGATAAGTTTGAATCGATAATAAATTTATTAATTATCGGAAGTTTTAATAGGACTTTATCAACGTAAAGAAAAAATTTACTAATGCCAATAAATCTGATTCCAATAAAAGCAATTAAAGCTAAAAAAACAACAAGCAATCCAAACCAGAGGCTTGTAAAAAAATTTGAAATTCCTAACATTGCCATTGTTAAGAATGGTAATTGCTGATTAGAGTTAGCAAATTGAGAGACGACATTTGGAACAACAAAGATTAGCAGTAAACTTATTATCACTAGGGAAGTTGCAAATAAAACCATTGGATATATTGTTGCTCCAAGGATCTCTTGATTAAGGGTTGCTCTTTTTTCTAGATAATCAGCTGTCTCCTCCATAACATTTCCCAATTCTCCAGAAGATTCCCCTGCTTCGATTAGTGATACATATAAACTATCGAAAGATTCAGGGAATTCCTTTAAAGCTTCAGAGAACTTATACCCCTCTTTAACCCGCATGGATATTTCCTTGAGTTTGTTGGCACTAGATTTATCTGAAAGCTGTTCAGCTACCGAATCTAGTGACCTATCAACAGGTATGCCTGCATTTATAAGAGTGGACATTTGACGAGTAATTAATGCTAAATCACTTGATTTAATTTTATGAGACAAAAAACTTAAAAAAGATCCTGAAGCTTTTCTTTCTTTTACATCTATAGGAATTAAACTCCTACTTTTTAATTCTTGAGAGGCTAAATTGACATCATCTGCAATTAAGCTGCCTTTTATTTTTTTTCCATCCGATGATAAAGCTTCGTAATTAAAAGCAGGCATCAGGCCTCCATAAGAACTCTTCTGACTTCTTCAAGGGTTGTGACACCCTCTTGAATAAGTTTTTGACCTGATTCTTCAAGAAAATCATGCTGTGGATCGATAATATCCCTGACTTTCTTTTCAGAAAAATCATCGTTAATAAGTTCTTTAACGTTTTGATCGATATCTAAAATTTCAAAAATACCTTGCCTCCCCGAATAAGTTTCTCCATCTGATGAAAGTTTTCTTACCAGTCGTTGTGAAATTATTGTTCTTAACGATGAAGCTAATAAATAAGGTTCAACGCCCATGTCTATCAATCTAGTAATAGCACCCAAGGTATCATTGGTGTGAATCGTTGATAAAACCAAGTGACCAGTTAGAGAAGCCTGAATTGCAATCTCAGCTGTTTCTTTGTCCCTTATTTCACCAACCATTACCACATCTGGATCCTGTCTTAGAATTGCTCGCAGTCCAGCAGCAAAAGTCATTCCAACTTTATTATTAACTTGTGTTTGCCCAATACCGTCTACGGCATATTCAATAGGATCCTCAACCGTTAAAATGTTTCTACTCTGATCATTCAATAGGTTTAATCCAGCATATAAAGTTGTAGTTTTACCGGAACCAGTTGGCCCTGTTACCAATATAATTCCATTATTTTGAGAAAGGGACTTAGTGAATACTTCTTTTTGCCCAGCAGGCATTCCTAGATCATCTAAATTAAATTTTGCTTCAGACTTATCGAGAAGTCTAAGAACAATTCTCTCACCGTAATTAGAAGGTAAAGTTGATACTCTTAAATCTACCCATTTTTCCCCAAGCTTTAATGAGATTCTGCCGTCTTGAGGAACTCGTTTTTCTGCAATATCCAGGTTAGCCATGACTTTAATTCTGGCATTTAAAAGAGAGGCTATTCTGCTACTTGGAGAAAGAATTTCTTTTAATATTCCGTCTACTCTGAACCTTATAGAAAGATTTTTTTCGTAAGGCTCTATGTGTATATCAGATGCATTCGATTTGATTGCTTCCGATAAAACAGCATTAATTAGTCTGATTACGGGAGCTTCGGTTGAGTCATCAAGCAGATCTTCTGTTTTTGGTAAATCGGAAGCTAATTGTTCTAAATTAATTTGATCTCCAAGGCCATCCACAATATCTTCTGATTTATCGGTATTTTCAGAATAAAAAGATGAAATATGTTTGAAAAAATCTGCTCCGGATAATGATTTTATAACCAAAGGCTTCTTAAATTTTGCTTCTAATTGAGATAATTTATTTAATTTAACATCGTCGGAAGTTAATACTTCCAAATTATTTTCATTAATACCCGAAATAAAAATTCCATTTTCACGAGCAAATTTATAGCTCAATTGAAAATCTTGTGTATTTTTATTGTCCATAATCTATTGTTCGTTTAAAAACGTCTCGATAAGGCTTAGATCAACGACTGGTTTACCTCTTTTCTCTAATAACAGTTGTTCTGCTTTCAAATAGTTGTATTTTTCAGTGCTGATAGTTTGCATATCAGCTGCGTTTTTAATAATCGTTGGTTTAAGGAACACAACAAGGTTTCTTTTAACTTTTGATTTTGAGGTTGATTTAAAGAGATTCCCAAATACTGGAATATCTCCTAATCCCGGAACCTTTCTCTCAACCTCTTGAATATCTTCATCAATCAAACCCCCAAGTACAACAGTTTGTTTGTCCTCAACCATGACTTTAGTTTGAATCTCTCTTTTATTTGTGATTATCTCTGATGCACTTTCTGTTATCGGTCCAAATAAACTGGAAACTTCTTGTTCAATATCAAGTCTAATTGAATCACCATCATTGATTTGAGGAGTTACCAAAAGTTTAATTCCGATTTCTTGGCGATTGATAGTTCTGAATGGATTAGCATTGTTTGCTCCTAAAGATTCACCAGTGGTGATAGGAATTTCTTGTCCTACTAATATAGAAGAGGTTTCATTATCCATAGTTAAGATGGATGGCGTAGATAGGACATTTGAATCAGAATCTTTTGCAATAGCATTTAAAATAGATGCAAAGCTACTTTGACCAGAAACAATTTTTCCAATCCCTACCGCTATACCCTCAATACCAAGCAAAGATGACGCTGCAACGGTCTTAACTGTCCCTGCCAATCCCTCTTCTGCCAAGAGACTTGAGCTAGAAGCAGCAAAAGCGCTTAAATCAGGATTTGGGCTTCCAAACCTTGTGCCAAATGCTGGTTGTTCTGCACCATCGCCTTGAAAAAGGATCTGTACACCAAGATCTTGTGTAAGTTGTTCTGAGATTTCTACGATTATTGCTTCGACTAAGACCTGAGCTCTTCTGATATCTATTTTGTCTACTACGTCTTCTAATTGCCCAAGGATATCTGGATCAGCATTAATGATTAAAGAGTTTGTCTCTTTATGAGCTGATATCGATGTCTTAATTTTCCCACCGGAATTCCCTTGAGGGCTCTTATCTATATTTTCTGCTACGTTGGTCAAAATGTCCTTAATCTCCTCTGCAGATGCGTATTTTAAATACCTAACTTTTAAACTTTTTGATTCACTGACTTCATTATCTAAATCATATGCTATGGATTTCATTTTTGTCGTAACTTCTTGATTTCCAACCAACAAGACGGCATTGATACGATCAATTCCAAAAGCATTAAATTGAGCAGTTGTTCGGTTAGAAGAACTCTTCAAATGTAGATCGTTAAGAATCTTAGCCATTTCTTTAGAGGAAGAATTTTTGAGAGAAATTAATTCAACTAGATCTTGATCAAGTCGATCCAACTCATTTGCAATGTTCATGATTTTTGTAATGTTCGAGGCCTTATCTGCTATCAAAACTGCATTTGCATCAACAAAAGCTTCAATGTGACCTGACCTATTGGTGATGGGTTTCAATAAAGCTACTAAAGGCTTTGCAGAAATATTTTTTGGTCTAAAAACATTAATGGCCAATCCATCGGACAAGCTATTTTCAGAGTAGTTGGCTTGGAATTCTGTTCTACCAACGACTTCAGGAACTATCTTGGCAAGATTCCCATAATCAACCACAGAATAAGCGTGGGCAGCCATGACAGATTTAAATACTTCGTAAGCCTCATCAATGCTTAAATCAATCTCAGATGCGACCGTAACCGAGCCTTTTACTCTGGGATCGACTACAAAGGTTTTATTGGTCACGCCGGCCATATCTGATATGAAAACCTTGATATCGGCATCACGTAAATTTATTTTTGCAGACGCCAATGACAAAGACGCACAGGCGAGCGCAAGGAGTAATATCCCTCTCGTAAAAATCATATTTTAATTTAGGTTAATTGTAAGGGTGATTGGGCTACCGTCTCTGATAACACCAACCTCTATATTTCTAACTTTTTGGTTTAGTTCTCGTTCTAGATCAACAGTCGTTACCTTTTGACCGTTGAAGGATGTAAGGATGTCTCCGGGTTCTAAATTATCATCTTGAAAAAATGGTGAAGATTTCACCGGATTAACTCTTATTCCTAAAACTTCCCCATCTCTAATTACGGGATTGAATGAAATAAGCTCTTTGATTTCAAGATTTTCTAACCAATCTTTTGATGCCACTTTGGATGGATCTATGGATTGCTTAAAACCTTTATTTTTTATAACTTCGGCAAA
Organism: SAR86 cluster bacterium; assembly: GCA_028140145.1. Taxonomy (GTDB): domain Bacteria; phylum Pseudomonadota; class Gammaproteobacteria; order Magnimaribacterales; family AG-339-G14; genus CACNYO01. The sequence continues at coordinate 5,956 of JAOIOC010000025.1, read as the reverse complement.
AGATAAGCTTTCAAGTTTCCCGTTTCTTCTCAAATTAACAAACGTGTCATCAATTGACTCCACAACGAGATTACCTGAAATTTTATCTCCAATTTTATAACTCCTCTGTTTTTCATTTGGAAGACCAATAATGGCAACATTTTCTTCTTTAGATTTTACAATTCCATACAATTTTATGTTCAGATCAGTTTCAGGGCCTTTTTTATTGCTTTCAGAAGAATTAGCTATGGATTGATTGATAGCGCTGGCCTTAGCTGAAGAAAAAGGGTCCGAATTCAGCGCAACGTACTGTTGAGAAGTGTTTACAACAGTAGAAGCTTTAAAATCTATGTCTGGAAACAATATGCTGTTTACAGAAGAATAAAGTTGAACAGAAATAAAAATGGCAAAAACAGAAGCAAAAACTAGACGGAATTTAAGTGCAAATTCCGTTGCGTAATTGAAATAGCTCTGAAAATCGAGCTTAATGCCAAAAATCATTGGTTTGATTATATATCTTTACCTCAAAACTAAGAAATTTTTAAAAAACAGCTTTTATTGAGAAAGAATAGGTAATTGGATAATCAAATACTTCAACCAATTCATCCAGTTGATACACTTGATAGTTCTCTCTAGTCAGATTACCAATACTAAAGCCAATTTCTAAATCGTTGTCACCGGAGCTAATGAAGGCTGTGTAATTGAGATCTAAAATACCGGTACCCTGTTCATAATAAGCCGGAGCACCTTTGATCGGAGCTAATTCAGAAATTCTCTCTCCCGTATAGTTATAGGCAAGTACCACTTTATGATCGCCCGTTTCGTAGCCAAAAGTAAAATTACCCAGAAAATCTGATTGTCCTTGCAAGCTTCGTTTTGCTTGAACAAATTGTGATGTCGTATCTACCTCAGAATTCATGAAAGTTAAATTACTTCTAATGAAATAAGGAAAAAAATCATAATAAACTTCAAATTCCGTTCCAAGCATTTGCCCTTCATCAACATTAAGAAACTCTCTGTAGAAAGTTCCCGGTTGAATTCCCTGTTCAATAGGATTTTTTAAATCCTTAGCAAATAATCCTGCAGAAAAATATTGTCCTCCGTTACCGAAATACCATTCGTATCTAAAATCTAAATTGGTAATTTCGGTAATTTTTAAGTCGGGGTTTCCCACGAAAGATCTATTAGTAGCTGGATTGAAGAAAACAGACTGAGCTAATTCTCTAAAATTAGGCCTAACAACTGTCTCGCTTAAAGCAAAACGGATTTGCATATTGTTATCTAGCGTTTGAGTAAGAGTCACAGAAGGCAAAACTTTTTGAAGTGCAAGATCGCTTCTATCATTTTGAATTTTTGAGTATTTATTATAGTTTTTTACGTTGATGTCTGAATCTTCGTATCTAAAACCAAAAGATATTCTAAGAGAATCTGTAAATTGACCATCAAGGCCACTATAAAAGGCAAAAATTTCAGAGTCAGCTCCGTAGTAATCTGCAGCCCCAGCAATCTCGTTTATCTCCCAAGCATCTGGACTAATATATTCATCTGCAAATAATTGATTCAAAGGAAGGGTTAAAAAAGACTCATTAAAATCAATCGTAGCTGTAGGAGAAGGATCAAATTCAAAATTTGAAATCTGATTATCTCTATCTTTAAAATAATACGAAGCACCAATTTTGAAATCCATTGAAACATCGCCAGCAACAATGAAATATTTAAAATCTGCACCAAGATCAACTACAGAATCCTGTAAATCAAAAAATTTCAATCTGAATTTATCGTTCCTATTGCCAAAATATCTTGTACCGTCCTCATACACCTCGTATTGAGTATCTAAATTATTTGGAGATTCTCTGGTACTTTCAGCATATGATGTTCTCCAATTCAATTGCAAATCTCCCCAAAAATGTTCTCCAGAAGCTTGATTTGTCCAGACTTGTCTTTCAACCCATTCAACGTAAGTTCTTTCCATTGGGAAATTAGATAATGCTAGATCGCTGTAAATAAATGAGACTGTATCTGAAGATTTTCTAGTTAAAAAACTGGTTAATTTAATTGTATGATCATCGTTTATTTCAAAACCCAGACCTAAAAGAGAGGATAAATTTATTGTATTGGTAGAGTTAGTAAATTGTTCTTTATCTACAATTACAAGAATATCTTCAGGATTCTCAGCTTCTGGTTGCCACGAATTTGAATTTCTTTTCTTTTCTTGAGAATCCCATTCGTTGGAGTAATTAATGGTGAAGATAATTCCCATGTCAGAGTCATCAATCTCAAATGAGTTACCCGTTGATAAAGACATTGAAATATTTGGATCAAGAGATGAGAGATTAGTAGTTTTAGGCATATCAGATGCCATTTCAGAGCCAATTGCTTGAAGTTCGGATGCCGTTAGTCCTCCTGTAAAAAAGTTATTATTTCTTCTGATGATTTTTCCAGACGCAACGGCCGATAAATATGATTTAGAAATTTCTCTTTGCTTTGCTCCAAAACCGTAGATATCTGAATCATAATTTGGAGAAGTAAGGAAACTGTTTCCAGTGGTTTGATTATCACCACCAAGAGAAAAAGAAAAATCTGTAAAACTCGCTTCAGGAACTGCAACCGTTCTTAAATTGACTACGCCTCCACCAAAATTTCCAGGATATTCTGGAGAGAATGTTTTCTGCACTAGAACACTTTCTAAAATATTCGTTGGGAATAAATCTAAAGGAACTACTCTGCTTAATGGTTCAGGAGAAGCAATAGAAGATCCATCAAGAAGAGCGGTAGAATATCTGTCTCCCAAACCTCTGACGAAAATATACTTATCTTTTACTAAACTCAATCCTGAAACTCTTTTTAGTGCTTCTGCGATATTACTATCACCAGCATCAGACATTTCAGTGGAATTAATTACATTAGATATCTCTGAAGTAGATCTTTTTTCATCAGGAATAAATATTCCAGAAACAACTAATTCCTCTAAGTCGCCAGACTGCTGAGAAGATAAGCTAAATGAAATTAATAGTAGAAATGAAACTAAGGGGAAGATTTTCATTTTTTTTGATCCAAAAAAGATTGAGCTACCATTTTAGAATGGTAGCTCAATTTAACAACTAATTTATAAATTATATATCCGACCAAACTGCTGTCCAATCAGAACCAGTTGAAGGCACAGCTCCAATTTCCGTTGGAACATCAAAGAAAGAACCAAGAAGAGCAGTATTAACTGTTACAGAAGCTTCTGTTGCTCCATTTTTGTAACCATTTAAACTATTTGTTCCTTCTGTAATGCCTTGAGCGGTCGCCCATGCTGCTGTACTAAATCCGTCATCGCCTGATTCACCACTATATTTATTTGATCCGCAATCTATCATTACTGATGCAGCCCTTAGCGTTGTAGAGGAAGTTGATCCAGCAGCATTAAAAGTTGCTGCATCATCTATTTCAATACAAGGTCCTAAATCAGATTTATCAACAATGATTCCATTAACTAATGTGGCTGAAGTACCAGCTCTCAAATGCACCAGTTCTCCATGTTTTTCAGTATTCCCTATAATCAGAAAATTAGATATCGTTGGATTAGACCTTGGCGTTGCATCATTTGCTTTACCATTGCTGTCAAACTCCATTCCATTATCAGGTCTATTGTTTGAAGCAGTAGCAGGATCAGGGGTATTCTGATCAATAATTACCCACTGAGCATTACCTCTCCAACCATTAGTATAATCAAAAGAATCATCTTGATTACCTGTTAGATAAGCATATTTAAAATTAACTGTACCGCCAAAGAATTCAATACCGTCATCTTTATTATTGTGAACTCTTATGTAGTTTACCTTTGTAGCATCACCCACTGCATAAAATGCTATCCCATTTAATTCATTCTCTGATGTGAAAGCATATCCAGCGTATTTAACGACAACGTAAGATAACTCTCCAGAATTATCATTATCATCATTACCTCCATATTTGACTGCTCCTGCATCGAATCCTTCAGCAGACCTCTCACAAATACCATCAGCATTTTTTTCTGCTTCTGTACAGTTTTGCGTTGCTTTACCCATAATTTGTAACCCACCCCACTGAGCTTGAGCATCAGCAGCAAGTGTTCCATCATCGCTAGCTGAGGTCATAATGATAGGATTAGTAGCAGTACCTTTTGCAAGAATCTTAGCTCCTCTAAGGATATTTAGAGAATCTTTACCTGATTCTCCTCTAAGAGTAGTTCCAGCATCAATTGTAAGAGTTGGTGATGTTGTGTCATCACCAATTTTTACTGGGCCGCTTAAAATATGGGTAGCCGATGCTTTCATTTGAAAACTATCGTTATAGGTGCCAGTATAAGTACAAGTCAAATTTCCAGATGTATCAGTTCCTGAAACAACTGATGCTCCGGCAGCATTAGAAACTAAGGGGCAAGATGCTGCTGCCGGAGAAGCTGAGCCAGATGAACTGCTGGATGGAGTTGTATCATCGTTATCACTCCCTCCACAGCTGATGACTAGACCTATAACTGCAGTTAAAAGAAATAAATTTAAAATCTCATTTTTTTTCATACTAACTCCGTTTATAGAGTTTTTATTTAACTACTTAATTATTACGATATTATGAAAAAGAAAAATTCTTAGTAACGTAAATGTGTCAATTCTGAAAATCTTTATCTAAGAGCTTGCTTTAAAAAAGATTCTTTATTAGAAATAAAATTTTCCTGAAAGTTAGTTGAAATTTCTTTAAATGTTTCATCCTGTAAAATCTTTTCATAGGAAAGTGAAGATGATTTAAGAAGTTTGATATGAGTTAATAATTGATTAAGTTTACTTATATAATTTGATAACTCTTTATATGACATTTCATTTCCCAACCCTGGAATGAAAATTGTTTCTTCATTACCCAAGTCTAGAGCTTTCTTTAATCCAATCATTAAGCCTGTGGTAGAGCCTCCAAAGTCATTATTAATAAATGGAAATCCATTATTTAGGACTAAATCTCCTAAATGGATAATATTTTTCTTTTTAAAAAAAATTAATATATCTCCATCCGTCGAAGCTCCTTTTAAATGAATTAAATCAACTTTTTCTTGATTAAAATTTAATTCCATTTCATCCAAAAAAGTTACTCTTGCTCCAGCATTGTCAACATGACGTTCTTGACTATAGCCAGGAAGAATCTGTAAATCCTCAATGACTGAATTGCTAAGAATCCTTTTTCTTGTATTTTTATGTGAAATCATAAAATCCATCATTCCACCAAATAGGCCATTAGCATTTGAATTCCAAAAGTGTGCATTAGTAGTTATTAAAATTTTTATATTATTGATTCCAGAAATATCACGGATTTTTTTCCTCAACCATGGAAGTGTTTTAGCGAGCATTGAATTTATGAGAATTCCACCGTCTTTTCCATATACAAGGAGGGAGTTACCACAAACCGTATTACATTTAATAAGATAAACACCTTGTTTAATTTCACGATGTGATATTTCAGGTTGGGCAATTCTACTGTTGTATTCGCGCTCAACAATTGAATCTAATTTAGGATCTAATGTGCCTAAAGAATATGAGAAGTTACTTAAAAAACTTAGGATAGATAGTGAAATGATTTTTTTCATAATTAAATTTTGTTCATTAAATGTGACAATTCAGTGAAGAATTGAAATTAAGAATGAAAATTTATTTTTTTCCATTATCTTTATCTTATGAAACCAAAACTCATTTCTGAATTCATTGGAACAATGTTTCTTTTAATGATCATAGTTGGATCTGGAATAATGGCAGCAAATCTAACAGAAATTGAAGCCATAATTTTATTAGCAAATTCGTTTGCAACTATTTTTGGACTAATTGTATTGATATTAATGTTCAGACAAATTTCAGGCGCTCACTTTAATCCAGCGGTATCTTTAATTTTTTTTTTGACCGGCAATATAAAGTTTCATGAATTCATACTTTATTCCCTTGTTCAAATCATTGGAGGGATTCTAGGAGTTATA
>JAOIOC010000024.1 GCA_028140145.1 SAR86 cluster bacterium | reverse complement strand
CACCTTTCACCAAATTCTTTTTGTAACATTAGAAAAATTTCATCAAATGATGATTTGTTATCAATAATCCACTCAATTATTGGTGTAGAGATATTGTAAGGTATATTACCTATGAGCTTATTTACTCTGACAAGCTCTTTTGGATCATAAAGAAGAATATCTTTTTCGATCAGGTTAAAATTTTTTCTATCCCCATAAGCTTTTTTTAAGAATTTTATTAAATCCTTATCAATTTCAATTGCAGTTAGAGACTCACAGTTTTCGAGCAGGAGACTTGTCATTGCACCTTTTCCAGGCCCTATTTCTAAAAGATGATCAATTTCCTGAACGTTTATTTCTTTAATTAACTCTTCAATTAATTGAAAATCAGAAAGAAAATTTTGACCGAAAAATTTTTTTGGTTTTAGGTTATTTTTTTTCATCCAATGAAGCTAAAGCTGTTTCAAGAGCAAGTTTCATGCTTGAAAAATCTGCATTCATATCATCTGCGATATCAAGAGCTGTACCGTGATCAACAGAAATTCTGAGATAGGGTAATCCAAAAGTTATGTTTAATGTTTGCCCGAATCCAAGAATTTTTGCAGGTATCATTCCTTGATCATGAAACATGGCTAAAAAGGCATCATAATGAGATAGGTTTTTTTCTGAAAAAGCTGTATCCGCAGATATTGGCCCATCAACAGTTACCTCTCTTTGATCAAATTTTTTTATTCCTTTTAATATCGTTGTTGATTCTTCGGTTCCTATATAGCCACCTTCTCCTGCATGGGGATTTAATCCCAACACACATATTTTCAAGTTTTCTTTTTTTAGAAGTCTCTTTAGACCCAAACTTAAAACTTTTAATTTGTTGTAAATTAAGTCTTCAGTAATGCTCTCGCTAACTTTTTTAATAGGTACGTGAGTAGTGGCTAAACCTATCTTTATTTTTTCATTCGCCATCAACATTAAAGGCGAAACAATTTTTGCATGTTCAGCCAAAAATTCAGTGTGACCAGAAAAATCAGTTCCGGAAGCAGATATTGTTTCTTTATTAATAGGACCAGTAACTAATATATTGTTAGTGTTGTCCGTGCAATGTCCTGCACAGGCGGTTAATACTTCTAAAACATATTTAGCATTGTTTACAGAGGAAGATCCAAGAACCGGCTTTTCTTGAAGTGGAATATTAATTACTTCAATTAGTTTTGAGCTTGATGCCGTTTTTGAGACTCCATACGGGATGAACTCAAATCCTAATTTCAAAGATGCTGATAAATTTTCAAAATATTGAATATCTCCAGCAATAACAAATTTGCCTGTTTCGTTTAAATTATTAAGAGATTTAAGAGTTATTTCTGGACCAATGCCTGCGGGATCGCCAGGACTTATAAAAACATGAGAGCTCATGATTTTATTTTTATGTTCACATATGATTCTGCTCTCATTTCGCTAAGAGTTTTTTCTAATTGTTCTTCATACTTTCTATCAAATAGAATTTGATAAGCTCTATTTTTTTGAATGTTTAAGGAAATGTCTTCTTCTCGTCTATCTAAAACTTCAACAATGTGCCATCCGAAATTTGACTTGAAGGGTTTACTAACTTGATTTATTTCAAGGGAATCCATGACTTCTTCAAACTTAGGATCAAATCTACCAGGACCAGTCCAGCTTAATTCTCCACCTTCCATCTTGCTACCTGGATCATCTGAATATAACCGAGCTAAGTCAGAAAATTTATCCTCGTTTTGGCTTCTGTTGTAAAGGTCTTCGATAAGATCCTTGGCTTGCTTCTCACTTCTTATTTCGGAAGTTTGTATCAAGATATGTCTGGCTAAAGTTTGTTTTTCAATTTTAATATCCCTTCCTTTTTTGTCTTTTAATCTAATCAGATGCAATCCTGCTCCGCTCCTGAAAGGCCCAGCAATCTCACCTTTTCTCAAAGAAGAAATTTCATTAGCAAAAAGCGTTGGAATTTCATTGATTTTCCTCCACCCCAAAGAACCTTCATTATTAGCTTCTTCCCCAGAAGAGTATTCTTTTGCAAGATCTCCAAAATCCATCTTGGCAGATATTTTTTCTTTTAATGAATCAATGATTGATGAAGCAGTTTCTTCATCTTGATCTCTATTGATTGGAATCAAAATTTGTTGGATTAAAAATTCTGCAGACAGAATAACTTGTCCTTCTTGAGAGCTAATAAAGTTGTCCAGTTCTTGTTCCGATATGTACACCTTTGATTGCACCAGACCCCTTTGTATTCTAGAGAGTATCATTTCTTTCCTTACTTGTTCGCGAACAAATTCATAGGATTCTCCTTGTTCTTCTAAAAATGACCTAAAATCTTGAAGGGAGAGACCATTCCCTTGAGCAATTTGAGCCATGGATTCATTTAGTTCTTGGTCTGATATTCTTACTCCCGCTCTTTGAGCCTTTTGAAGTTGTATTTCCTCAATAATCATTCTCTCAATGATCTGCTCAAATAAGACTTCTTGAGGGGGAAGGGGAGTTTCACTTTGTTTTAAAGATTCTACAATTTGCTCAATTCTTTTGTTAACTTCTGACTCTAATATTATTCCATCCTCAACGACAACTGCTACTTTATCTAATAATTCGATAGCTGCGTTTGTCATGGGGCTAACTAAAAAAATTAACAGAAATAATTTATATTTATTCATCATATTTATTGTAACTTCAAAGGTTTGATATATTGATTAATCTTTTGTCCAATAGACCCTAGCCCTTTCAATTCAAGATATATTCTAATGCCTTCTTGGCTATATTCGGGATAAAGTTGATCTTGAAGTCTATTTTGTTCTAAGAACATTTTACGCCAATCTGGTTCTTTGCTTTGCCTAAATGCAAACCCAATCAGTAAACCTTCATCTTCGTATTCTAGTCCAATAAGATTATCTGTTACTTTCTTTAATTCAAAATCATAATAGAGTTTGGTAACTATGGACCAATTTTTTTCTAATCGGACATCAAATCCTGAAGTTAAAAAAGATAATTTTTCTTCAGGAAGTTGATTAAATAAAAAAGAATTTCTATTTTCCATTTCTAAGTACTCGAAAGAGAAGTACTTATTATCTTGAAAAGCAAATCTAGCCCTCAGGTCAAAAGAAGAAAAATCCTTATCCTCATCAAATTGAAAGTTTCCATTCAATTCAATATTTTTTTTATCCCATCGCCAATTAATAAAAATAGGTTCAGGAAGATTATGAAGAGTGAATTTATTTTCGTGTATTGAGTCTAAAAATCCTATTTCGCTTTTGCCTAAAGATCTTGTCAGCCCAAAAGTAAACGAAGTAAATGATGATTGCTGAGATCTTTCCCAAAGGAGGCCAAGCTGTAACTGATTTTTATTCAAATTTGCATAGCCATGTTCAAGGCTTGAAGCATAAATGCTGGTTAAAGGTATTCTTGAAACAAGATAAATTGGATTTACGTATTTACCATCGTCAGTTTTCTTAAAAGAAAAATTAAAAAAAGGTTTTAAATACTCATTTGATTTGGCCAAGTTCAGTATAAATCTTGATTCCATTCCTTTTGTGTTAAAAGAAGTATCTCTACTATCAGAAACATAATGAGTATCGTTAGTGAGAAAAATCCTTGCATCAAAAGCTGAACTAGAGAATTTATATCCCAACCTTAAATTTAATTTTCCGGCTTGAACTTTTTTGGTTTCCTTGAAAACGAATGATCCGCCTTTCTCATAGTTAGCTACTTCTCCGTTCAAACTAAAAATAATATTTTCATGAGGCAGAATATAATCAAACGATAATTCTGGGATTGAACGGAATTGATTCTGGGAGAAAGGATCAATCAATTTAAATGAAAAAGCCCTTACCTGTATTGATGCAGATTCACCTATCCAGCTCAGATTAAGGTTTTGTGGAAGAGCTACCGTCTTCTCGTCTCCATATAAATCGCTTCCAAGGTCTCTGATATAAAGAAAATCACTCACATTTGAGTAATCAATATCAATGTATAAGCTATCGGTAATTTCACCTGTGTGCTTAAAACTTATACCCCAACGGTTGCTATCCGTATTAAAAAGTCTCTCGTAATTAATATCGTTGAATAAAGAAGAGAAGTTAAAAGACCCAGAAGAGCTCTTAGTTAAATATCTCAAATTAGATGAAAATGCTAAGCCCCTCTCCTCAATGTATCTAGGGGAGATTGTCATGTCGTAATTGCTGGCAAGATTTAGGTAGTATGGAATTTCTAGATCAAAACCATTTTTATTTGAGTAGGACAATTCTGGTAATAAGATACCTGATCTTTTTTCGGTTGTTAGAGGAAACTTTCCTGCAGGTAAAATAAATATTGGCGTATCGTAAATATAGAATCTCCCTCCCTGAAAGTTTCCAAAATCTTCTTGAGAAGAAAAACTTAATTCATCGGTTTCAACCCACCAAATTCTCTTCTTGCAAGGACATAGAGACATCTCTACCCCTTTAAATTGAGCTTTGTCTTTTTGGATTAGAATTTCATCTGCTTTTCCGTAAGCATTCCTATCGATTAAATCAAAACTAATGTTCTTTCCGGAAAGAATCTCTTTAGAAGAATCTAAATTAATCTCATCTGCTTGTAAGAAAAAGTCATTAAAATAAATTTCAACGGATTCACTCAATTTTAAAACTTTATTTTCGCCGTCTAATTTGGCCTTCCCAGCATTAAAATCAATTTCTTCAAGTTGAGGATAAATAAGGTTTGAAATGAAAAATAATAGGAGAATCGATTTGTATGACTTCACTTTATTAATTGCTTGGAGATAACCATTAGAGATTCGCTCTATATTGGTGATAATTTTATCTTTTGGAGGTTAAAATAGAAAATTAATAATATTTGAGGTAAGCATGAGTTTAGAAGGAAAAACACTATTCATTACAGGAGCTAGCAGAGGAATTGGATTAGCTATTGCTTTAAAGGCAGCAAAAGATGGAGCAAATATAATATTGGCGGCAAAAACAGCTGAACCTCATCCTAAATTACCAGGAACTATTTATACCGCTGCTGATGAGATTGAAAAAGCTGGTGGGATGGCATTACCAGTGATTGTAGATGTTCGAGAAGAAGGGCAGGTTTTGAGTGCGGTTGAAGAAGGAGTGAAAAAATTTGGTGGAATTGATATCTGTGTTAACAACGCAAGTGCAATTCAATTAACTAATACCCTTCAAACAGATATGAAAAGGTACGATTTGATGAATCAAATTAATGCAAGAGGGACATTTGTTACTTCAAAAAGTTGCCTTCCCCATTTATTGAAGTCTGAGAATCCTCATATTTTAAATATTTCACCTCCACTAGACATGAATCCAGATTGGTTTTCAGGGCACGTTGCTTATTCAATGGCTAAATTTGGAATGAGTCTTTGTGTTCTAGGTATGGCTGCAGAATTCAAAGATGATGGAGTTGCAGTAAATGCACTTTGGCCTAGAACTGCCATAGCTACTGCAGCTGTTAAGAATGTCTTAGGCGGTGAGCAATTAGTTAATATTTCAAGGGGGCCAGAAATAATGGCAGATGCAGCTTATGTAATTCTTACCAAGCCATCCAAAGAATTTTCAGGAAACTTTTGCATAGATGACACTCTTCTTGCAGAAAATGGTGTAAGTGACTTTTCTGTATACGCAGATGTTCCTTTCGATCAATTGGCTCCAGACTTTTTCGTCCCTGAAGATATGCCGCCTCCTGAGGCAGCAAAGAAAAGTTAAAAGTGGATTCCATTTCTGATGACTCCTCTAGTTGGATAAGTTCTTGTTTTAAAACAGAGGAAACCTTTTCCTTTTCAAAGTTAAGAACAGAGTCTAGCCAGAGAGACTATTTCAGATTTAATTTTCAAGGAAAAACTTTCATTCTCATGTATGCTCCCAAAGGCATAGATGAGAGCATTGAATCTTTCTGCAAAAAAGCTGATGTCTTTAAATCCTTTCAAGTAAAAGTCCCAGAAATCTATTTTCGTAATGATGATTTATGCCATTTAATTATTGAAGATTTCTCAGATAATCTCTATCAATTGAATATTACTCAAGAAAACAGTGACATTTTTATAAAATCGGCATTAGATCAGCTCATTCGAATACAAAATATAGATTGTGATACCGAGATTTTTGATTACTTTGATTTAGAAAAATCTATTGCAAATAAGGACTTATTTATTGATTTTTTTTGCAGGGGGTATCTGAATTTATCAGATTCAAGTATTCCTTTTGATACTATCAATGAAGGATACAACTTTATTCTTAAAAGGTTCTATGAACTGCCACAGTGTATTTCTCATTATGATTTTGAAACAAGAAACCTAATTTATCTTGATTCAAAAGAGACAGGCGTTTTAGACTTTCAGGATGCCATGATTGCCCCTTATGCTCTTGATTTAGCCTCGATTTTCAAAGATCTATATATGGTCTGGAATAAAAAGCAAGTGGATGATTGGTTAGATTACTATAAAAAAAATACGCAAAATGAAGAGATTAAATCTATAGAAGATTTTAAAGAAGATATTGAATTTTGTGCCATGCAAAGACAGATTAGAATTTTAGGAAAACTTTCTCAAGTATCCATAACACTTAACAGGGACGATAGACTTAATGACTTTCCGGTTTTAATAAATTATCTAATTGATTCAATGTCACGATACAAAGAATTAAAAGATTTTTCGAAGTTTTTACAGATTTTCAAATGAAGGCTTTTATTTTATGTGCTGGTTTAGGGACTAGGTTGAGACCAATATCAAACCAAATCCCAAAATGTCTTGTTGAAGTTAAGGGTATGAGTCTCTTAGAAAGGCATATTAGAAAATTGAAAGAAATCAATGTTTCCGAAATCATTATCAACTTACATCATAAACCCGACGCTATTAAAGAATTTTTAAATCGTAAAAAAAACTTTGAAATCAATATAACTTTTTCTGAAGAAGACACATTGATGGGAACAGGCGGGGCAATGATAAAAGCAAAAGAAGAGATTGGAACAGAGACTTTTGTCTTAGTCTCAGGAGACTTATACACCGAATATCCTTTAGAAAGGCTAAGTAATAAAGTGGACGGAGCTCATTTGATTGCCGTAAAAAACAATAAATCAACTGGAGATTTTTCAATAAACGAAGGAATAGTTGAAGAGGGAACAGGTTTTAACTACGGAGGAATTGCTTTAATTAATCCAACTTTATTGGCAGATAGAAACAAACAACATAAAGAATTTTGGAAGGACATTATTTTGCCTGCCGTTAAGAAGAAGAAAGTATCTGCCGAAATTTACGAGGGTATTTTAAAGAATATTAATACAAAAGAAGATCTAGATTTTGTGTAAAATTTATCTGTGGCTAAACAGAAAAACATAATCGCTCCTTCAATTCTATCTGCTGACTTTGCAAACTTAGGAAGTGAAGTTGAATCTGTATTAGAGGCAGGAGCTGAATGGATTCATTTCGACGTGATGGATAACCATTTTGTGCCAAATTTAACTGTGGGCCCTATGGTTTGCAAATCTCTCAGGGACAATGGAATAGATTGTCCTTTAGATGTCCACTTAATGGTCAATCCCGTAGATGAATTGATTAAAATGTTCGCAGACGCAGGAGCCACTTCAATCACTTTTCATCCTGAAGCATCAGAAGATCCAGAAAAATCACTCAAATTAATTTCTGATCTAGGGTGTAGTCCTGGTTTAGTTTTAAATCCTGATATTTCTCTGGATGTTATCAAGCCATACATGGATGATTTATATATGGTTTTATTAATGAGTGTTTTTCCCGGTTTTGGCGGGCAAGAATTTATACCTGAAGTCATGGATAAAATTAAAGAAATGAGAAAAATAATTGATACTTCAAATCTTAAAATTAGATTGGAGGTTGATGGTGGCGTTAAGGAAGACAATATAGGAGAGATTTCGAAATCCGGTGCTGATACTTTTGTAGCTGGATCAGCGATTTTTAACAAACCCAATTATTTTGATGCAATCAAAAATCTTAAGAATAATTTTAATTAGCTTTATTTACTTCCCTTTAGCTGGAGAAGAAAGTTCCTCTAATTTATGCGCAGAAGGATACATTGAAGAAGAAGGAGAATATTGTGTTAAAAATTTGTACAAGCCTGCTGATAGAAGGAAGGGTCTAATGTATGTTGATTACTTGCCTCCTAATCACATTGTTAAATTTCATTTTCAAAATTTATCAACCAAATGTTTTTGGATGAGAAACACTTCTATCCCTCTTGATATTAAATTTATTGGATCGAATTCAGAAATAATTGAAAAAGGTATTCCTTTTTCAGAAAAAAGTATTTGTCACAGGGCTAAGCTTGTAGTCGAGGCAAATAGAGGTGAACTCATCGGAAATAGACAATATGGAAAGCGTTACTAAAATTCCTTTTTTCAAAGAAATTTCAGGAGATCTAGAAACTCCTCTCAGCATCTATCTTAAATTTATGGATGATAGAAATTCCTATCTTTTTGAGTCAGTTGAAGGCGGAGAAAAATGGGCCAGATATTCAATAATTGGCTTACCTACCGATAAGAAAATAGACCTCTCTAAGAATCCTTTGAAGGACATAGAGAATTTTCTCAAACAAAATAAATCTCAACCAATGCCTGATTTGCCTGACTTCCATGGGGGATTAGTAGGATACTTTAGCTATGAAACAATAAGACACATAGAAAAAAAGCTTCAAAATTCATCTAAAGAAAAACTCCCTTATCCTGATATATCTCTGATGGTTTCCGATGAAGTTGTAATTTACGACAATCTAAAAAAATCTCTTTTTATTGTTGTTCACGGCAATGAAGATAAAGAAAAAGAATGTCATGAAAGAATTGAACTTATCCATAAAAAAATCTTAGAACCCCTACCTTCTCAAAAAGCATCCAAAAAAGGAGTTATCAATTTTGAATCATCTGTAAAAAAAGAAGATTATCTTGAAGCTATTAAAAAGATAAAAAACTATATCGTTGAAGGAGATGTGATGCAGGTTGTTTATGGGCAAGAATTCTCCACAAAATTTGAAGGATCGCCAATTGATTTATATAGATCTTTGCGAAAACTAAATCCTTCTCCTTATATGTACCTCATGAAAATTGATGACTTACATATTGTAGGGGCCTCTCCAGAAATTTTAGTGAGGCTTCAAAATGAAGAGGTTACAGTGAGACCAATCGCTGGAACCGTAAAAAGAGGAAAAGATAGCAATGAAGATGAAGAGTTGGCTGACAAGTTAAAAAGTGATCCAAAAGAAATAGCTGAACATCTTATGCTAATTGATTTAGGAAGAAACGATGTTGGAAGGATAGCTGAGGTCGGCAGCGTTAAAACTACAGAGGAGATGAAAATTGAGAAATATTCACACGTCATGCATCTTGTATCAAATGTTGTAGGAAAAATAAAAAAAGGACTTACTTCTATTGATGTTTTAAAAGCGACTTTTCCAGCAGGTACTTTATCTGGCGCACCAAAAATAAGGGCTATGGAAATAATTGATGAGCTTGAACCTGATAGAAGGGGAGTCTATGGAGGAGCTGTAGGTTATCTATCTTGGACTGGAAATATGGATGTCGCTATTGCAATAAGAACAGCAGTTATTCAAGGGAAAAATCTTAGTGTTAGAGCTGGTGGAGGTATTGTTTATGATTCTGATCCAGAGAGTGAGTATCAAGAGTCATTGAATAAAGCTATGTCCATTATGAAAGCAGTTGAGGAGATGGACTAATGCTTCTAATGATAGATAACTATGACTCTTTCACTTTCAATTTAGTTCAATATTTTGGTGAATTAGGTCAGAAAGTTAAAGTTTTGCGTAATGACGAGGTTAATCTTGATCAAATAGAGGATCTCAATCCAGAATTTATAGTAATTTCTCCTGGTCCTTGCACTCCTAATGAGGCAGGAATTTCAATAGAAGCAATTAAAGAATTTTCTGGAAAGATTCCTATTTTAGGCGTGTGTCTTGGACATCAGGCAATTGGAGCAGCTTTTGGTGCAAAAATAATAAAAGCTAATCAAATTATGCATGGAAAGATTTCTGATGTGATTCATGATGGCTCAGAAATTTTTAAAAATATTGAAAGTCCTTTTCAGGCAACTAGATACCATTCATTAGTTATAGACCCAAAAACTTTGAGCAAGGATTTTTCTGTTAATGCTTGGACAGAAGACGGCACAATAATGGGTATAAAACACAATTCTCAAAAAATTTACGGCCTTCAATTTCATCCAGAATCTCTAAAAACTATGGATGGGATGACTATGTTGAATAATTTCCTTGAAGCAAATGATTGATACTTTAATAGAAAACATTAAAAAAAAGATCAACCTTACTTCAGATGAGATGGAACAACTTTTTGATAAGATTTTTAACGGAGAGGTAGATACAAATTCCCTTACTAACCTCTTGGATGCTCTAGACAAAAAAGGGGAAACTTCTGATGAATTGGCTGGAGCTACTACCTCAATGCGAAAAAATTCTAAATCCATTGATGTTAATCATAATCAAGTTATTGACTGTTGCGGTACAGGAGGGCTAGGAAAAAAAATGATAAACGTTTCTACCTCTGTAAGTTTTGTTCTAGCTGCGGCAGGCTTAAAAGTTGCAAAGCATGGAAATAGAACTGCAACGGGTAAAAGTGGTAGCGCTGATTTCTTAGAAGCAGCAGGTATCAATTTAAATGAGTCATCTAAATATTTTTCTGACTCTTTGGATAAAATAGGATTAGGATTTCTATTTGCCCAAAATCATCATCCAGGCATGAAATATGTCATGGAAGCCAGAAGAATATTAGGTAAAAAAACTATTTTTAACCTTTTAGGTCCTCTATCAAATCCCGCAGGCGCAAACATTCAGTCTATTGGTGTTTTTCACGGTAAATGGATAAAACCAGTTGGCGAGGCCTTGAGAAATTTGAATTGCAAAGCTGCAGCAATTTTTCATTCAGATGATGGCTTA
>JAOIOC010000023.1 GCA_028140145.1 SAR86 cluster bacterium | reverse complement strand
ACCTGGCAAGGAAGAAACTTTATCGTAGGCTGCCTTAACTCTTTTTGAAAGTTCTTTTCTATCATCCAAAAGTGGCTGCATGCGAGCAGCATTTTCTTCATTAGTTTCTCCAACAATACCATCACCGTACATATCGAGCGCAAATCCAAGGTAGCCATTCTCTGCAAGTTTTTCTGCCTTTTCATCCACAAATTGATCTCTTCCAGACCAAGTATGAGCAATAATTACTGCTGGAAAATTATCTCCATCAGGAAAAGCTGCATATCCCAAAAAATCTTTTCCATCTATATCGTAATTAATAATTTCAGTTTTCATCTTTCGACATCCCTTTTTTAAATCTTTTGTAATTTTCGACGTAGTGAACAGCTGAAGCAAGCAAAAAATCTTTCATTTCTGGACCTAAAGTTTTTACAACCTTTCCAGGAGAACCTAAGAACATTGAATTATCTGGAATTACAGTATTTTCGGTCACTAACGAGTTGGCTCCAATTAGACAATTTTCTCCAATCTTCGCACCGTTTAAGACCACTGCATTTATACCTATCAGTGAATTATTTCCAATTTGGCAACCATGCAACATGACTTTATGTCCTACAGTAACATTATCACCAATAATAGTTGGGCTGCCCGGATCTGCGTGTATTACGGATAGATCTTGAACGTTTGAGCCCTGACCTATGACTATGTCTTCAACATCACCCCTGACAACTGCACCAAACCAAACCGATGCATCTTTTTTTAAGGTTACTCTTCCAACTACTGTTGCAGTCTCTGCAACATAAAAATCGTCGCCATCTGTAGTGACTTTATGATCATCTAATTTATAAATCATTATTTCCTTGTTAAATCTATTTCAATATCAAGAAGCTTTAAAAACTCAACAGTCATATAAGCAGTGAGTCCCCATACCATTTTATTTTCAAATTCAAAAAAAGGAAAAAAAACTTTTTTATTATCCCAGTTTTCAGATTTTTGTTCTTTTTGCATATTATTTTTAATAAAATTTAAGGGCACACTGAAAACTTCCGCAATTTCCTTCCCATCAGCTATTAATGTGTTACTTTTGAGTATGCCAATATAAGGAGTTACGCTTAATCCAAACCTTGATTGCACAGAACTAATTTCTCCTAAAACTTCCACGTCTTTTAATTCAAGATTTACCTCTTCTTGTGCCTCTCTCAAAGCTGTTTCTTTCAACGTTTCATCTATTTCTTCTCTTTTCCCTCCGGGAAAAGCAACCTCACCAGCATGAGTAGGAAGATTATTAGATCTCAAACAGTAAATTACATTAAGATCTTCGCTTGTCTCATGAAGGAGAATTAATACAGCTGCTTGTGGTAATCCTGCTATGGGGCCTGAGGGCTTATATGAGCTTAAGTTTTCCTTAATTTTAGGTATCATACATATTGAGTATCTCATAAAAAATACCTTCAAAACTAAATAAACTTAAATTGAAATATTGTAGTGTCTGCGGTGGAGCCGTCGTTTTAAAAATCCCAGAAGATGATAACAGGGAGAGATTTTGTTGCGATTCCTGTGGAGCTATCCATTATGAAAATCCAAAAGTGGTTGTTGGCACTCTTCCTTTTTTCGAAAATAAAGTACTCTTGTGCAAAAGAGCAATTCAACCCAGATTGGGCCTGTGGACTCTGCCGGCAGGTTTTTACGAAAATGGTGAAACTCTGATTCAGGGTGCTTTAAGAGAGACAAAGGAAGAAACTAATGCTGACGTTGAAGCTGGAGAACTGTATGGTATTTTTAATATTCCTCAGATCAATCAAGTTTATATGATATACCTCGCTAAGGTAGGTCCTAATGATTTCAGTGTAACTTCAGAAAGCTCTGAGATTGGATTATTTGATGAACAAGAAATTCCATGGGACATTCTTGCATTTCCTTGGGTAAATTCATCTTTAAAAAATTTTTTTGCTGACCTAAAGAGCGGTAATTTTATCTTGAGAACAGAAGATATTATTAGACGTTAATTAATAACCTTTCTAGCATTTAAAAAAATCATTTTCCAAGGACTGAATTCATCTTCAACATCTGTCCAAGAGATCTGTCTATTTAGAAATGCTCTTTCAGGATGAGGCATCATTGCAGTGATCCTTCCATCTTTTGAAGTACAGCCAGCTATTGCATCCTTTGAACCATTTGGATTTAGCGGATAATTTTGAGTAGGACTACTTTCATCATCGCAATATTTTATAACTGCAAGTTTCTCTTCAGAAAATTTATCGAATGATTTATTGGATTCAAAATGTGCTCTCCCCTCTCCATGAGCAACGGGGACAATCAGTCTTGAGCCAGCCATACCATCAAAAAAAACAGATGATGATTTTTGAACATTTACTTGAGTTAATCTTGCTTCAAATTGATCAGAATAATTTTTTATAAAATTTGGCCAGTTTTCAGCTCCAGGAATTATTTTTTTTAAACTTGATAGTATTTGGCATCCATTACAGACTCCCAAAACTATCTTATTTTTATCAGAAAAGAATTCAGAAAATTCATCATATAAAAAAGAATTAAATAGAATTGAGTTAGCCCAACCCTTTCCTGCTCCGAGGACATCTCCGTAGGAAAATCCTCCTGGAAAAACTATCCCTGAAAAATCTTTCAAGTTTTTTTCTTTCGTTGTTAAATCTGACATATGAACGTCGTAGGGATCAAAATAAGCTTGATGAAATGCTGCAGCCATCTCAGTTTGCCCATTTATGCCTTGCTCTCTTAAAATTGCAATTTTCGGTCTTGATGAATATGAGTCTGAGGATTGTCGAAATTTAATATCTTGACTAAGTTTCCTCTTTTTTGGGTTTAGAACTGATCGAAGCTCTTCTTCCGCAACTTTAGGATTATCTCTTTCTTTTTGTATTTTGTGAGATACCTTCCACCAATTTTTCATCATCTCTTTATAAGAGAATTTTATTTTCTCCTTTTTAGTTGAAATGATTAATTGATTTTCTTTAGTAGGATTTCCTAATTCAATAACATTTGCACCATAAGAGGAATCCTTCAGAGTTTGTTTTATTTCTTCAGCAGTATTTTTTTCAACTTGTATTACAAGGCCTAGTTCTTCATTAAATAAAAAACTAGTAACCTTCTTTTCATCCAAGAATCCAATATCTATTGCTGCTCCCATTTCGCTACACAAAACCATTTCTGAAAGACAGGCTGCTAAACCGCCATCGGATCTGTCGTGTAAGGCTAAAATTTGATCTTTCTGAACTAGAGAAGTTATGTAATTGAAAAATAGAGGTAAAGTTGAAATCTGCTCAACATCTGGAGTTCTTCCTAGATCCTTTTGTAATACTTCTTCAAGAATTGATCCTCCTAATCGAGACTTCTTATTACTTAAATCCAAAAGAAGTAACTCAGTATTATTTATATTTTTAATTTCAGGAGTAATAGCTTTTGTAACATCTTTTATTTTGCAGAAGGAAGAAGCTACTAAGCTAAGGGGCGATTCCACGATATCTTTTTCATTATTCCATCTTGTCTCCATAGACATTGAATCCTTTCCCACAGGAATTGTGATTTTCCAAATTTGGCAAATATCCTCAGATAAAGATTTAACTGAATTAAATAAATCACGATTGGATTCATTTTTGTTTGGGTTAGCCATCCAGTTTGCTGAGATTTTCACATCAGATAATTTGTTAACTCCGCTTGATAAGATATTTAAAATTGATTCTGATAAAGCCATTCTTACTGAAGCTTCTGCATTTTTTACAGCGATTGGAGATTTCTCTCCCATTGCCATAGCCTCTCCGCCCAAGCCTTCAAAAGAAGAGAGTGTTACAGCGTTATCTGCGACTGGCATTTGATATTTTCCAACAAATTGATCTCTGTAAGTAAGTCCACCTACATTCCTATCAGCAATGGAAATTAAAAAATTTTTAGAACCTACTGTTGGATGACTCAGAATACTTAACCACGTTTTTTTGATATGAGCGTCTGGGAGATTATCTTGTATCTGATTGCCAGGGACTGTAGAAAATTCCCTTTTTAAATTTTCATTTGCTCCAAATAAGAGTTTCATCGGCAAATCAATTGGTTGAATATCTTCATCAGGTGAGTTAAGAGTTAATTTTTTTTCCTCAGTCAGTTCACCAACTACTGCAAAAGGACATTTTTCTCTGAAACATATTTCTTTAAAGGCATGAAGATCACTTTCCTCAATGAGAATTACATATCTTTCTTGCGATTCATTACACCAAATCTCTAATGGAGATAGAGATTTATCAGCTACTGGAATCTGAGATAAGTCAATTTTCGCTCCATAACCGGCATCGTTTGCAATTTCTGGTATTGCATTTGATAGACCACCTGCTCCAACATCGTGAATGAAAGATATAGGATTTTTCTCAGCCATTGCCCAGCAGGTGTCGATAACTTCTTGGCATCGTCTTTGTATTTCAGGATTGCCTCTCTGTACAGATGCAAAATCAAGCTCATCATCAGATTGTCCAGATGCAAGAGAAGATGCGGATCCACCTCCTAAGCCAATTAAATAACTTGGGCCTCCAAGGACGATAACTTTTGAGTTAACCGAAACATTCTTTTTTAATGAATGCATAGGCCTTATGTTGCCTAGACCGCCAGCAATCATAATAGGCTTATGAAATCCATAGTGAGTATTCTTAGTTTTTCTTTCGAATGACCTAAAGTATCCAACAATATTGGGTCTTCCAAACTCATTGTTATAAGAAGCAGCACCAATTGGGGCTTCTATCATTATCTGTTTTGGAGAAGCGATCCTTTTTGGAGACTTACCTTCAAATTCCCAAGGCTCAACTTCATCAAGCCTGAGGTAAGAGACAGAATACCCAGTTAAACCCGCCTTAGGTTTAGCACCTCTGCCTGTTGCCCCTTCATCTCTAATTTCTCCACCTGATCCAGTTGCTGCACCTGGAAAAGGAGATATTCCTGTAGGATGATTATGTGTTTCTACTTTTATGCAAAAATTTACTTGCTCATCAATAAATGAGTATTTTTTAGATTTCTGGTCTGCAAAAAACCTTTTTTTACCTATTCCCTCTATAACTGCAGCATTATCTTTATATGCAGAAATTACTCCATCTGAATAATTAGTAAAAGTATCCTTAATAAAGCTAAACAAGGAAGCATATTCAGATTCACCATCAATTGCCCACTTTGAATTAAAAATTTTATGTCTGCAGTGTTCCGAGTTAATTTGCGAAAACATCATTAACTCACAATCAGTTGGTCTTCTTCCAAGATCCTCATAGTTTTGTTTTAAATATTCAATCTCAAAATCGTTTAGTGCTAGACCAAGTTTGGCGTTAATTTCATTTATGTTTTGATTGAGATCTATTTCTTTAAGAAGCTTTTTTTTATTTTTATAAAATAAATTATTTAAATTTTCTTTATTGATTTGTTCTTCTGTTAATGGGTCAAATAGTTCTGAATCATTAAGTTCGTTAACGCCTTCAGTTTTATAAAGTCTTAATTTTTCAATATTGAATAAATCTTCAACTCCGCAACTAATAAAAATATCTTTTGATTTGGATGCCCATGGAGATTCTGTGCCTCTTCTAGGGCATATAATTATTGAATTCTGATCGATGTCCTTAACTTCCCTTGCATCCAATAATTTTAAAATTTTTGTCTTGTTGGATTGATAGGATTTTTGTGTGATTTCTAGGACAAAAAGATCAGTAATAGATTTTATCTTGAGAGAATGATTAGTTTTATGAAACTTTATTATTTTCTTTGTTTTAAAAGAAGAAAAGGTGCTTTTTCCTAATAATAATACTTGATGCTTAGTATTTTCTTTTGAAGGCATTGGAGTTTGCAAAGCTCATTATAACTTTTTTTAAAAGCAATTATTAAGCGGCAATTAATTTTTCTTTCAATACGGATATCTGGTCTCTAATATTTGCAGCTTCTTCAAACTCCAGCTTGTTTGCGTGTTCTAACATTAAAGATTCTAGTTCATCAATTCTTCTAGCCAGCTCTTTAGGAGAGGAATAGTCTTCCTCAATTAATTCTTGGGCTTCTTCAATAAATTTTTTACCCGGAATATTTCTTGCTCCCTCCATAATATCACTGACACTTTTAAGGATACTTTCCGGCTTGATATTATTTTCTTTATTATATTTTTCTTGGAGGCTTCGTCTGTGTTCTGTTTCTTTTATTGTCCTCTCTATTGAGCCGGTCATTTGATCTGCATATAAAATTGCATGCCCGCTTTTATGTCTAGCTGCTCTTCCTATAGTCTGAATTAACGAAGTTTCAGATCTTAAAAAGCCTTCTTTATCAGCATCCAAAACAGCTACTAAAGATACCTCTGGAAGATCAAGACCCTCTCTTAACAAATTTATACCAACCAGAACATCAAACTTTCCAAGTCTGAGATCTCGCAATATCTCAACCCTTTCGACGGTATCAATATCAGAATGCAAATATCGAACATCTATGTCTTGTTCATACAAGTAACTGCTTAAATCCTCTGCCATTCTCTTAGTTAAAACAGTCACTAAAACTCTTTCCTTCTTCTTAATTCTCTGATGAATTTGGTCAAGTAGATCATCTACTTGATTTTCCGCAGGTTTGATTTCTATCGTTGGATCAAGCAATCCTGTTGGCCTTACAATCAGATCAACTGTTTGTCCTGAATTATCATTTTCATAATTTCCAGGAGTAGCTGAAACAAATATTCTTTGACCGGATAAACTCTCCCACTCATCGAATCTTAACGGACGGTTATCTAAAGCACTTGGAAGTCTGAAACCATACTCAACTAATGTTTCTTTTCTTGATCTATCTCCTCTATACATTCCGGTTAGTTGAGGCAAAGTAACGTGAGATTCATCAATAAATACTAGCGCATCCTCTGGCAAATATTCGTAAAGCGTAGGAGGAGCCTCACCTTCCTCTCTTCCAGAAAGGTATCTGGAGTAATTTTCAATTCCGCTGCAAAAACCTAATTCCCTCATCATCTCCAAGTCATATTTTGTTCTTTGCTCAATTCTTTGGGCTTCTACAAGTTTATTATTAGCTTCAAGATAGCTGACCCTTTCTTTCATTTCACTTTTTATCTTATTAATAGCATTCGCAATAACTTCTTTTGATGTTACGTAATGAGTCTTTGGGAAAATTGTTACTCTAGGCACTTCCCTAAAGATTTCTCCCGTAAGAGGATCAAAAAACTTTATGGCTTCGATTTCACTATCAAAAAGTTCAATTCTCACGGCTTCCTTATCTGAGTCTGCTGGAAAAATATCAATCACGTCGCCTCTGACTCTAAAAGTAGCTCTTTTGAAATCTACTTCATTTCTTGAATATTGAAGCTCAGCAAGTCTTCTAAGAATAATTCTTTGGTCTATTTCGTCTCCTACATCTAAATGAAGAACCATTTGCAAATATGATTTTGGGTCACCCAATCCATAGATAGCTGAGACTGTGGCGACAATTACAACATCCCGTCTCTCCATTACAGCTTTTGTTGCTGAAAGTCGCATTTGTTCAATGTGTTCATTTATAGAAGCATCTTTTTCTATAAAGGTATCTGACACTGGGACGTAAGCTTCAGGCTGATAATAATCGTAGTAAGAGACAAAATATTCAACTGCATTGTTTGGAAAAAATTCTTTAAACTCGCCATAAAGCTGTGCAGCTAAAGTTTTATTATGAGCCATGACAATGGCGGGTCTTTGAAGATTTTGAATAACGTTCGCCATAGCGAATGTTTTTCCTGAGCCAGTTACTCCCTTTAGTGTTTGATTTAATAGACCCGAATTAATTCCTTCAACCACTTTTTGAATAGCCACTGGTTGATCTCCAGAAGGCTTAAATGCTGAAACTATTTCAAATGGTTTACTCATATTAGATGTTTTTGCTTATAATACCCTCTTTTCCGCGATAGCTCAGTTGGTAGAGCAAGTGACTGTTAATCACTGGGTCGCAGGTTCGAGCCCTGCTCGCGGAGCCAGAATTTTATGCCATTATACGATCCCAGATCTGACAAACCTTATAAATTAAGTCGTAGCAGAATTGAGAATTTTTCAAAGTGTAAAAGATGTTTTTACTTAGAAGAAAAATTAGGAGTAAAAAAGCCAGATTCTTTTCCATTCAATTTAAATAATGCAGTTGATCAACTCTTGAAAGATGAATTTGATTCTTACCGAGGTACAGAAAACAATCATCCATATCTCATTGAATCTTCTATAGATGCTAAACCTTACGATCATCCTGATATTGAAATTTGGAGAACAAGAAATCAAGGGATTGGCATCGAATTAAAAGAGCTGAATCTATACATTTATGGGCTCGTTGATGACGTTTGGATTAATACTAAAAATGATAAATTGATAATTGCTGACTATAAAGCGACTTCAAAAAAAGGGGATGTAACTATAGATGCTCCCTGGCAAATTTCATATAAAAGACAAATTGAAATTTATCAGTGGCTATTCAGGCAAAATGGCTTCGATGTAGACGATATGTCTTATTTTGTTTACTGCAATGGTATAAAAGATTCAAAGGTTTTTGATAATTGCTTAAATTTTGAAGTTAAAATTTTGCCATACAAAGCTAATGATTCATGGGTAACTCCTGCTTTAAAGGAAATAAAAAATTGTTTGAATAGCGACGAACTTCCAGAAGAGTCAGATAGATGTGACTATTGTGCTTATAACAGAAAAATTAAATTATTTGGTTAATGTCAATATTAATATCATTTATCTTTCTTTCTATTGGGCTAGTAGGTCTCATTTGGGGTGCTGACAAATTCATATCAAATTCTTCGATATTGGCCAGAAAAATTGGCATTAGTGATTTAATTATTGGTTTAACTTTAATTGCGCTTGGAACGTCAGCACCCGAAATATTTGTAAGCATTTCATCTGTGCTTAACGATACTCCTGAGATTGCATTAGGAAATTCAATTGGATCAAATATCAGCAATATAGGTCTTATATTTGGATTGAGTTGTTTTGCTTTAGCCTCCAAAGCTATACCTCTTGATTTAAGAAATATTTTTCTATTCATTTTATGCACCCTCATTGCAGGTTATTGTCTTTTTGACTTAAGGCTGAGCATAGGGGATGGAATTTTATGTATTTGTCTAATAATTTTATTTGTACTGAATTTATTAAGATCTAAAGAGGCTGATATTGAGGTCAGTAATCAAGATTCAGGGTTAATGAAAGTAATTTTCTTTACCACTTTGAGCCTTTTGGTACTAATAATTGGTTCGGAACTCACTGTGACTGGAGCTGAATCGATAGCAATTTATTTTGGATTATCTGAGGTAATCATTGGACTAAGCATCATAGCTGTGGGCACAAGTCTCCCCGAACTTGCGGCAACCGTTGCCGCAATAAGACAAGATAAATCTTTGATAGTCATAGGAAATGTTCTTGGATCTAACTTTTTAAATATTGTGGTGGTGTTTCCAATCATTGCATTTGGCAGCAATGAAGTATTTGATGGTGTAATTTTCACGAGAGATTTCTTGATTATGAGCGTTTTTAGCGCGTTGTTTATTCTTGCTCTTGTGGTTGGTAGACAAAAAGATGGTCTTTCCAGAATTCTTTTTTACGGCTTTGGATTAATTTTTATTTTAGGGTATTTAATTTATTTGCTTAATTTATTCATCTAAAGTCACCCTTTTCCAGATAGTTTTTTCTCCAATATCTTCAAGATTAATTCCCTTAGCTTTTAAATCATCTCTAATCTTATCTGACTTAATAAAGTCTTTTTGATTTCTTGCAAGATTTCTTTCAGTTATTAAATCTTCTATTTCTTCCTCAGTTATAAGTACTTCAGATGAAATAAATTTAAAATACTCGTCTGGCTTTGATTGAAATAATCCCATTACACTCCCCGATGAAATAAGAAGATCAGCTATAGAATTAGATTCATTTTTATTATTAAGAAATGACTTATTTAATTTATCTAATATCTTATGCAGAAAAGAGATCAATTTAGGAGAGTTGAAATCATCTTTCAAACTTTCAATGACCCCCTCATCGAGAGGAATATTTTTAGTATCAGATAAGTCTACTTTTCTTAAAGCATCATAAAATTTATCGAGTGTTTTTTTACTTTCATCAAGTCCATGAAAAGAAAAATTCAAAGGATTCCTATAGTGAGTAGAAAAAAGAAAAAATCTAATCACCTCCGGGTGATATTTTTTCAAGATGTCTTTGATTGTAACGAAATTTCCTAGAGACTTTGACATCTTCTCTTCCTCTATAGTTAAAGGTCCAGTGTGCAACCAAAAGTTAGCAAATAATCCATCATGGTTGCATTTAGATTGAGCATTTTCGTTTTCATGATGAGGAAATTTAAGGTCTAAACCTCCTCCATGAATATCAAAATTTTTTCCCAAATAATCTCTACTCATAGCCGAACACTCAATATGCCAGCCAGGTCTTCCTTTCCCCCAAGGTGAGTTCCAAGAAGCTTCATCAGAGGAGATTTTCCAAAGCGCAAAGTCAGCTGGATTTTTTTTAGTATCATCTATATCAATTCTTGATCCAGAAACCATATCTTTAAGATTTCTATTCGATAACTCTCCATAATTTTCAAAAGACTCTACGTCAAAAAAAACATCTCCGTGTTTGGTTGTATAAGCAAAATTCTTAGAGATTAAATCATCTATGAAGGAAATTATGGAATCCATGTGTTCAGTAACTTTTGGCTCAACGTCTGGTGACAGCATAGACATAGAGGAAAAATCATCATGCATTTCCTGAATATACTTTTCTGAAATAGCAGAAGGAGAGGTATTTTCAGATTTTGCTTTAGCAATTATTTTGTCATCTACATCAGTAATATTTCTTACATAATGGACATCATAGTTAAGAGCCCTAAAGGACTTAACTATAAAATCAAAGGATAAAAAAGTTCTAAGATGTCCAATGTGGCAAGAGTCATAAACTGTCATTCCACAAACGTAAAGTGATACTTTTCCTTCTTTTAATGGATTAAAACTTATCTTTTTAGAACTTTTTGAATCAAATATCTTCATTTCAGAGAAGATCAATTATAGATTAGAATGATATCTAAAGAGGAAATTATGAATAATATTATTGTAGTTCTAGTCACGACAATGGGCACTTTGGAAATTGAACTTTACGAAGATGATGCGCCGATAACAGTTAAAAACTTTGTGTCTTACGTTGAAAGCGGTTTTTTTGAGGAAACAATCTTTCATAGAATAATTCCAGGTTTTGTTGTCCAAGGAGGCGGTCATATTTCTGGAATGGAACAAAAAGAAACTCATGAACCAATACAAAATGAAGCCAATAATGGTTTAAAAAATGATAGGTATACATTATCAATGGCCCGAACCAATGATCCTCACTCAGCAACTTCACAGTTTTTCATTAATCTACAAGATAATATTAGTCTAGATTTTTCCTCTGAAACTCCAATGGGATGGGGATACGCTGTCTTTGGAAAAGTCGTAAAGGGTCAAGAAGTTGTCGATGAAATGGCAACAGTGCAAACAGGAAGCTTTGGACCTTATCAGGACGTACCAAGAGAAGATATAAAAATTCTGAGTGCATCTCTAAAACAATAACTCATTCATGAGTGCGGTTCTAATATCTGATTTACATTTACATGAATCGGACCTTGCTTTGTATGACAAATTTGAGAGGTTTTTATCCTCAAAAGTTAATGGATTTGATAATTTATTTATCTTAGGTGATTTGTTCGAAACTTGGATTGGTGATGATAATGAATCCGAGTTTAATAAAAATGTCATTGAAATTTTAAAAAAAGTATCGACTGATGGAATAAAAGTTTTTCTTATGCACGGTAATAGAGACTTTTTAATTGGAGAAAATTTTTGCTCATCTATAAAAGCGAAACTTCTTTCTGATTATCATATTTATGAAGATGGAGCTTCTAAGATACTCCTTCTTCATGGAGATACCCTTTGCACAGATGACGTTAGATATCAGGAATTTAGAAAACTTGTTAGGGATAGGAGTTGGCGAGATGACTTTTTATCTAAATCTTTACAAGAAAGATTTGATATTGCATCTGGTTTAAGAGAAATGAGCAACGAAGAAACTGGTAATAAAAAAAATGAAATTATGGATGTTAATCGTGAATCTGTCTTAAAAATTAGTAGTGAATTTAGCATAGACAAAATGATTCATGGACATACTCATAGACCCTTCATTCATAAAGATGAAAACCTTGTGAGAGTGGTCTTAAGTGATTGGGAAAATGAGGTTAACTATGCAACGGTAATTGATGGAGAGATTTCTTTAGAAACTTTTTAAGCTTTTTTCTGCTCGAGAGGATCTTTAAAGTACTTTGAATAATGAGCATCAGATAAAGCTAAAAGTTCTTCTTCTAAATCTCTCTTAAGTATTTCTAGGTTCATGCTTTCATCATGAAAAGTTATTCCAAAATCACTCAGATCTTCAAAACTTTCACTTACAAGTTTAATTAAATCGAAAATTTGGCAGTACTCATTAAGATCTGTTTTTATTTTTAAATCTAATTCGGCGATTTTTGTAGATAGTTTTTT
>JAOIOC010000022.1 GCA_028140145.1 SAR86 cluster bacterium | reverse complement strand
AAAAAACTAGCTGATAAGACTTTAATCAACATAAAAGCAAATAAGCCAAGCGAAAAAGCTTGCAAGCTCATAGCAGTCATGATCGCGTCACTTTCATTAAAGTTTCCTCTTACAAAAAGTAATTCAATAATTGGCAATCCTAAAGAAAAAAGTGCAACCGATGATGGGATTGCAAAAATTAAAATGAGTTCTATTCCCCATCTTAAATTTTCTTTAAATTCCAGATATTTTTCAGCGACGTACTCACTTGATAATTTTGGAAGAATTACTGTAGCGATCGCAATTCCAAAAATACCAAGAGGAAGTTGTATCAACCTATCGGAGAGGTAAAGCCAAGTTGGGCTTCCTGTTTCTAGAAGAGAAGCGAAAATAGTATCAATTAAAATATTTAACTGAACGACTCCACCAGCCAAAATACCTGGGATCATTAAATTAAATATTTTTTTAGTGCCTTTATTGAAAATTTTCAAATCAAATCTTGGCAGAAGTTTTAAATCTACCAAAAATTTTATTTGAAAGAATAATTGAACTATCCCAGCGATTATCACACCATAAGCCAGCGCAAATACTGGGCTCTCAAAATAGTCCCTAAGATAGATCGCACAGAGAATGATACTTAAGTTAAAAAAAATAGGAGTGGCTGCAGGAACTGAGAATTTACCAAATGTATTTAAAATACTGCCCGATAAGGCAACCAAAGATATAAAAAATAAATAAGGGAAAGTTATCCTTAGAATTTCTTGAGACAGTGCAAGCTTAGACTCATCGTAAAAAAAACCTGGAGCAAAAATAAAAACGAATACAGGCGTAAAAATAAAAACCAAACCAACCAAAATCCCTGAAGCTAAAAATATGAAAGTAAATGATTTATTGATAACCTCTTTTGTCTCTTCAAAACTATTTAAATTTTTATACTCTGTGAGTACGGGAACAAAAGCTTGATTAAAAGCCCCTTCAGCAACTAGTCTCCGAAAAACGTTTGGTATTTTTAACATGACCACAAAAACATCATGTGCAAGCGATGATCCTAAAAGACTGGTTGTAACAACGTCTCTTATCAGACCGAAAATTCTAGAAAGAAAAGTCCAAAATGAAACTAAGCCCGTTTTAAAAAATAAACCTTTTTGAGGGCTCTCCAATTTAGAAGGTGTAGTCAAAATTATTCTTTTTCTTCAGGAACAAAATCTAGAGCTACTGAATTTATGCAATACCTTAAACCTGTTGGTTGTGGTCCATCGTCAAACACATGACCCAAATGAGCAGAACACTGAGAACAATGAACTTCTTTTCTTAAGTAACCAATTTCATAATCATCGTTATAAGCAACCGCCTCTTCATCGTTCGGTTCCCAAAAGCTTGGCCAACCAGAACCAGAATCATACTTTGAATTGTGATCAAAAAGCTTTACTCCGCAACAAACACATAAATAATCTCCAGGCTCTTTATTGTCATTTAAGTCTCCAGAGAATGCTGGCTCAGTTCCATGTTGCTGAGTAACAAAATAGGCTTCTGCAGAAATCTTATTATCTATATCTTTTTGTGCCATTAGTTTGCTGTTAATACTTTTTTGAAAACCTCTCCATAGCCGTTAGCAATTTCCATTTTAGATGTATGGCCCCTTGCTCTTAGCATTTTGTGGGCCATTGGTAAGTTATACCAAGGACAAAATGTAAAAAGGTGATGTTCAACATGATAATTTACATTGAGAGGAGCTAGAAAGTAGCTTAAATACCATGGCACTTTTGTCGTCCTGGTGTTTTTGAAGTCATCGCCACCTTCCACGCCTGAGTGTTCAGTGATACTTCTGATTCTATAAAAAAGGCTGAATAGAGTAATCATCGGTACCCACCATAAAAAGAGGTAAAGCCAAGGATTACCGCTTAGATAAAGAATAGTAAAAAGAATCAAGTTAGTTATGAGAAATCCGTGCATTTTGCTTAAAAATCTAGAAATGTGCTCAGATAGGCTCAAGTTTGATCCCCAGGCAGACTTTAGCGCACCAAAGTATCTTCGTAGTCCTGCGACTCCAGTTAGATCCCTCGTAAATTTTCTGATGAGACTTGCTCTGGATGTCGGAAAAGCTTTTGTTAAACCTATGTCAGGATCTTTATCTGTTTCAGTGTATTTATGATGCTGTGAATGTATTTTTCGATAGGGAAAAGTATCAGTCATCACTGGAAAAGCGCAAAACCACTGTGATGCAAAGTCATTTAATTTTCTATTTTTATACATCAAACCATGCGCACCATCGTGCATAAGAACTGTCATTTGGAACTGCTTTGCTGCTACGATCACTGAAGAAATGATAAAAGTTAGGACATTAGGCAGATAAATGAATAAAGAAAAGGCGAAAAGAACCTGAGCCCACATTGAAATAATTGTCATTGTGGTTTTCCAATCTTTTTTTTCTCTTAAAATTGCAATTTCTTGATCGCTCAGAAGAGAATTGTAATCATTCATATGCTAATTATAACTAAGTGAGTTTTTTAGGAAAATTTTTATTTCTTTTGATTTTTAAAGCCAGAAAGCTCCATTTTTTGTAATAGATCTTTATCCATAGGTATATCTATATTAATTTCATCAAAGCCCTGTCTCATTTTTGATTTTCTTAGCTTTTCAAATTCCTCTGGCCCAAAAGTTTTACCCATCTCGTTGTATTCACTCAAGAGAGACTTAAATTCTATAGCGATTTTTCTCGTTGAAAAAACTTCTGAAATCATGGATTTAAAATCTAAATTCTTTGATTTTATTAATTTGTCTGAAAGACAGCTTGAGAGTTTTATAAACTTTTTATCTTCTTTTCGTTCCACAGATTTAGAAAAAAGATCATTAAACTTTTCTAAAATTAAATCAATCTGTCTTTCTTTAGATGAGAATGTATAACCCGCTATGTGAGGTGTGCCAAAAGCATTTGAGTGATTCATGAAAGAATAAATATCATTTGAGGAAATTTTTGGTTCATTTACCCAAACATCATTGAATATTTCTGACGATTTTGCTATTTCAGAATAATCAACTACCTCGCCTCTTGATGAATTAATTACTAATTTACTTTTCGGTCTCTGTTCTTTTGAGATTAAATTATGAGAGGGATATTTTCCTTCCTTTGAATATGAGCAATTGATGCTTAATACCTCACACGATAAAACTTTATTCAACTCATCTTCTGAATGATCATATAAGTAAGGATCATATATCTCTACCTCATATCCAAGTTTACTTAAACTAGAATCGATTTTTTTTCCAACGTGGCCGTGACCCACTATGCCAACCGAACATGCTTCAAAATCATTTTCTAACATACAACTGAGCACATATTCAAAAACAGCTTGAGAATTTGAACCTTTGGCGGTTTGTATGAAACATTCACTATCATCTAATAAATCATTAGAAATATGATTTTCTCCAGAAGCAAAAGATCCGATAAATGAAATGTTGGATTTTGAAATGAGCTCCTTGTTTACTTTAGTTGTAGTTCTAATAAAAAGAGCATCAGCATTTTTAATCGTTGAAGAATTTATTTTTTCGAAAGGTAAAAAATCAAAATCAATATTCTGGCCTTCAAAAGATTCTTCTGAAATAGAAATATTTTTATCTATTATTAGTTTTATCAATTTTTGCTTGAGGGCAAAATTTTGCTTTTAATCCATCCAAAAAAGGTATTGCCTTTGAGATTATATCTATCAAGAGCTAAATATAAATCATCCATTTCTTTGGGGTCAGAAAACATATCTTCTCTTGATTTCATTTTTGCTGTTTGATCTAACTCTTTTACAATTTTTGCAGGATTCCCGGCTACAACAACGTTTGGTGGCACATCCTTGGTGACTATCGCTCCAGCACCCACAATACTATTCTTACCTATCGTTACTCCCTTACATATTACTGCTCTATCTCCAACCCAAACATTTTCTTCTAGTTTAATAGGTTCTGATTGTCCAACTGGTTGAGCTCTATCGTAAATATCGTGCCAATCTGAATCTGATACGTACGCATTGTTAGCAAACATGCAGGAGTTACCTATCTCAATGTTTGTGGCAGCAGAAATTCTGACTCCAGGGCTAATTAAACAAAAATCTCCAATAGTTATCTTTCCTTCATACCCTCCGCTTATCCAAGTAGTAAGATGAATATGAGCATCTGGTGAGGTAATAAGAGTCGCAAAATCACCCATTTTTATTCCTGTACCAAAGATTTGAACATACCTAACACCCATGATCATAGGAGCCTTTCCAAGGTAGTCAAATTGCGGTCTGATAATTTTTTCAATATAAAGTTTATCCAAAAACCAATGAATTCTTTTTAACCAAAATGGTCGATTATCTTTTCTAATTTTATAACTCCTGCTTTGGTGCTAAGTGATATGATAGCGTCCTTTTATGTCAAATACTGCTAGATTAATTTACGAAGGACCAAACAAAATTCTGCCTAAGATTTCGTTTGAGCTCTCAAAATTTAGGCAATTAGCCATACCAATGTTTTTTTCTCAGCTTGCAGGACATGCAACAGGAATAATTGCAGCTCTAATGACAGGAAATTACAGCACAATAGATCAAGCTGCGGTAGCTACTGGAAATATGTTTTTTTTCCCAATCTCCATGGGATTGATGGGAACCTTATTCATTGTTACCGCAATGGTAGCTCAAAATTTTGGAGCAAATACTTTAGACAATGTTGGGAAAATAATACGGCAGTCTTTCTGGGTAAGTATTCCTCTGATTATTCTAGGAATCTGGGCAATGAGTCAATCTTCTTGGGCTTTTAACCTGCTTGGTACTCCTGAAGAAGTAAGAGAGATAACCAGAAAATATATGTATGGATTAATGGTTGGGCTTCCTGCTTTATATTTTTTTCAACCTTTGAGGTCAATGAGCGAAGGTATAACAAAACCCTTGCCTATAACTTACATAAACCTTTTTATGGTAGCTGTGAATGCAATACTCAATTATGGATTCATTTTTGGAAAGTTTGGCTTGCCTGAGCTAGGTGGCGCTGGTTGTGGGATTTCTTTTGCTGTATCGGCATGGCTATCTCTAATTATTTTAGCAACCTATATTTATACAAGTGATAATTACAAAGACTGTAGGCTCTTTAACCAGTTTGATTTACCTGATTTTAAAATTATTAAAGAGATAGTTATTTTAGGGCTACCGATTGGAGGAACCCTTTTTGTCGAAATCAGTATGTTCAGTGGCTCTGGATTAATTTTAGGTCAACTAGGGGCTGACGTAATAGCTAGTCATTCTATTGCCATGCATGTTTCAACAGTGACATTCATGATACCGCTAGCTATTGGCTTAGCAGCTTCTGTAAGAGTTGGAAATCTAGTAGGCGCAAATGCTTCTCAGGATTCTAGATTTGCAGCCTTTTGTGGAATAGGGTTTTCCATAGCTCTTGCCTTTATCAATGCCGCAATTTTGATTCTATATGGTGAATACCTTGCAAGTTTTTTTAATCCTAACAGCTTGATAATTTCTTTAGCTTCTACCCTCTTAATTGTCGCAGCCATCTTTCAAATCACAGATGGCATTGCATTTAGCGGTATGGGTGCATTAAGGGGTTACAAAGACACAAGAGTCCCGCTTTTGATAATGATAATTGCCTATTGGATCGTAGGTATGCCGCTTGGTTACAACATATCCTTAACAGATAATATTATTGAGCCCATTGGAGCGCTTGGCATGTGGATTGGAATGGCAGCTGGAATGTTCATTTTATCTATATTGGTTCTTTGGAGGTTAAATTTAGTATCCAAGAATTCCGCTCAGTTCCAACAATCTTATGAAAATAATTGACGCAAAAGGTCTTAAATGTCCTGAGCCTCTTATGCTTTTGCATAAGGCAATTTATGAAGCTGAAAGCGGAGAAGAAGTTCGCTTGATTTCTACCGATCCCATGAGTGTTCCTGATGTTAAGAAATTCTGTGAATATTTAGAGCATAAATTGAAAGAAATAAAGGAATCAGATAATCTATTTGAATTCACGGTTATAAAAAAATGAAAAAACTCATCTTAAGCTCGATGATCTACATGGCTTTGTCTGTAATGTTGATCCTAGCTGTAGTCCAGCTTTTTTCTTAAATCAAGGGAGATAAAAAAATGGGAGAAATGTCAAAAGAAATTAGGTCTGAAATCAACTCGGATGGATTATTAACTTTATCCATTTCCTCTTCGGAAATTCCAAAACCAAAAGATCATGAAGTTTTAATAAAGGTTGAAGCTTCTCCAATAAATCCATCAGATCTTGGATTATTAATAAGTTTTGCAGCTGATGTCACATCTTTAAAAGTTGAAGGTGAAGGAGATGACAAAAAAGCAACGATGAACGTTCATCCAAAACTACTAAGGACCATGCAAGCAAGATTAGATAAATCAATGCAAGTTGGTAATGAAGGTGCCGGAGTAGTAATTGATGCAGGAAAAGATGCGAAGGAAATGATTGGCAAAACAGTTGGTGTCGCCGGTGGAGCAATGTACTCTCAGTATAGGTGTATACCTGCGCAGAGTTGTCTTGTGATGCATGAGGGAACATCATCTAAAGATGCTGCTTCTTCATTTGTGAACCCTCTAACTGCCCTTGGGTTTATTGAAACCATGAAAATGGAAAATCACTCTTCTCTTGTTCATACTGCTGCTGCTTCAAACTTAGGTCAGATGCTAATTAAGATTTGCTTGGCAGATAACATTCCTTTGGTGAACATTGTAAGAAAAGAAGAACATGAAAAATTACTGAAAGGTCTGGGGGCTACTCATGTTTGTAACTTTACGAACGACAATTTTATGGAAAGTCTCATTGATGCAATAGCTGAAAATAACGCCACTCTTGGATTTGATGCAACAGGTGGAGGTAATGAAGGTAAATTAGCCGGTCAGATATTATCTGCTATGGAAACTGCTGCAAATAGAAATATGAAAGAATACAGCCGTTATGGTTCAGATACTTACAAACAAGTTTATATTTATGGAGGCTTAGACCCTACTCCAACAGTTTTAAATAGATCTTATGGACTGAATTGGGGGCTTGGCGGATGGCTTCTGACTCCCTTTATTGCAAAAGCAGGAAATGAAATTTTCCAAAAGATGAGGCAACGCGTGGCTGATGAGATTACAACAACTTTTGCTAGTAATTACACTAAAGAGGTTTCTCTTTCTGAGATGTTGGATGCAGATTCAATTCTGACTTATGCAAAACAGGCTACTGGGGAGAAGTATTTAGTTACACCTCATAGATAAAACTAAGCTCGAATCCGATCAATTACTAAGCCTAAAGTCAGTAATAGAAAAAAAAGGATCAGTCTTAAATCGTTCAAGAGAGGTGTCTCTACCGGTATAGCTATTGTTTTCTCTAAGGCTTCTATTTTATAAAGATGTCTTTCATCAAAAATTGGATTTAAGCCAATTTCCAACATATCCTTTCTGCTTCTGTACCTAACGAAAGCTACGTTATCCCATTCCTCCATGCCATCAGCAGACACAATATCCATAGCTGGAAAAAAAACTTCTGAGAAAAAAATTGGATGAGATGCTCTTTTAAACATTTCAGGATACATATATTCCATGTAGTAATTCATAAGATTTGAAGAGGATGCTCCTTTGCCAGTTGCTGGCATTGTTTCTGGAGATTCGTTGTAGTCTAAAAAGTTAACCATGAAAAAATCCTTTCCGTCGTCTTCTTCCATAAATTTTCTTAAACGCTGAATGTTTTGTTCGTCGTTGCCGCTTCTTTCAGAAATGACTTTCATAAAGGAATCAATCTCTTCATCATTCAGTGGACCTGAAAGATTTGAATACCAGATAAAAAAAATCGAATAAAAGAGAATGAAAAAATACCAATGGAAATTTTTCATACTAGTTTGCTTATTTCTTCTCCTATTTTGGCAGGGCTTCTAGTTGTATGAACTCCAGCCTTTTCAAGAGCTAAGAATTTATCTTCCGCCGTTCCTTTTCCACCAGCAATTATTGCTCCGGCATGTCCCATTCTTTTCCCGGGTGGAGCGCTGACTCCTGCAATATATGCAACTACAGGTTTGGAAACATTAGACTGAATGAACTCAGCAGCCTCTTCTTCAGCAGTTCCTCCAATTTCACCAACCATCACGATTCCTTCTGTTTCAGAATCATCTTCAAAAAGCTGCAAAATATCAATAAAACTTGATCCTGGAATGGGATCTCCGCCAATTCCCACGCAACTGCTTTGACCTAAACCAGCTTGAGTGGTCTGATCAACAGCTTCGTAAGTTAAAGTTCCCGATCTTGAAACAATTCCTATTTTCCCAGGCTTATGAATGTACCCTGGCATGATTCCAAGTTTGCATTGATCTGGCGTAATCACCCCAGGGCAGTTTGGACCAATAATTCTGCAACCTGCAGAGTCAGCATTTTGTTTTAACTTCATCATATCCAGAGTAGGTATACCTTCAGTAATACAAATGATTAATGGGATTTCTGCATCAATAGCCTCTTGAACAGAATCTTTACAGAACTTAGCAGGAACAAAAATTATTGTTGCGTCTATTTCCAACTCTTGTTGGGCCTCTTTTGTAGAATTAAATACAGGAAGATCTAAATGACTTTCTCCACCCTTTCCTGGTGTTACCCCTCCGATGATGCTTGTCCCATACTCAATAGCTTGGGAACAATGCAATGTGGCTTGAGAACCGGTAAAGCCCTGACAAATTACTTTGGTATCTTTGTTGACGAGGATGCTCATTTAACTATTTCAGCAGCCTTTTCAGCAGCTTCAGATAATTCAGATGCAGCTATAATATTTAAATTAGTTTTACCCAGCATTTCCTTTGCAATCTCAGAATTATTCCCTTTCAGTCTGACAACCACCGGAACATCTACACCCACTCCCTCTACAGCAGAAATTATTCCATCAGCCACCACATCGCACCTTACAATGCCGCCAAATATATTTACTAGTATTGCTTTTACGTTTTCATCTTCTAGGATGATTTTAAATGCCTCTGCAACCCTTTTTTCATCAACTGCACCGCCAACATCTAAAAAATTTGCTGGCTCTCCTCCAGCTAATTTAATAATGTCCATAGTTGCCATTGCAAGACCTGCTCCATTGACTAAACAACCAATGTTTCCTTCAAGAGATACATAGTTTAAATCCCATTCAGAAGCTCTTAACTCCTTTTCTTCCTCTTGAGAGATATCTCTTAATTCTAAAATTTCGTCCTGTCTAAACAGTGCATTAGAATCGATATTAATTTTTCCATCTAAGCATACTAAGTTGTCTGATCCATTAAGAACTAGTGGGTTAATCTCAACCAAAGATAAATCTTTTTCGAAAAAAAGCTTGACCAAGTTTCTGAAAATATCTTTGAATTCTTTTGTTTGTTCTTCAGATAATTCAAGGCCTTTCGCGAGAGGCAAATGATCTTCATTTCCTACTGATGGAGACTTAAGAAAGACTTTAAATATTTTTTCGGGATGATCCTCTGCCACTTTCTCTATGTCCATGCCTCCCTCAGGAGAAGCCATAACTGCTAAGGATCTTGTTGATCTATCTATTACTGCTCCAAGATAAAATTCTTTTTTTATCTCAGTACACTCCTCTACTAAAATACAGGATACTGGCTGACCCTGATCATCTGTCTGGTAAGTTACTAAATTATTATTTATCCACTTGTCGGCGAATTCTTCAACTTCTTTTAAGTTATCCGTTACTTTCACCCCGCCTGCTTTTCCTCTTCCTCCGGCATGAACTTGAGCTTTGACAACCCAATTTGTATCAGAAATTTCTTTTGCAGAAGCTAATACTTCATCGGTTGTGTTTGCAGTTAAAAAGTTAGGAACGGGAAGTCCGTACTCTTTGAAAATCTGTTTTGATTGGTATTCGTGAATGTTCAAGCTTTTATTATAAAGCTCTTTTCACTAATTTTTTCTTTATTTCGTTAATTGCCTTTGTGGGGTTAAGACCCTTAGGACATACGGAAACACAATTCATGATTCCATGACATTTGAAGACACTAAAGGCATCTTCAAGTTGATCAAGTCTCTCATCAGTTGCTGTATCCCTACTGTCGCTAATAAATCTGTGAGCCTGAAGAAGAGCTGCAGGACCCAAAAACTTGTCAGGGTTCCACCAAAAAGAAGGGCAAGCTGTTGAACAACATCCACACATAATGCATTCATAGAGTCCATCTAGTTTTTCTCTTTCTTCAACAGTTTGCTTTATTTCTCTTTCAGGTTTTTCTTCATCGTTGATCAAATATGGTTTGATCTTTTTGTATTGATCTACAAATTGTTTCATATCAACTATTAGATCTTTTATAACTGGTAGTCCAGGTAGAGGTCTAAGAACAATTTTATTGCCTTTCAAAGCCTCGGAAAGTGGAGTAATGCAACCCAATCCATTCTTTCCATTGATATTCATTCCATCTGAGCCGCACACACCCTCTCCGCAAGATCTTCTAAAAGATATGCTTGGATCTTGTTCTTTTGCCATATTCAAAAGATCTAAAACCATGATGTCTTGACCTTCAGGAATATCGATTGATAAATCTTGCATATAGGGTTTTTTACCGCTGTCTGGGTCATACCTATAGATAGAAAGATTAATTGAAGAAATAGACTTTGAGGCAATTGCATCCATCTTAATAACTTCTCACAATTGGCTGGAAGGCCTGAACAGTCTTAGGACGGAAATTAACGTCTCTTTTAGTCACTTCCTTTGTATCAGCAAAATAAATAGAATGTTTTAACCAATTATCATCATCTCTCTCTTGGAAATCATCTCTAGCGTGAGCACCTCTGCTTTCTTTTCTTTCGTTAGCGCACACAGCTGTAGCTTGTGCAACTTCTATTAAATTTAGTAGCTCCAATGCTTCAACTCTTGCAGTATTAAACCTAGACGATTTATCCGTTAAGTGAATGTTTTGTGTTTTCTCTCTAATGTTCTCTAACTCAACCAACCCCTTCTCCATTAAGTCACCAGTTCTAAATACGCCAAAGTTCAATTGCATGTTTTTTTGTAACTCAGATTTTACGTTTGCAACATCTTCACCAGTTGAGCTGATATTTACTCTATTAAGGTTTACTAAAGCTTGATCAATATCGTCGTTAGTAGCCTTTGATAATGTTATTCCATCTTTGAGTGCATTCTCGATATGAAGTCCTGCAGATCTACCAAAAACAATAAGATCTAAGAGAGAGTTTCCACCCAGTCTATTGCCCCCGTGAACAGAGACGCAAGCTGCTTCTCCTGCTGCATAGAGACCATGAACTACATTGTCAGTTCCATCTGTCGCTTGAGTGAGTACTTGACCATGAACATTGGTTGGTATTCCTCCCATTGCGTAGTGGCAAGTTGGTACTACAGGAATTGGATGTTCAACGGGATCAACGTGAGCAAATGTTTTAGAAAGTTCCGTTATACCGGGAAGTCTTTTATGAACAATCTCAGGTCCCAAGTGATCTAATTTAAGGTAAACGTGATCTGCATCGGGGCCACATCCTCTGCCTTCAAGAATTTCTAGCATCATTGATCTTGCAACTACATCTCTACTGGCAAGATCTTTATAATTTGGTGCATATCTTTCCATGAATCGTTCACCATCTTTGTTCACCAGGTAACCGCCCTCACCTCTGCATCCTTCAGTAACTAGAGTGCCGTGACCATAGATACCAGTAGGATGGAACTGCCACATCTCCATGTCTTGAACTGGGAAGCCGGCTCTTAGAACCATTCCAGTCCCATCGCCAGTGTTGATCATCGCGTTTGATGTCGTTTGGTATATCCTTCCTGCTCCGCCTGTTGCTAAAACTGTAGCTTTAGATTTTAGAAAATAAGGCTCTCCCGTTTCTATTTCGAAAGCAATGACTCCAACGACTTGATTATCTCCATTCTTGACCAGATCGACTGCAAACCATTCACTTAGAAAATTTGTTCCGGCTTTAAGGTTTGCTTGGTAAAGAGTATGCAAAAGAGCATGGCCGGTTCTGTCTGCGGCTGCGCAAGTTCTCTCTGCTTGGCCGCCTTTCCCGTAATCCTTTGATTGGCCTCCAAAAGCCC
Source organism: SAR86 cluster bacterium (assembly GCA_028140145.1). Classification (GTDB taxonomy): domain Bacteria; phylum Pseudomonadota; class Gammaproteobacteria; order Magnimaribacterales; family AG-339-G14; genus CACNYO01. The sequence continues at coordinate 976 of JAOIOC010000022.1, read as the reverse complement.
TCTGATAAATTTTTCCTTCCTCTGTTCTAGAAAAAGGTAATCCCATATGCTCAAGTTCAAAAACTGCTTTGGGGCCTTCTTGACACATGTACTCGATAGAATCTTGATCGCCAATAAAGTCCGAACCTTTAACAGTGTCGTACATATGCCATCTCCAGTCGTCATCCGGATCAGCACTTTGTATTGCACAAGTAATGCCTCCTTGAGCGGAAACAGTATGAGATCTTGTTGGGAAAACTTTTGAAACTACAGCGGTTTTGAAACCTGATTGAGCTAATTGCAAGGAAGCCATCAAGCCAGATCCGCCGCCTCCTACGACAATTCCATCAAACTCTAATACTTTCAGTTTACTTGCGTCTAATTCCTCGCCTTTTCCATTCATTGCCATAGAGTTAACTCGCTATTAATAAAATTCCTACCGTAATTGAACCTAAAACTTGTATCCAACACATAGCTAGAAAAGAGTTTTTTATAAATCCTGATACGTTTCCTAAAAGCCTAGAAGTCAAATAATCGTGTGCAATATTCAACATTCCAGACATTGCATGATAGGAAATTGAAACAAGTATCAAGAAAGTCCAAATCCTAAACAAAATGTTGTCAAATAATGCCGTTAAATTAGAAAAATTAATAGGTTCAACCTGAAACCAATAGAAGGATATAACCAAAAAATAGAGTGCCTGAAAAACTGCTGTAATTCTTATGACAAAGAACTCAAAAACTCCAGTTCTCTTAAATGTTCTTAACTTAGTTACCATATTAAAAAGCTAAAAATTACAGTCATAAATAAAAATAAAATATAAACAATCATTGCGCTATATCTAGAGGCTTTGAGTGTCTCCCAATATCCAAAATCCATTGCCAAATGTCTTAACCCAGAGAAAAAGTGATAAACAATTGCTGCGACATATAAAGTTAATGCTGATTTCATGATGAAATGAGCCATTAGAACTGACGCATAATCAAACCCCTCTTG
>JAOIOC010000021.1 GCA_028140145.1 SAR86 cluster bacterium | reverse complement strand
TTTTGATCTAATTTCTTCAAAAGCTAACCTAACATTTAAGGAAATGACTGAGGTCTTTAATTGTGGAGTTGGGTTGATAGTGATTATTCATCCCGCTGACAAAGCTGATTTAGAATGCAAACTGAAAAAATTTAGACAGCCTTTTGTCAGACTAGGAAAAGTTGTAAACGATAAAACGAAAAAAATAGAGATACAATTTGAGTGATATCAAAAAACTCGCTGTTTTAGTATCTGGAAACGGAAGTAATCTTCAATCAATCATTGATTCTATAAATATTGGTGAAATTAATGCAAACATTTCACTTGTTATATCTAATATTGAAACTGCTTATGCATTAACAAGAGCTAAAAAAGAAAATTTGAATAGTGCTTTTCTGAATCATAAAAATTTTTCATCAAGAGAGAGTTTTGATAGAGCATTGAGTGAACTACTGATTAAGCATGAAGTAGATTTAGTTGTCTTAGCAGGTTTCATGCGGATACTGTCTAATAGTTTTATAGAAAAATTTAATAGAAAAATTATTAACATCCATCCTTCTCTTCTGCCTAAATATCCTGGTCTCAACACCCATGAAAAAGTAATAAATAACAAGGATAAGTTTCACGGAGTGACAATTCATCTTGTAGACGAAGGCTTGGATAGCGGCCCAATAATTGCTCAAGCTAGATTTAAAGCTACCAAATATAAAGATATTGATAGTTTGATTACAAAAGTTCACTCACTAGAACATAAACTTTATCCATTGATTATCAAGATGATAGTGGAAGGAGAAATTAACCTTAATGAGCTTAATGGAAAAAATTTTAAATGTTACGAGGATAAATTTGATTTATAAAATCAGCTTAAGCTGCCTTTTTGTGATAGCTAGCAACCTTTTTCCTATTAATGAAGAAAGCTATACATTTAAATATAAGGAATCAGAGTTTAAAGTAAATCTCACTAATCTGAACGATGAATGGAATATTACTTACGAAATCTCTCATCCTTTCTTTAATTTAAGTCAAGATACTCAATTTAGTTATACAAATTTAATTCAGATAACCGAGATAAAAAGGAATTTAATCGTCATGGGAGGATTAAGGAAGATAGAAGAAAGTTACAAAATAGATCATGTGACAAAAAAAATTGAGTATAAAAAAGGTCAGCTAACCGAAACTCTTCAATATGATGGAGCTATTTACGATGATTTGACTGCTCATCTTTACTTAAGATTATTAAATATTCAGACTGACGAAGAAATTACTCTAAATGTATTGGAGAGAGGAAAAATAAGACAAAAAAAGTTTATAAAAACAATTTCTAGTCCTGACACTATTAAAATCAAGGAAAAAAAAGAAAAGGATAAATTCGAACTATTTTTTAAGGATAACTCTAAAGAAATATTAAAAGTTATTCAGAGTGTTAATGGTAGAGAGTTTATATGGGAAAATCTTCAAACTTTGGGGGGTGTAACACCCAATTGACCTTGATATTTGCCTTTCCTATCCGCATAACTTGTTTCGCATAATTCATCTGATTCAAAAAAAAGCATTTGTGCTACGCCTTCGTTTGCATAGATCTTTGCTGGCAAACTTGTTGTATTTGAAAATTCAAGAGTTACATGCCCTTCCCATTCAGGTTCGAGAGGAGTTACGTTTACAATTATGCCGCATCTAGCATAAGTAGATTTTCCTAAACAAATTGTAAGTACGTTCCTAGGAATTTTAAAATATTCCACAGTCCTTGCCAGGGCAAAGGAATTTGGAGGAATTACACACACTTCAGATTTAATATCAATGAAGCTATCCTCATCAAAATTTTTTGGGTCCACTGTGGCAGAATTTATATTTGTAAAAATCTTAAATTCATCAGCACATCTCACATCATAACCATAACTTGATAGTCCGTATGAAACTGTACTTCCAGCCTCTTCTGTATGTTTAACTTGTTTATCAATGAAGGGGTCTATTAGATGACTTTCTAGAGCCATTCTTCTTATCCATTTATCTGATTTTATACTCATAAAAATAAGCTGTTATTATATATTAATGATCACTTTCAAAAGGTATTTAAATCGCAACATTTACTATTTGTTTTTAATAATTTATGCGGTTTCAATGCCTTTGAAATCAAATGAAGATTTTTATGAAATTTATAAATATCTTCATCAAAATCCTGAATTATCTCTCCAAGAATTTGAGACGACTAAATACCTCGAAGGTTTATTAGAAGAATATGGATATGAGATTATCACTAATATTGGAGGAAATGGTTTTGCAGCTATCCTCAAAAATGGAGGAAACAAGACAGTCTTGTTTCGAGCAGACATGGATGCTCTTCCAATAAAAGAAGAGACTGGAATTTCTTTCGAAAGCATCAAAACTACTAAACAGAATGGAATGGACGTGCCAATAATGCATGCTTGTGGTCATGATATTCACATGACGTCTTTAATTGGAACTGCAGAATACTTTTCAAAAAATAAAGATTCATGGAAAGGAACTATTGTTTTTATTTTGCAACCTGCTGAAGAAATTGGTTTTGGTGCAAGACAAATGATAAATGCAGGATTGTTTAAAAAGATACCTTATCCAGATATAAATTTAGCCCTTCATGTTTCAGCTCAAACTCAATCTGGAACGGTCCATATAACTCCAGGCTTCGCAATGGCGAACGTTGATTCAGTCGATGTTACTTTTTATGGAGAAGGTGGGCACGGAGCTTATCCTCATTTAACTAAAGATCCCATCGTAATGAGCTCTCAATTTATTACAACTGTTCAAACAATCGTTAGCAGAAATTTAAGCCCTATTAATGCAGGGGTTGTGACTGTTGGTTCCATTCATGGAGGAACTAAACATAACATAATCCCAAATCATGTTGATCTTCAGATCACCGTGAGATCTTATAGTGACGAGGACAGAGAGCTTATAATCTCTAGAATAAAAAAAATCGCTGAATCCATTGCAATTCAAAATGATCTGCCAAAAAATCTCTATCCAATCGTTAAGCTCAGAGACGAATACACTCCTGCCGTATTTAATAATCCAGACTTAGCTATGCGCGCCAAAGAAATTCTTTCAAAAGAGTTAGGAAAGGAAAAAGTGTTTGATGGTCCTCAAGTCATGGGGGGAGAAGACTTTGGCCAATTTGGAAGAGTAGAGCCAAAAATACCTTCCCTGCTGTTTTGGATTGGCGCTGTATCACAAAAGGATTACAAAGAATTTTTGAATAATTCTAAAAAATTACCATCCCTTCATTCGAGTAAGTTTTTACCCGACTATGAAAAAACAATTGATACTGGCATTTCAAGTTCAATTGCATTAATTGAGGCTCACCTAAACTAATTTTTGTCTGCTATCAAACGCATGCCTGAGAGTATTAGAGTCCACATAGTTCAGATCTCCTCCAAGAGGCACGCCTTGAGCAAGTTTAGTAATGTTTAGAGAATCTGATGAACATTTCTCAAGTATGTATTGAGCTGTTGCCTCACCTTCTAAGGAAGAATTAAAAGCTAAAATAAGTTCTTTAATTTCACCACTCTGAGCTTTTGAATTCAGCTCAGATAGACCTATTTCGTTTGGACCTCTGCCTTCAATTGGAGAAAGATATCCGCCCAATACAAAATAGATTCCCTTAAATCCGCCTAGTTCTTCTATTTGAACAACTTGAGAGGTATTTTCTACAACACATACTTGTGTGTTATCTCTGCTTGAGTCATTACAAATTGAACATATCTGGTCTTCAGATAAAACCCTACAGTTTTGACATGTACCGATTAAATCTATTGCTCTGGATAGATTGTTAGCAAGATTTTTAGCATCGGCTTCATTACCTCCTAATAAACTCATAGCCATTCGTTTCGCAGTTTTTGGTCCAACACCAGGCAGCACTTGTAAAGATTTAATCAGATCAGAGAGTAATGGACTAAATTTCATCTATATCTTTGAAACTTTTTTTATTTTTCCATCAAATTTTTCAAGCATTTCGTTCAGCGAAGAGTCTTTTTTAAGGTCGTCTTCTGCTTTCTTTGATTCTTTTTGAGACCTTATTTTCTCAAATTCAAAGGGAGTTTCTGTTAAATCAGATGGTTTGAAGCTAACTTTCAATTTCTTTTTTAGCAAAGTTGATAAAGCATCCTCAACTTCTTTTATCTGATTTTCAGTAATTATATTTAACCTCTCTTGATTAATGCCGAAGTGTATCTCTGATTCATGATGCTCAATCATCGATGCATGAGACATAAATTGGGCAGTTAATTTAGACAAATCGAGATTTGAGAAATCTTCAGGCCAACTAAAATTAGCCTCGTCTTTGTTAGTATTTAGAGATTTTTTTTTTGAGCTTTCTGGAAGGAAAGCAATCATTTTCAAAAAAGTCATCGTGAGTAGACTTTCTGGTTTGGGTGATAACTTAAAATACTCTAAATTTGAGATTCCAAGATCATAAATCAATTGAAGGTTCTGGGGTTCAATAGGTAAATCAGATAGATCTGCTTTTTCGTCAAATTGAGACAGTGCAACTTCTTGAATAAGCGATAAAAGATCAATCAATATTTGTTCGGGATCATAAAAATTTATCTTGACCTCCTCGATATTTTCAATAAGTTTTTTTGAATCTTTACCTATTATTGATTTAAGAATGGATTGAATTAGCTCTGATGAAGGCAAACCCATTAATTCTTCAACTTTTTTTTCTGTAATTTTTCCCTCAGAGAATGAGATGACTTTTTCAGATAGAGTTAATGCATCTCTCATGCTTCCCCTAGCGAGACTGGAGAGTTTTACCAATGAATTTTCATCATATTTTATTTTCTCTTCATCAAAAATTAATTGGAGTTGATTCTTTATATTGTCTACTTTCATAGCGGAAAGATTAAACTGAACGCATCTCGAAAGAACAGTAGGCGGAACTTTATCTATTTCTGTAGTAGCAAAAAGAAAAACTACATGCTCCGGGGGCTCCTCTAGTGTTTTTAAAAGTGAATTAAAACTTTCCTTAGAAAGCATATGTATTTCATCAAGCAGGTAAATTTTAAAAGGAGAAGATGTTGGTAAGTAAGGAACAGAATCCAATAATTCTTTAGTTTCTTCGACTCCTCTTCTAGATGCTGCATCAACTTCTTGAAAATCTATAGCACTTCCATTTTCAATGGATAAACATGAATCGCATTTCCTGCATGGCTGAGACTTCTTTTTTGAATTAGTACAATTTATAGCTTTTGCCAAAATTCTTGCAAGAGTTGTTTTGCCAGTTCCTCTAGTTCCAGAGAATATAAAAGCATGGGGAAGTTTTTCCAAATCCAATGCTCCTTTTAAGGCTTTCACTACATAATCTTGGCCTACTACCTCATCAAAAGTGTTGGGACGCCATTTTCTTGCAAGAACTTGATAGGTCATTAATAACCTATCACTTGTCTGTAAGAAAGATCAAAATCAAAACCTCTTCTTTGCAAAAAGTTTATTGCCTTTGCCTTTGTTTTTTCTTCTTCAAAGTTATATTTTGTCTTTGGAAATTTTTTTAAAAGCAGGTCGTTTATTTCTTTTTCCCAATTAATCTCAAGTTCAGAAAATTTTTTATCTAGAAAATTATTTGAAATTCCTTTTTGAGCTAGCTCCATTTTAATTTTTATGGGTCCATAACCAGCTTGAGTTTTACTTCTTATGTATGCCTCTGAGAACCTTTCATCTGATTGAAGTCCTTCCTTGGCCAATCTATCAATTTCTTTATTAAGTAATTCCAAATCATTAACTCTTCTAAAAAGCTTATTAAAGAGTTCTTTTTTTGAATGTTCTCTTCGAGATAAAAAATCCATTAATTTTTTTCTAATTAAATTGTCTTCAATATTATTCAATTTCTAGAGGAATATGTAAGTCTATCAAGGTCTGCTCTTAAATCGACTGGATGCCCAAGAACTTGCGTCATGTGAACTAAAACAATATCTTCGACTGGATCGGCCCAAAAAATTGTAGAAGCTGCTCCACCCCAAAATAAACTTCCTTCTGATTGATAAAATTGACTGAAGGCAGGATTCGATATTTTTGCCATGCAGATGGCTTGCCCAACGCCGAGACTGACAATACCCAACAGACCAAAATCTTCAATGTGACTTTCAGATAACATTTTAAAAGCCTCTTCACTCAAAATAGTCTTGCCTTCAAAAGAACCTCTATCATTTAACATCTGACCGAATTTTAAATAATCTTCTGCTGTTGATATGAGACCAGAACCACCATCTTCAACTTTGTTCGTTTTCAAATAAGGACTTTCTTCATATGAGTCCATTAAGATTAAATCGTCAGGAAAAATCTCATCATTAAATTCTCTTTGAATATCGCCAACACTAGCGCCTTTGTGTGTGTACATACTAGTGAATCTATTGATTTCTGATTCAGGTACAGCAAATGAAGTATCTTTCATGCCTAAAGGATCAAAAATGTTCTCTTTCATAAAATTTCCAAAAGTCATGCCTGATACTTTCTCTATGATGCATCCAAGCAAATCCATACCAACACCATAGGTCCATTTTTCTCCAGGTTGATGGACTAAGGGAGCTGAAGCGAGTTTTTGTGCAAATTCACATATATTTGAAAATGGTTTTCCTTCTGGAATTGAAAAATCTGTTTGATCAGCAGTCACTTCAAGATCTAAATAATAGTAAGGATGCAGATTCTTTTCCTCGTAGATATCATTGGCAATTGTTTCAGTAGGAAGCCATGCATAAATTAGCCCTGAAGTATGAGTGGCTGCATCCAAGACTGAAACTGGCCTATCAAGATTAAAAAAGTCTCCAGCCTCGTTAACTACTTTTGTATTTTTAAACTCAGGAATAAATTTAGAAATAGGATCGCTTAATTTAATGAGGCCTCGATCAACCAAAATCATCAAAGCTACGCCTGTGATGGGTTTGGACATCGAATAAATTCTGAATAAAGCGTCTTCCTTCATAGGAATTTTTTTATCGATGTCTTTGTATCCATTTACAACTTTTAATATAGGTTTTCCATCTTTAGTGATGATTGTCACAAACCCAGGAAATTGTTTCTCCTCTACAAGATCATCCAACATCGCTGTGATCCTTTGCAATCTCTCATCGCTGAAACTAGAGGCGGATAAAAAATTAATAGAAAAGATCAAGAAAAGAAATATATATAAGCGCTGAAGATTCATGAGATTACCAATTTTTAAAAAGATTAAATGTTTCATATGAATAATATTCTTTAAAATTATCCAGTTCAAATAAATTACAGATTGAATTTAGCTGAAATTTTTCATCGATAAAATCATAAGAATGATTAACCTTTAATTCTGTTTTAAGCAGAAAGTCATACTCCTCTGAAGTAATTTTAGGTTTAAGTAAACTTATGTCAGTTCTTGTTAACGGTTTTGAAGTATTTTTACAGAAGATAAAATATGTAAAAAAAGGATTGGTTAATTTACTTTGGTCTCTTTTTTTCTCAGAACCATATTCAAGATAATCAAAACAATCAAAAGTATTAGATCCTTCAAAAATAAAAAGATCATGTAAATTGAAATCAGTATCAGTTTTGTCATTAACCTCAATAGTTGATTCAATTAAAAAATCGTAACTTCCTACATCAAACTCAGGCTTAAGATAATTTATGGCAATTTTTTGCTTATTTTTTCTTTGATTAAAAATCAGTTCGAAATCCTTTATAAATTTAAATAAGTCCAAAGTATCCATTTCATCATTTAAATTGCACCATGAATATTTAAATTGAGTTGAATACACCTCGGAATTATTTTCAATCGAGCAAGAAGAAGAAAACAAAAAAATAATTAACAATAATCTTCCCAAAAAATTTTGGGAAGATTTGTTGCCTTTAATGATCATTGTCTATGTGATTACTTGTGATTATGAATTATGGCTCCATTATACTTAATGCAAAGATAATATATTCATGAGCGACTCTTTAAAAAATAAATTTCTTTTCTATTCTCCTACAGAATACGAAGAAAAAGACTACTTTGCTAATGCCTTGATCTATATATGTGAAAATAATAATGAAGGTTCTTTGGGTTTGATCATAAATAGATCTATAGATGTTCAAATGGTTGATAATTTTTTAGATGTCAAAGAAAAGAAAAATCTTAATCAAAAAATAGCTTTAGGTGGGCCAGTAGAGTCTACTTCTATCTTTGTTCTTCACACAATAGATAAAGTTAATAAGCCTGATGTTCGAGTAACAAATGAGATAGGTTTTTCATCAAATAAACAGTTAATAGAAAATATCCTGAAGGGAAAGTTTCCGGATAAATTTATTGTTTCTTTTGGATACACTGGATGGGGTCCAAATCAGCTAGAAAATGAAATAGCACAGAATGCATGGGAAATAACTGATGCCCATCAAGAAATTCTTTTTGATACGCCAAATAATTTAAAAATTAATAAATTAACTGAAGTTAGTGGTTTTGATCCTAGAATAGTTAATCAAACTCAAGGTAGTTCATGAAATTTAAATTTTTCATTCTAATTTCGCTTTTCTTCAGTTTGCATACTCAGGCAACACTATCCATAAATGACAGTCATTCAAAACTAATTTTCTACCCTGAGAGTAATGAAATTAATGCCAATTCAGAAAACATTTTAACTATAGAAATTAGCATGGATAAGGGTTGGCATACTTATTGGATCAATCCAGGGGACTCAGGTGATCCTGCTGAGTTTGAATGGGAACTTCCTGAAGGATTTCAAATGAGTGGACCCATCTGGCCAAGTCCAGACAAAATTCCTTTCCCACCTTTAATGACCTATGGCTTTGATGATCAAGTGATATTGCCTTTTATTCTTAAAACTCCAAAAATCATTCCCAAACAATTCGAAATAGCTCTAAAAGCAAATTGGCTTGTTTGTAAAGAAATATGCATACCTCAATCCGGATCAGGGAAAATCAATTTCCCCTATCAAAATGTAAATGCTCTGAGCAATGATCAATTAAAAGAAATTAAAACGCGAACCGTACAAAAGATAAACCTTAAAAACTTTAAAGTTATTTCCGATAAGAACTTTGAGACATTCAATTTATCTTTTGACTATCCAGTAAATATTTATGAGTCTTATTTTTTTCCTTATGAGTACGGATTCATAAATTATGCTGAACCACAAAATTTATCGAAAATTAATAATTCTTATAATTTGGAAATTCAGAAAGCTATTGATAACAAAGAACTTAATTTGTTATCCGGGGTTTTGAGTATCAAGACTCAAGATGGTGTTTTTAATTATGAAATCAAAGGTGATAGCAAGCTCCTTTTTCAGGAAAGTAACATTAATGAAATCACTTTTTTTACAGCTCTACTGTTTGCATTAATCGGTGGGCTTATTCTGAATTTGATGCCTTGCGTCTTTCCTGTGCTATCTCTAAAGATATTTAACTTTATTGAAAAGTCTGATTCCCCGAAAGAAGTTAAAGCTCATGGATTAATCTTTGCTTCTGGAGCAATACTCACATTTTTATTAATTTGTAGCCTAATTTTATTATTCAAATTTTTTGGAGTTCAGATTGGCTGGGGATTTCAACTTCAATCGCCTATTTTCCTCACCCTGTTAATATTCTTATTTATTTTTTTATCTGGTTTTTTTATTTCTTCTCTAAATCTTAATGTGGCTTTTTCTGGTAATGCAGTTTCAGGTTCATCTGGATACTCAGGTAGTTTCTTTACGGGGTTCCTTGCTGTAATAGTAGCAACTCCTTGCACGGCTCCCTTCATGGGTTCGGCACTTGGTTTAGCGCTGCTTCAACCTAGTTATCAAACTTATCCAATTTTTTTGTCTTTGGCGTTAGGTTTTTGTCTCCCCTATCTTGTTCTTAGTTTTAATCCTAGATTAATTTCATTTTTACCAAAACCGGGTCCTTGGATGGAAAATTTAAAACAATTTATGGCTTTCCCAATGGGATTGACGGCTATTTGGTTGTTCTGGATATTGTCAGCTCAGCTAAATAGATTTGACCTATCTCTAGTTTTAGTTGGATCTTTAGTCACAATCTTCATAGTATGGCTTTCAAATCTAAAAAAATCAGAAAGACAGGTCCTTAATTATGTAAAAAATTTACTAATTGTTTTATCGATCATTTCATTAACTTTTTTTGTTCCTATGAGTTCAAGTTCTGAGGAAAGCTCAAAAGTTGAAACAATAATTGATACAAATGATTTTGAATTTCAGAATCCTACTTTTGTAAATTTTACAGCTGATTGGTGTATTACTTGTAAGGTCAATGAGGCCCGGGTATTAAAATCTTCCACTGTTTTAGAATATTTAGAATCAAATAAAATTGATTACATTGTCTACGATTGGACTGAAAGAAATGAAAATATTTCAGTTGTTCTTGAAAGTTACGGCAGAAGTGGGGTCCCTTTGTATTTATTATTTAAAGGTGACGGAACTGATGCCATAATACTTCCAGAAATTCTTACAGAAACAATGGTTTTAAACGCTTTGAGAAAATTATGAAAAAACTAATAATCCTATTCTTGTTCGTATCTTTCAATGCTTCAGCTTTAAATATCAAGGACATAAAATTTATAAACTCAGAGGGAAAAGAGGTTGATCTTTCTCAAATTGACTCTGAAATCATTTTTGAATGGTCAAATCTAGAATGCCCCTACGTCAAAAGACATTACGGATCAAATAACATGCAAACTACTCAAAAGTTCGCCAAAAGTAAAAATGTAATTTGGATTACAGTGATTTCGTCTGCTGAAGGTAAACAGGGATACATTGAACCAGGCGATGCCGTGAATACTTTTGCATCTTTTGGAAGTTTTCCTGATCATATTTTAGTTGATGAGAATGGTGATTTAGGCAAAAAATTTGATGCAAAAACCACACCTCATATTTTTATTGCTGATAAAAATAAAGATATTGTTTACCAAGGTGCCATTGATGATGCTGGAGGTACGAAGTTTTGGACAACAGACTTAAATCAATCTACTAATTTTGTGAAAAAAGTTGTGAATGATATTAAGTCAAGTAAACCCCTGTCTGTTTCAAAAACAAGACCCTACGGTTGCTCAGTCAAATACGGATAATTTAGGCGACTATATACTCTCTCCACATATCGTCTTTGTATTCAATTTGCGAGTTTTGGCCTTTTAACAATGCTTTATAACTTGGTTTTATTGCCACAGGCGAAGGATCTAAAGATTTATCAGCTTTAGCAATGTTGCATTCTTTGCATGCTGTAACGACATTTTCCCAGCTCGATCCTCCTCCTTTTGATTTTGGAATTATGTGATCTATAGTTAATTCCTTCCTTTGAAAGACTTCTTTGCAATATTGGCACGTGAACATATCTCTGAGAAAGACGTTGGATCTAGAAAATTTTACGTGATTTGTATACTTGTAATATTTCCTCAACATAATAATGCTTGGAACTTTGAGCTTCATACTGGGTGAATGAACAAACCAATCTGGATGCTCTCTAACAATTATCACGTTTCTGGTAACAACTAACTTGATGGCAGTTTTCCAATCTACAACAGATAAAGGAAAGTAGCTTATTGGCTTTCCGTTTCCATTGAGTAGCAAGCAATCCTGTGACATTGATTTAATATGTCATAGTCAAGAAAATTTGCAATAGTCTCTTCTTGGAATATTCAAAGAATTTACAATCTTTCAATGTTAGAATACGTTTATGGAGTTTCTTGGCAATCATATCCTCTCCATAGATCAGTTTGATAAAGACGATATCGTAAAAGTTTTTTTAATAGCTGAAAAAATGATCCCATATGCTAACCGAGAGAAAAAAACTAGAGTCCTTCAGGGAGCTATTCTCAGTAATATGTTCTTCGAAGCCAGCACAAGGACAAGAATTAGTTTTGGAAGTGCTTTCAATCTTTTGGGAGGAGAGGTTAGAGAAACTACCGGCATTGAAGCTTCCTCTCTCGCAAAAGGTGAGTCTTTATACGACACTGCCAGAGTATTGAGCGGCTATAGCGATTTAATCGTTATGAGGCATCCTGAAAAAAATTCTGTCCAGGAATTTTCTGAGGCCTCAAGAGTTCCTGTAATCAATGCAGGAGACGGAGAAAATGAACACCCTAGTCAAGCTTTATTAGACTTATTCACCATCAAACTTGAACTGGAATCTAAAGGTAAGTCCATCGACGGAAGCAACATTGCTCTTGTTGGAGATTTAAAATTTGGAAGAGCCGTTCATTCTCTCTGTAAAGCATTAAATTTATTTGAAAATATATCCTTCAACTTAATATCGCCTGAACAATTAAAACTTCCTCCTGAAATAAGACAAGACCTAGTCTATAACGGAATGAAAATAAATGAATTCAATTCGATAGAGTCCGGTATTGGTGATGTTGATATTATTTATGTCACCAGAGTTCAAGAGGAAAGATTTGATTCTCCTAAAGAGGCTAACAAATACAAAGGCCTTCTTAAACTAAATCAAAATATTTATACCGAGAATTGTGAGCCAAATACAGTCATCATGCATCCGCTTCCAAGAGACTCTCGTCCTGATGCTAATGAACTTGATACTGACATGAATGAAAATCCTAATTTAGCCATATACAGGCAAACGGATAATGGTCTTCTCGTTCGTATGGCCTTGATCTCTCTTATTCTTGGAGTTGATCAAACTCTATCGGACTATGACGAAGATATTTCGTGGGTATCAAGCAAAAAATCTAACTGACTTTTGGTAGATCATTCCAGGAAGTTGTGTATCTAGGTGATTGGATCTCCCTCTTCATTGACCATTTTCTCTTAATCCCCTGAGCTAAAAAATAAACCGGCGGTAATCCCTTCTTATTTATTTTATCTATGGTATTCATGAGTTGATCGCTGTGTAAGGTCCTTTCTTTAGGATAAAAAAAATCATACTGCTGAATTTGATCATCGTAAAAATCTGAAAGTAATATTCCTGCCTTTATATAATTAAAACCCGATCTATATATGGCTCTGAGGCTCTTTTTTGCGTTTTGAATAATATCTCTAGTATCGCTAGTTGGAGCAATCAACCTAGTTGTTCCTGAATTTCTATATTGCCGATCTTGCGTCCTGAAAGGATTTGTTCTGATAAAAACAGAAACATAAAGGCATCTTCTATTTTCCCTCCTAAGCTTAGCTGCTGCTCGTGCTGCATAGTCGCTTACTGCCTCTTCTAATGTCCTCAAATCATCTACTTTTTTACTAAAGGTTCGACTAACCACAATTTGTTTCTTTGCAGATGGTTGATCTTCGAGGCCAATGCAAGGTTCTCCCCTAAGCTCTCTGACTGTTTTTGCAAGAACTATGTTGAAGTTATTTCTTACGTATTTTGTATCTATCATTGCAAGATCTAGAGCAGTCCTGATACCAATTTGATTTAATCTTTTGTGAATCT
>JAOIOC010000020.1 GCA_028140145.1 SAR86 cluster bacterium | reverse complement strand
TCATTGATAATTTTTTCTACTAAATTTAAATAATTTCTCATGAAGATTTTTTCCTGTAAGCAAAGATCATTAAAGATATACCTATTATTAGCATAGGTAAACTTAAAAGCTGACCTCTTGTAAATATTTCCAACAAATCAAATCCTATGTGTGCATCTGGTGTTCTAAAGTTTTCTGTAAAAATTCTTACAACTGCATAGCCACTCAGAAATAAACCAGCTATGGACCATCTTGGGGGATTGGTTTGCGCAAACAGGTAAAGCAAAATGAATAGAATAAACCCTTCGCTAAATGCTTGATAGAGTTGAGATGGATGTCTTAATAGTCCCTCAGGATCATTTGAAAAAATGACTCCCCAAGAAACTTCAGTTGGCCGTCCTAATAATTCTCCTCCCATAAAATTTCCTACTCTTACTGATCCAAGACCTATAGGGAAGCAGATTGCGTAATGCTCCATAACATCAGAGAACTTGAGGTTAAACTTTCTACCAAATAAATAAAAGGAAAGGAGAACTCCGATCAAACCTCCATGAAAGGATAGGCCGCCTTCCCAGATTCTTATAATTGACAAAGGGTCGTAGATTAATTGATCAGGTGCATAAAAGACCATGTAACCAATTCTGCCGCCTAAAATTGATCCTAATATCCCATAAGTCAAATAGTCTTCAGCTTGCGCAGGCGACAATCTTCTGCTGACTTTACCAATTCTTTTAGCAGCAAAATTTACTCCTAAAATTGCAACTAACCATGAGATGCCATACCAGTAAACTGGCCACCAACCAATGACAGGAACCGGAATATAAAATGCAACTGGGTCGATATTTATGATCATAAAAAAGTTGAATAAAAGACCCTAAATGCAGCAAGGATCACCAAGACTGCAAAAGCTTTCTTTAAAATATCTCCTTGAGTGTTTGAGGATAAATTAGCTCCGACCTGAGCGAAATAAATACTGCTCAATCCAACAATCAAAATGGCAGGATAAAAAGCTGCTCCAATAAGATAATCTAATTCTTTAGCAGCCTCTGGAACAAATAAAAAGACTGCTATAGAGCTTGATAAAGCAAATGAAAATCCCATCACAGAAGATGTGCCAATTGCTTTGTGCATAGATAACCCTCTAAATTTAAAATAAGGAATCATTAAAATGCCTCCACCAATTCCTACAATTGAAGTTAAAGAGGCTATTGCGGCAATGACAAGTATTAGCTCTACTTTATTTATTTGTGTAGAAGTTTGTTTTGGAGAAATGTCAAAAATTAATTGTAAGGCTGCCAAAGTTAAAGAAACAGCAATGATAATTTGTAAGGTAGTGCTTTCGAAAAAGAACGAAATATATCTTCCTAAAAAAGCAAAAAAGCAACCCCACTAAAAAAACAATCCTTAAAACATCCATATCTACATTTCCATTTTTGTAATGAGTTCTGGCAGCATTGGGGATTACTAAGGCCATAGTAGTCATTGAAGTGCCTGTTGCTAGGAATGGGATAATTTCTTTAGGGAAGTTTAAAAATTCAAATAGAAAAATGTACGCTGGCACCAGAATAATGCCAGATCCAATACCAAAGAAACCCGAAAGTAGCCCTGCAAAGATACCTAGAAACAAGAGAGCTATGGTTATTTCAATCATTACATGCATTATCTATGATAGAGGTGCTCTGATAAACTTCTTTCCAAAATAAAATGTGCCTCATTCTTACTGCAATAAATCCTGACTCCGAGTTTAAACTTGTCTTAGCCTCTAACCGTGATGAGTTTTATGAAAGACCAACAAAAAATATGTTTTGGAGGTCAGACAAAAGTATTCTCTCTGGAGAGGATGAGCTTAAAAAAGGGATGTGGTTAGGCCTAAATAAAAATGGAAGTATCGCTGCGGTTACCAACGTCAGAGATTTCTCTGATGATGAAGCTCTAAATCAACCTGAAAAAAAAGAATCCAGAGGCGATCTAGTAAAAAACTTCCTCGAGGAAAACATATCTTTAAAAGATTATTCAAATAGAATTACTGGATCAAATTATCAAGGATTTAATCTGATTCTCATCAAAGATTACAAGTTAAGTATTATTTCAAGCGAAGGCACAGAATTAGAAGAGCAGAGTGAGGGGATCTTTGTTTTAGGCAATAAAAAATATAATTCAAAAAGCGAAAAACTCTTAAGCGCAAAAAATGATTTTAGTGATGTTCTTCAATCTCAATTAACTCATCAGGGACTGCTTCAGTTGATGTCTGAACCAGCAAATGAACCTTTTGCTTTTTCAAATACATTTATTAAAGGCAATCATGGCAATGAATTCAATGCGCGCTTTATAAATTCTGATATTTATGGAACGAGAGCAACGACAATCATAACAATTGATCAAGAAAACTTATGTTCAATTACAGAGAGGGTCTTTGATGACAAGGGCTTTGTAAAAGAAAATAAATTTGAATTTACTATAAATAATGAAAGAGTTTCCTGAAGGCTATAGAAAGAATGTGGCTGTCATTGTAAGAGATCCATCGAATGGAAAGTTACTTTTTTGTCGAAGATGCGAAACAGACAATTGGCAATTTCCACAAGGCGGCATTGATAATGGTGAAGATGTCACAGAAGCAATGTTCCGAGAACTATATGAGGAAGTAGGGCTAGGTAAAGAAGATATTAATATTGTGGCTATTTCAAAAGAATGGATAACTTATGACATCCCAACATCAATTAGATCTTACGTTTTGGGAGGTAAATTTAAAGGCCAGATTCAAAAATGGTATTTTGTGGATCTCGTTTCCCCAAAAGAGAAAATAGACTTAAATCGGGATGCTAAGCCAGAATTTGACAGATATGAATGGGTCACATATTGGTATCCTTTAGGAAAAATTATTGACTTTAAAAAGGAAGCATATAGAAAGGCACTTAAAGAATTTGCTGAGCAAATGTGAAAGATGAAATTACACGTTTTTGATTTGGACGACACACTGCTTTGCGGAGACTCTGAGGGAGCATGGATAAATTTTTTATCAACAAAAGGTTTCTTTGTTAACGATGACCACGCTTCAATAATGGAACAGTTTGAAGTAGATTATCGTTCCGGTAATTTTGATTCAGAAAAATATTGTCTTTATATCTTGCATTCCATGCAGGGTCTTCATGAAAAGGAATTATCAAAATTATCCGATGAATTTATTGAAGAGTACTTTGATCAATTAGTAGATCAAGTTACCTTTAATCTTTTGGATAGGGTTGAGAAAGAAGATCTATCAATTATTGCCACCGGGGCTATGGATTTTTTAGGAAATAAATTTTCCAGCAAATTTGGCATTCAAGACTGCATTGCTACCAAGACAGAGGTTATAAACAACAAAATATCTGGCAGGTTAGATGGTTTGCCAAACTTTGGATCTGACAAGAAAGCTAATGTTGAGGAATGGTGCAAACGAAAAAACATTTCCAAAGAAGAGATTATTTTTTACACCGATTCTATAAATGATTTCCCTTTGGTTAAGCTTAGTCCCCAAAATGTGATTGTATGCCCTGATGATGAGTTAGAAAAATTTGCTCAGGAAAATAAATTAGAAATTATTTATCGTTAACATATTAAAATAAATAGATGGAAGACCTTAAAGAACAATATGATTCTTTGTGCAAAGAAAAAAATGTAATTGACCTTACAAGGGGAAAGCCATCTCCAGAACAGCTTAATTTATCTGAGGAGCTTGATGGTATTTTAGATGGTAACTTTATCCTAGATGGCATAGATATAAGGAACTACGGCGAAATAAAAGGTTTACCTTCTGCTAGAAAGCTTGGTGCTGAGTTATTGGATTATTCCGAAGAATTTATCCTTGCTTCCTCAAATAGTAGCTTAACTTTGATGGGCAATCTTTTGTCAGCATTTCTTTTTAATGGCAGCGGAGACGCTCCTTGGAATGAATTGGAAAGTATTTCAATAATTTGTCCAGTCCCTGGTTATGATCGTCATTTCGCAATATGTGAAAAACTTGGGATTAAGATGATAAAAGTTCCTCTCATAGGAGACGGTCCAGACATGAATATTGTTGAAGACTTAGTCAAAAATGATGAGAGCATAAAAGGTATATGGTGCAATCCCAAACATTCAAATCCTACTGGCGAAATTTATTCTCAAGATACCGTTAAAAGAATTGCCAACTTACCATTGATTGGTACATCTGATTTCATTGTTCTTTGGGATAATGCATATGCCGTTCATGATTTTAAGAGTTCAAAAAAGTTATCTAGTATTCAGGAGATTTCTCAAGAACTTAATACTTTTGATAATGTTGCTACTTTTGGCAGCACCAGCAAGATAACTTTTGCCGGGGGAGGCATAGCTTTTTTAGGGGCTTCCGATAAGTTGATGAGTTTATTTCTTGATTACTTTTCAAAATTTAATTTCAGTCCAGATAAAGTTAATCAAGCAAGACACGTTAAATTTTTAAAGAATAGAAAGGGTATAGAAGCCCATATGAAAAAGTTAGCAGCTCTCATTAAGCCTAAATTTGAGCTGGTGGATAAATATCTAAATTCATTACCAGAAGGATTAGCTTCTTGGACAAAACCAACTGGGGGATATTTTGTGTCCTTTGACTCAAAGCCTGGACAAGCATCAAAAATTTTTGATTTATGTAAGACGGCTGGACTTAATTTAACCCCTATAGGATCTGCTTTTCCTTACAGAAGAGATCAGGAAAATAGCAATATCAGAATTGCACCAACTTACGTCTCAATTGAAGAGCTTGAAAAGGCAATGCAAATATTTGTATGTTGCGTGAAATTGGCAGATGAAATGGAGAAGAACTTAATTTCTTGAAGTTTCTCTTACTTCGTAAGATTGGCCTTTGAAAGGTCCAAAAAATTCTTTTACATCAGGATGATCAACCGGAGAGTTTGAATCGTCAGCAATAAGATTTTGTTGAGAAACATAAGCAGTGTAAAAAACATCGTCATTCTCGGCAAACACATGATAGAAAGGTTGATCCTTTCTGGGTCTTATTTGTTGAGGAATGCTTTGGTACCACTCTTCGGTGTTATTAAACTCAGGATCAACGTCAAAAATAACACCTCTAAAGTCTAGGTATTTATGTCTAACAACTTGTCCTATGGAATAATTAGTTTCGATAAGTTCTTTCATTGATAAATTCATTCTAACATCTTTTTTATGAGGGCTTTGTCAAAAAAATCAACCTTTGTGGCGTCCTTGTAAATAATCATTAGATTGCATTTCAGTTAGCCTGCTTAAGGTCCTTTGAAATTTATCGGCAAGTCTTTTACCGGTGTATATTTCATGTGGAAGAGGGTTGGATAGAAAAATTACTTTAACGTTTCGATCGTAACATTCATCTATAAAGGCTATGAATCTTCTTGCTGTATCTTCCTCGTCAATTACATTCAGATTGGAAATAAAAATGGTATGGAACTCTCTTGATAACTCGATATAGTCTGATGAACTTCTTGGGGAATTAAAAATTACATCAGCCGAAAAATGAATAATGTCGTTTGCAGAATCTTCAAAGGCAATCTTTCTACCCAAAATATCTATCGTACTTTGCCCAGAATTAGCTCCTTTAGATAATTGTTGGAATAATTTATTAAAGCTGCTCATTTTTTCAGAATCTATGGGGGAGAAATAAATCCCGCTTTTTTCTAATTCTCTTAATCTGTAGTCTGTTACTGACTCCAGACAAATAATTTCGCAATGATTTTCAATAGCAGATATTGCAGAGAGAAAGGATTTTCGCTGTAATCCACCCATATAAAGGTCGCTAGGTTTTATGTTTGAGGTGAAAACCATTTTAACTTTCGAAGCCAATAGCTTTTCAAGTGACCTGCCAAGCAACATGGCATCTCCGATGTCTTCCACATAAAACTCATCGAAGCATATAAGGTCATAATCTCTCTCTAATTCTGAGACCACAATACTTAAAGGATCAGTTTTTCCTGATAACTCAGCTAACCTCGCATGGATAGATTGCATGAATCTATGGAAATGTTGACGAATCTTTTTCTCAGTACCTACCGAATCAAAAAATAAATCCATGAGCATTGTTTTACCTCTTCCAACGCCGCCATAGATGTAAACACCTTCTAAAGAATTAGAAGATTTTCTGAAAAATCCTTTTATATTCTCAAGGATTCCATCCCCAACTATATTTTCAGAGAGGATCTCAAGTATTTCGATAATTTTGAGCTGATCAGGATCCTTTTGAAGGATTCCTGATTCAACTTGCGCTAAGTATTCTTTTTTCAGAATTATACTTTCTTATGAACTGTAATCTCAGGAGCTCCTGCCATAAAAGGGGCTAATGCCATTCCAAGCGTTTTGAAATGTTCTGTTTGTGAATGACTTTGATGAGCTTCTTCAGTTTTATATAGTTCTATCATCATAATGGTTTGAGGGTCATCGGTCTCATGCATTTCATAGTAAAAACAATCAGGTTCATTATCAGCTACTGCTTGAACTAATTTACCCATGGCCTCTATAAAATTATCTCTATCCCCGTCTTTAATTTTTAATTTAGCTATTACTCCAATCATTATTTATCCTCGTTCATTTAAATTGATTTAAGATATCAAAGTATAACCATTTAACACTCAAGGAGAAATCATGATTAAAATTTGGGCTACGCAAGGTTCCAGAGCCATAAGACCAATATGGACAGCTGAAGAGATGGGATTAGATTATGAACTAACGATGATGCCGTTCCCGCCGAGAGTTTTTATGAAGGAATATCTTGATGTAAATATGCTGGGCACAATTCCTTACCTTACTGATGGCGAGGTAAAAATGACCGAATCAGTTGCTATGGCGCAATACTTAGTTGAGAAATATGGCCCGACAGATTTAAGGGTTTCGCCGGATGAACCTGATTATCCATCTTACCTAAATTGGTTATTCCATTCAGATGCAACCTTAACTTTTCCTCAAACAGTTGTTCTTCGATATAAACTACAGGAGCCTGGAGTAGCCGATGCTGCAGTTGATGGTTACAGCAGATGGTTTGTATCAAGATTGAAATTGCTTGAAACAACATTGGAAGATAGAGAATTTCTTTGTTCTAGCAGGTTTACTATTGCAGATATTTGTGTGAGTTATGCCATTACACTGGCTGATTCTTTAGGTATTGAACAAGCATTTAAACCTAATATCAAACGTTGGACAGATATGCTTTTTGAAAGAGAGGCTTACAAAAAATCTATGTCTTACAAGTTTGAAGAATAAATACTCAAAATCAAGCTTTCAAATTTTTTTCGGAGGCAAAGGGATCAAAATAGATGTTTTATTTAAATACCTTTGGTATTCCTCATTGTCTTTCCATTGTTTTCTTCCTCTTGCCTCTAGAAGACTAACCCCACTTATTCTTGTAAGTTGAATAAAAACAAAAATGGGTGAAATAAGTGCAAAATATAACCACCCTTGAAGAGACGGAATAGCAACAATAGCAACGCCAAACCACAGCAATATTTCCCCGAAATAATTCGGATGCCTTGACCAAGACCAAAGGCCAGTTGTAATGAATTTATCTTCATTTTCCTTATTCGCTCTAAATTTTGTTTTCTGATTATCTGCTACGACTTCTATGAGGAATCCAGTTAACCAAATTAAGAAACCAAGGATGTGGATTACATTTAAGCTTACTTCTTTTGGAGAACAAATAGCTGCCAAAGCAGCTCCAAGAGACAATAAAACCCATAGACCTTGAATATTCCAAGTCATAAAAAACCATGAAAATTTTGTTTTCATTATTGTAAATCTTTTGTCTTCTCCAGCTTTTCTTACTCTCCAGAACAAGAAAGATCCTAGACGGATTGCCCAAATAGAGATCATCAAGGCTAATAAAATATTTATTAAAGATAAGTTTGGACTCAATGCCACAGATATAATTGATATCGATATAAATGTGAGGCTTCCGGTTAAATCAAAGAAATGTTCCGTCTGATTTAAATAAGAAGGAATAAAGATGACATATTGAATTACAAAAATTATTAATGCACAAAATCCGAATAATGGTATCCCCGATATAGTGAGTGAATTTAAGCTGCATACCCACCCCACTAAGAGAGCAACCGCAAGAGTCACTGCAGTTCCAATGTTTGATTGAGTTCTATTCATAATAAAATTCTACTATAAGACTTGATTTAGCGGCTTATTTAGATGATATTATTTTATGAAAGTGGAGAAAAGAATGAAAAATTTAATAAGCAAAATTTTATTTTTAGGTATGTTGTTATTTTTAAGCTCAACTGCCTTTAGTTATTCAATTACTGGAGATTCTTTTAAGGCAAATCTAGAAATTGATACCATAAACTTCGGTAAAGAATACGCAGTAATTTCTGCTTCTGGAAGAGCCGGGGAATACGGAGCAGTTTATGCTGATTACAAATTAATGCCATCAAACGACCAAAGAAATTCTGGAACCATATCTGGGTTGGCAAGAGCAATTAACGATGATGGAGTCCTCACTGGAGCAAACCTTACTGGTGTGTACAAAAGAAATGGAGGAATTATCAGTATTTATATGCTCGATGAATTAACAAATGGAGTGATTCATTATGTCGAAGGTACAATAAATGTTGTCACTAAAAAAATAGAAATCGAGGTTTATCCTAAATAATTGGAGATAATTATGATGAATTCAAAAATTTGTGAACTTTTAGATATAGAGTTTCCGTTAGTTGCTTTTACACATTGTCGAGATGTTGTAGTTGCTGTTTCTAAAGCTGGCGGATGCGGAGTTTTGGGAGCAGTTGGCATGTCTCCTGAGCAATTAGAAAAAGAATTAAAATGGATCGATGACCACATTGATGGAAAACCATATGGAGTAGATGTTCTTATTCCAAACAAAATGGTAGATCAAAGCGAGAAGTTTGATGCGGACAAATTGAAGAACATGATTCCACAAGAGTATGCTGACTACCGAGCTGATATTTTGGAAAATCATGATATTGAGGCCGCTGAACTAAGAACTATTGATACAGCTGGATCCAGTTTTGCTCAGAATACAAAAGCAGATGGTGCTAAAGCTCTTTTGGATGTAGCTTTCAGTCACCCAATAAAACTTATAGCTAACGCCTTAGGTGTTCCACCCGATTGGATGCTTGAGATGGGAAAACAAAATGATGTAAAGGTTGCTGCATTGTTAGGGACTGCTCAACATGCAATTAACCAGGTAAAAGCAGGCGTGGATATTCTTGTGGTTTCAGGAACGGAAGCAGGAGGGCACTGTGGAAGTGTTTCCACAATGGTGTTAATTCCCGAAGTACATAAGGCAATTCAACCTTATGGTGATGTTCCAATTTTGGCAGCTGGAGGAATCGTTACTGGCCAACAAATGGCTGCAGCCATGGCCATGGGTGCATCAGGTGCATGGTGTGGCTCAGTATGGTTGACTACTGTTGAATCAGAAGTGCCTCCAGTTATAAAAGAAAAAATGGTAGCTGCAAACTCAAGCGAGACGGTTAGATCTAGAAGCAGGACAGGTAAACACTCTAGACAGTTAGTATCTCCGTGGACAGATGCTTGGGAGTCCGATAAAGCCCCCGATCCTTTACCAATGCCTTTACAGCCGATGGTAGCCGAACCAGCCCTCCAGAAAGTTAATAAACTTGCCGAAGGTGGACATGAAGGTGCTAGAGAGCTTTCTACTTATTGGGTAGGTCAAGGAGTAGGTCTTATGAACGCAACAATATCAGCTAGCGATGTTGTTCAAGAATTCAAACAAGACTTCATCTCTGCATATGAAAGACTTACGAATTTCGTTAACTAACTTCACAAATTTAAAAGAGCAATAGATCTTTATCTACTGCTCTTTTCTATTTAAAAAACTTTGAAAAATTTTCTAAATCTTCTCTTTCGGTCCTAAATTGATTAACTGGATCAGTTTCATCTTCGTATCCGAGCGCTATACCGCACCATAGAGTTTCATCTTCAGGATAATCGACATGCTCCCTTACAAGCTTTGGAAGTTCAGCCCAAGCTTCTTGTAAACAAGTTGCTAAACCGTTTTCAATAGCCAATAAGCAAATATTTTGAATAAAATGTCCCACATGGCCCCAACCGTTTGGACCGACACAATTTTTTACGGTTATAAAAATCCCAACAGGAGCTCCAAAAAACTCATAATTTTTTCTTCCCTGGGCCATCATTTTCTCTGTATCGCCTTTTTCAATGCCTATGGCGCCATACATAGCCCAACCTACGGCTCTTCTTCTTTCTTTGTACCAGTCAGGCATTTCTTTTGGATACACTAAATATTCTTGCCCATCCATTTTGCCTTGATCGTATCTGGAAGTAGCTTCATTAACTAGTTTGTCTCTTGCATCGCCAGATAAAACATAGACATTCCAGGGTTGTGTATTCACTCCGGAAGGCGATTGCTTTGCTATTTGTATGATGTTCTTAACAGTGTCTATATCAACATCCCTATCTGTAAAAGCTCTTGCAGAGTGCCTTTTCTTTATAGCTTCTGATACTGTCGTCATGATTTACTCCTATTTGATTAAGCTAAATTTCTTATAAAAAAACTTTAATTATCCGTACAACTGTATTAATGTAATTTGGTACATTTGTACTATACATCGAAAAACTAAGGGGAGTTATGATGAGTAAGAGATTAATTAAAGTTTTTTTTATTAGTTCCTTAATATTTTCACCTCAATTTTCTTTTGGACAAAGTGATTCAGATGAGTCAGTCGAAGAAATGGTAGTGACAGCAACATTTAGGGAAACCACAGTAATGGATACAGCTTTGTCTGTTGATTCTGTAAGTCAAGATAAACTGGATCAACTTGGGGCTGACAGCCTTGAGGAAGTTTTTAGATCGGTTTCTGGTCTAAATCTTTATTCAGAAGGGGTTGGAAGAAGTAGGATAATCATCAGGGGTATTAGCGGACAAGCTAGTAACTATCCAGGTGGACAAATGGGAGCTACAACTGGGGTGTATATTGATGATGTGCCTATGTCATCAGTAATGTCTCCAGAGTATGCTTCAGCTGGAGATGCTTTTGATTTACAAAGGATTGAGGTCTTAAAGGGTCCTCAAGGAACTTTATTCGGTGAATCTTCTCAAGGTGGAACAGTAAGATACATTTATAACAAACCTAACCCAGATGAGTTTGAATCTACTGTTCGAATGAAAGGAATGAGCGGAGCTGATAGTTCATCATCTTACAGGGTGGATGCTCTTATTAATTTCCCGTTTTCTAATGACGCTACTGACGGTGCTGTGAGAATTAGTGGGTTTCAAGGAAAAAAGAGGTGGATATATTGATTGGATTACAGTTGACAATAATGAACCTGACTGGAACGACGCTTCAACAAGTGGTGGTAGGTTATCGGTCCTCGCCGAAACTGAGAACCTAACTTTCCAATACTCAAGTATTTTTGGAAATACTAATGGAAATGGAAACAACATGTCCTACTCGCCTCCTACAGCTGCAAATCCTTTCTTAGATAATAAATCGATCATCCCTCCTTATTCTGCAGCAGGAGCTTTAGCAGCTGGTTCTTATGTGGGACTAGCAGCGCCAGCAGCTAAATATTATGTTGGTGCTAACGAAGTAGATTCTCATACACCTGGTAATGATGAAGAATATCAAGTGCATTCATTTAAATTTGAGGTTGATACTGGAGCTGGAACTTTCAGTTCTATAACTTCTTACTTGGATAGATATGTTCAAAGGAGAACTCCAACAAATACAGAAGCTGCATTCGTAATAGATATTTACACAGGTGGTTTGAATGTAAACTTTGCAAGAGGTGTATTCGATAGCTCAGGCGCAGAAAATTGTTTCATCCCTTGTAATGGAGCAGCTTTTGTTCCTTTCTTTGGAGAACAAAATGCATCGTTTACAAATGTATTTATGGCTCCTTTCCCAGATGGAGGATCAGTTTCTTCATATAATCCAAAAGTATCAGGAGCAACTGAAAGAGTTACTCAAGAATTTAGATTCACATCTGACGCTACTGAGGATCTTTTTTGGGTTGTTGGAGCATTCTTTAAAGATACTACTGACAAAAGACTTACAGATTTAGCAATAACATATTTCTCACCTGAGAGAGCGGCTCTAGGACAAGCTACTGTAGATGAGAACGGAGATCCTCTGCCTACAGAATCAATTGGTCCAAGTTTAAAAGCTGATTTTGAAAGTCCTGATACAGAATTACAGGAAATATCTGTTTATGCGGATATAACTTACGAGATAGATCAAAACTGGTCTATAGCTGCTGGGGTAAGACTAACAAATCTTGAAAAAACTTTGACTATAGGTGCATCTACTTATGATTTTTCAGAGGATAATGTTTCTCCTCGTTTCAATGTATCTTGGAATGATGGAAGTAATCTGGTTTATCTAAATGCTTCCACAGGATTCAGACAGGGTGGTGTAAACGGTGCTCAATTATATAATTTAAGAAACTGGGCAGTATTTAATGAATTTACACCAGGTTTTATTCCTCAAGAAAAAATAGATTATGCTAATAAAGTTCTGACATTTGATGGAGATCAGTTATTGAATACTGAACTTGGGTATAAGGGAAGTTTTAATGACGACACCATTCAGCTAATTCTATCTGTGTACTCACAATCGATAACAGATTTTGCAGTTTATGTAGAAGACTATAGTCTTGATGCGGTAGGGTTCCCTTATATTGCTAATATTGGAGATGGTTCATCGTCAGGAGCAGAAATGGCATTGAATTTCTTTCCAACCTCCGAGCTTTCAATTGGAATCATAGCCTCATCTAATCAGACAAGTATTGATACTGCTTACCCTGGATACGATGGGGGTATAAAAATTGCCAAAGACAGTAAGTTTCTCCATGCTCCTGAAACTACTTATGGGTTTAATATTGATTATACTCATGATATCGGGAACGGAAATTTTGGAAGACTGTATCTTGATCATTCATTTGTAGGAGAACGGTTTGCTGATTCAACCAACCTGACAACTCTTGGTGAATATGAGGTTTCGAATATTAGATATTCATTTATAGGTTCAAACAACATCACAACTACTTTGTTTGTAAATAACTTGATGGATTCAATTTTTGTTACTAATCAACGTGACTTCACCTTCGGTTTTGGAGGAATTGGTTACGACTATGGTCGTCCGAGAGAACTTGGAATAAGCGTCCAGTACAACCTTAACTAAAAACTCTAATACCCCTAGAGTGTATACACCCGATTTTGTTTGGTAAGCAAAATCGGGTGTAAAATTTAGGCATGATAGTTAAAACCAAATCTGGTGAGATTGAGGGCGCTAAGGAAGATCTTTATTATTCTTTTAAAGGCATTCCTTATGCAGAACCACCTATAGGTAAGAATAGGTGGTTGGCTCCAAAACCCATAAAACCTTGGTCAGATGTAAAAAGCTGTAAAGAATTTGGTTCTATTTGTCCACAAAACGAGCTTGTTTATGAGCAAGAGGCTACTGCAGATTACGAAACCGGATCAAACCAAAGTGAAGATTGCCTTACTTTAAACGTATGGACTTCTGAACTTGATTCCAACAAACCAGTTTTAGTTTGGATTCACGGTGGAGCTTACTTTTTGGGTAGCGGAGCGGACTGCCT
>JAOIOC010000002.1 GCA_028140145.1 SAR86 cluster bacterium | reverse complement strand
GATAAGTTCTTCATAAATTTGAATTAAGCCTGAATTATCATGATTTTTGCCTTCAAAAAAATATTCTCCATTAATAAATATCTCAGACGCAGCACAGTCCATGGCAATAAAAATTTCTTCTCCCATTTTATAGCCTGACTTTTCAACTGCTGAACAGATAAAATCTAAAGCCTTTTTAGTATCAGAGATATCTGGAGCAAAGCCCCCCTCATCCCCCACAGAAGTTGAAAAATTATTTTCCTGCAACTCTTTTTTAAGATTATGAAATATTTCTATTCCTGCTCTGAGGCTTTCATCAAAATTATCAAATCCAGCTGGTTGAATCATAAACTCTTGAAACTCAAGAGGATTGTTTGCATGAGCGCCGCCATTAAGAATGTTCATCATCGGCAAAGGTAATGAATAATCGCAATCAATTTCATATGCTTTTGCAATTTGATGAATGTATTGAAATAACTCCATATTTTCTGATTGTGAAGCTAACTTAGAAACCGCCATAGATGTAGCAAGAATCATATTTGCCCCAATATTTGATTTGTTCTTACTACCATCGAGCTCAATGAGACCATTATCAATTTCTTGTTGATCCGATAAATTTTTTTGGGAAATTACATCAAATATTTGATGTTCAGTTTTCTTTATTACTTCTTTAAGTCCTTTACCAAGAAATCTTTTTTTATCGTTATCTCTAATTTCTTGAGCTTCTTTTGAACCAGTTGATGCGCCAGAAGGAACCATACTTATAGATGAAAATTTACCAGAAAAAATCTTGCAGGCTATTGTAGGATTCCCTCTCGAATCTATAACCTCATAAAACTTTAATTGATCAATTTTCATCAGGACTTTGATAGTTCATCAAATTTTTTTAACTCTAAAAGTAAACTTTCAAATTCAGATAACCTCGTGGCTGAAGCTCCATCGCAAAGAGCATTTTCGGGACTTGGATGAACCTCGATAAAAAAACCTGCTAGGCCTATGGCTGCAGCTGCAGTTCCCAAAACTTTTGCTTGGGAGGACCTCCCATCCGCAGATTTTCCTTTGCCTCCAGGAAGCTGAAGCGAATGGGTTATATCTAAAATGGTTGGGGCAATTTTTTTAATCTCATCTATCCCTAAAAAATCTACAATCAAATTATCATAACCAAAAATACTTCCCCGTTCGCATAGTAAAATATTTTCATTACCAAAATGATTACATTTTTCAATAATGTTCATCATTTGTGCAGGCGATAGGAATTGAGCTTTTTTTACATTTATCACCTTTTCTGTTTCACATGCAGCTTTAATTAAGTCAGTTTGTCTGGACAAAAAAGCCGGGATTTGAATAACATCGAGAACCTCTGCTGCTGCTTTCGCTTGTGAAGGCTCATGAATGTCAGAAATTATAGGAACATTAAATTCATCCTTTACTGTCTTTAAAATTTTTAAGCCTTGATCAATTCCTGGCCCTCGAAAGGAATCTATTGATGATCGGTTAGCTTTATCAAAAGAAGCCTTGAATATGAAATCGACATTATTTCTTTCACAAATATTTTTCAGCTCTCCTGCGATAGAAATACAAAGCTCCTCTGATTCAATTACGTTCATCCCAGCTATAAAGATGGCAGGATCCCGGTTGGATATTTTTCGATTTTTTAATTGAACTTCAGCAATTTGAACCATTTTATTTCTTAGATGCAGCTTTTATAAAATCATTAAAAATAGGATGTCCTTCTTTGGGATTTGAAGTTAACTCTGGATGAAATTGACAGCCTAAAAACCATGGATGATCATCTAGTTCAATAGCCTCAACAAGTTTCTTATCTCTAGATCTTCCAACTATCTTCATGCCCTTTTCAATCATTACATTTTCATAATTACCATTGAATTCAAATCTATGGCGATGTCTTTCAAAAATTTCACTTTTTTTATACATTTTTTTTAACTTACTGTTGTTGCTCAGTATGCACTTTTGTGCGCCTAGTCGCATCGTGCCTCCCATATCAGAACTTGCATTTCTCTTTTGAATTGATCCTTCAGAGTCCTTCCACTCATGCATAAGGGCAATGACAGGATGGTTTGTTTTTTTATCAAATTCTGTACTGTTAGCTTTTAGATTTAGTACATTTCTTGCAAACTCTATTACTGCAACTTGCATTCCAAGACAAATTCCAAAAAAAGGTATCTTTTTCTCTCTCGCATATTTCGTAGCCATTATCATTCCATTAATTCCTCTATGTCCAAATCCTCCAGGAATCAATATTGCATCTGAACCTTTTAATTGACTGTTAGATTTCAAATTTTCTGAATCAATATAATTAATGTTTACATCAACCTTATTTTGAAGACCTCCATGCCTTAAAGCTTCATTTAATGACATATATGCATCTGCTAACTCAGTATATTTACCAACCATCGAAACTGTAATTTTTTTATTTGATGCTTTTTCTAGTCTATTAACTTTCCTCCAATCACTTAAGTCTGCTTTTTTAGATTTAATACCCATTTTTCTCGTAACAACTTCATCAAGCTTTTCTTTGGATAAAAAGACTGGAATAGCATAAATCGAAGGAAGGTCTGGAAGTGAGAAAACGGAGTCTAAACCGACATTTGTGAACAAGGC
This sequence comes from SAR86 cluster bacterium, assembly GCA_028140145.1. Taxonomy (GTDB): domain Bacteria; phylum Pseudomonadota; class Gammaproteobacteria; order Magnimaribacterales; family AG-339-G14; genus CACNYO01. The sequence continues at coordinate 115,361 of JAOIOC010000002.1, read as the reverse complement.
AATCTTTCTTTTATCGGAGCTTTGAAGTTCTTTCTCTGATCTACAAATCAGGATGTCAGGCTGAAGACCATAAGAAAGAAGATTTTTAACTGAGTGTTGAGTTGGTTTGGTTTTAGTCTCTCCAGATGTAGATAGAAATGGTACTAAAGTAAGGTGGAGAAAAAGAGTTCTTTGATCTCCTAGTTCTATTTTTAATTGTCTTATAGCCTCCAAGAAAGGTTGCGATTCTATATCTCCTACAGTTCCTCCAATTTCTACAATTGCTAAATCATATCCCTTGGCACCTTTCATAATTCTCTTTTTTATCTCATCAGTTATGTGAGGAATCACTTGAACTGTTGCTCCTAAAAATTCACCTTTTCTCTCTTTTTTTAAGACACTGTCATACACTTGACCAGCGGTAAAATTATTATTCTGAGACATTTTCTCGTCTAAAAATCTTTCATAGTGGCCAAGGTCAAGATCTGTTTCTGCTCCATCATCGGTAACAAAAACTTCACCATGCTGGAAAGGACTCATTGTGCCTGGATCCAAATTTATATAAGGATCAAGTTTCATGATAGTTACCTTAATTTTTTTGCTCTCAAGCAAAGATCCCAAAGATGCGGATAATATTCCCTTGCCTAAAGAAGAAACAACACCGCCAGTGACAAAGAGAAATTTAGGTTTAGAAGCCATCTTATTTATTAACCAAGATGGTTTATCAGTATATCAGAAGATTTCAGATACTTCGCAAGTATCTGATTTTGAGATCATTCAGTTAAATAGCTATGATTTCAGATTCTGAATTATCTTCGTTTGCATCAAGAGGTCTTTCAAGAGAAACCCAATCAATTTCACCATCGTTAGGCCAACTTTCTAAATCTAAAACACCCAATTCATCGTATAGCGGTCTGACTTTATCTGTAATGAGACCTATCTTTGAAAGATTTGGCATTACTCTAGTGAAAAGTAAATGCTGAAAATTTGCATTGACATCTGCTTTGCTTTGGAATGCAACCGTTTCATCAATATCCCAACCAAAATTAGAGTAAACGTCGGCTGCCATAAGTCTTGAACGCATTACCACAGCAGCTTCGTAAGCAAACATAGCACGATCTTCTCTCTCCTCTTCAGAGAGAGTTTGAACAAATTCTTCTAGGTAATTCACACCAAACGTTACGTGTCTGGCTTCATCTCTGGTAATTAGGTAAAGCATATCCTTGAAAACCGGATCATTCGTTCCTTGTCTTGCAACATTAAATGCAGCTAGCGCTAAACCTTCGATAATGATTTGCATTCCTATAAATTTTAAATCCCATCTAGGATCAGAAAGAATTTTATCAAGCAGAGATTTAAGGCCATGTCCTATTGGGTAAGATAGACCCACTCTTTTTTGAATATATTTATTGAAGGCTTCAACATGTCTTGCTTCATCAAAAGTTTGAGAAGCAGCATATAGTTTTGCATTATAGGTTGGTGCACATGAAACTAATTGTGAGGCCACTAAAAGTGCACCTTGTTCGCCATGAAGAAATTGGCTAATAGACCAGGAAGCCCTGTGTTGAAGAAACTTGAATTTATCCTCTGTAGATAGCTTTTGGTAAGGCTCATATTCATCCCAGAAAATAGCAGGTGGATTGTCTTCTTTTTCTGGCAACGGTTGATCCCAATCAATATCCTTCTCTACATTCCAGTTCAACTCTTTTCCAAGCTCATAGAGTCTTTTAATACGATTATCTTGTATTGTGTAATCCCAATTGTAAGAACCAGTCAGAGGAGTCTTAAAAATCTCTGCAACATCTTCAACTTCTTTTTCTGTTAAATTAAGATCGTTATCTAAAGGAAATTCTAAAACTTTCCTTGGAGTTTCTTCTAATACTTTTATTTTCATAATTATTTAATATATTTTCGCTTAACCCTTTTTGATAGTGAAGTCATAAAAGAGTATGGAATATTATCTGTCAACAAAGCCAGCTCGTCTACTTTAAGATCTTTTCCCCATAAGATTATATCCTCCCCTAGTTTCACTTTTTTATTAGGAAGTTCAACAGCGATTAGATCCATAGCTACCCTTCCTATTACTTTAGCCTTAGCTTTATTAATTAAAACATGACCCTTGTTACCATAATTCAAAGGGATACCGTCTGAATATCCTATTGGTATGATTCCAATTGAGGTATTTTTTTTTGCTTGCCATAAGCCGTCATAACCAACTGTTTCTCCCTTTTTGATATCCTTAATTGCAATAATTTTTGAAACTAACGTTGTCACATTTTTTAACCTAAAATTTTTAGATTTATTGTGAAAATGACTACCGTACAAAGACAATCCCGGCCTTTCTATATCTGAAAATAAGTCATCAAAATTAAGAATTCCACCTGAATTTGAAACGCTAGTGAGGAAATTGTGTTGCTTCTGTTTTAAATTTGAAGTTGTTTTTGTAAATAAATTAAATTGTTTATTAGTTACCTTCCTAGACATTTTTTTTCCAGATGAAGATTTAAGATGGGTCATCAAGACTATCTTTTTTGAATAGGGTTTTAGCCTATGCATCATATTTTCGATTTCATTTTGCATAAAACCTAGCCTGTTCATGCCTGTATCAAATTTAAGCCATAAAGAAGGAAAAGAAAGTTTTAACTTCTCCAAAAGGCCAATTTGTTCTTCATTATGGATAACTAATTCAAGTTTATGAGAATGAGCTAGTTTTAGATCTTGCTGATCATAAAATCCTTGTAAGCATAAGAGAGGTTTCTTTGAAAATTCTCTAAATTCATCTGCTTCTTCAATTGTAGCTACACAAAATCCATCCGACTTTTTTAGCGCCCCAACAACCTTTTTTACGCCATGCCCATAAGCATTAGATTTAACAACCGAATAAATTTGAGACTTAGGACAATGTTTCTTTATGACATTAAAATTATGCTCAATGGATGAAAGATCAATTATTGCAGTTGTTGGCCTTGGCAAATCTCAATCCTCATAATTCGTTGGCATAGACATTGCTGGATCGTTATCAGCTAAGTTTTCAAACTTTATTATGTTAGAAGCAAAATGAAGTTTCACCTTTCCAGTTTTCCCATTTCTATGCTTAGCGATATTCACTTCAGCTAAACCTTTGTTTTCTGGAGTCTCATTATAGTATTCATCTCTATATACAAAGGCTACTAGATCAGCATCCTGCTCTAAAGCACCGGATTCTCTTAAATCTGACATTAGAGGTCTTTTGTTGTTTCTATTTTCAACAGCACGGTTAAGTTGTGATAATGCGATTACAGTAATGTCTAAATCTCTTGCTAAAGATTTTACTGATCTAGATATCTCGCTCATTTCAGAAACTCTATTTTCAGAGTTTCTATCAGAATTCATAAGCTGAAGATAATCAATAATTATAAGTCCTAAGTCAGGGTTTTCTCTTTTAACTTTTCTCGCGCGCGAAATCAGCTCAGATGGACTAAGGCCGGGCGTGTCATCTATGAATAATTTTGACTTACTAAGTATAGTTGAAGCATCATCAATATCTCTAAAATCCTGCTCTGAGAGGTTTTTGGCTTCTTGAAGTCTCTTGAAGTCTACTCTAGAAAAAGATGAAAAAAGCCTGTACATGATGGATCTTGATGACATTTCCATGCTGAAAAGAAGAACAGGAACTTCATCAATAAGTAAATTGCAAGCAATGCTCATTGCAAAAGCAGTCTTACCCATCCCTGGTCTGCCAGCAATAATAAATAAATCTCCTTTCTGAAGCCCCATTGTTAGGTTATCGATATATTTAAAGCCAGTGCTATTACCGACCAGGGGTCCCGATGACTTTAAATTTATATCGATGTTTTCATAGACTGGACCAACTAGATCTTTAGCTATTTGTGGTCCGCTTTTTCTTTCAATTGAGTCTCTTAATTTTAAGATCTTATCTTCAGCTTTAGTAATTGCATCATCACTGCTGAAACTATCTGTAGTAAACGCAGTTGATGAAATTTCATCAGCGGTTTCAATAAGTTTTCTCAAGCTAGATGTTTGTTTGACAATATCAACATAATTAGAAAAGTTTGAGGTTCCTGGAGTTTCTTCAAACAAATCTTTTATGTATGACGAAAAATTTAAATTTGAATTTTTTTTAATTTCTTCATCTGAAGAAACAGCTTCTATGAGAGTTAGTGTGTCTAATTGAGTGCCTTGGTCTGAAAGCTTTTTAATGGCTCTATAAATTATTTTATTTTCTGTTTGTGTAAAATCTTTTTCCTCAATTTGAGTAGCAAGATCATCCCATAAATTAGGCTCCAAAAGGAGACAGCCCAAAGCTGCTTTTTCTGCTTGTATTGATGAAGGTAAGGAATTTTTGTCTAAGTTTTTCACGTTTTCTATTCTCCCATTCGAATAAATAGAAAACAACGAAAATTATTCTTCTGGAGAAACTTTTATATTTATTTTGGCTATAACTTCAGGATGCAATTCTATATCTATCTCAAAATCACCAAGGTCTTTTATTGGTCCTTCAGGTAGTCTAATAGCCTGTTTATCTAACTCGAAACCAGCAGTTGTAATTTTCGCAATAATTTCGTTGGTCCCTACAGAACCATAAAGTGTATTTTCTTCAGTAACAGCAGATACAATTTCAAAACTCTGTCCATTCAGTTGTTCATAAACAGATTGCGCAGAAGCTTTCTTTGATTCTTCGGCAGCAAGAATTTGAGCTTTCTCTGCCTCATATTTCTCCATGTTTTCTTTATTAGCTGGTATCGCTTTTTTGCCGGGTAGAAGAAAATTTCTACCGTATCCAGATTTAACTGTAACAAGATCGCCTGGAGCTCCAAGGCCGGTAATTCTCTCTAATAAAATAACTTTCATTTCTTAAGAATAATGACTATCTGTGTAGGGAAGAAGAGCAAGCTGTCTTGCTCTCTTGATAGCAGTTTCTAATTGCCTTTGATACTTTGCAGATGTTCCTGTAAGTCTTGCAGGAAGAATTTTCCCAGTTTCATTTATGAAGTCTTTTAAAAGGTTTACATCTTTATAATCAATCTGCTTGATACCAGCAGCAGTAAATCTGCATTTTCTCGATTGCTTTACTAAAGGCTCTAGACCAGTATTTTTCTTTCTTGTGTCTTTTTTCCTTCTCATGTTGTGCCTTTGTCTTCTTTGGGTTCGTTTTCTGTTTCTGCTTTATTCTCATCGCCATCATTATTTTTTTCAGAATTGTCTGTTTCATCTGAAGTATCATCTGAATGATCGGCTTCTTCTTTCGCATCAGCTTCTACACCAGAAGTCGATTCGTCTATATTTTTCGTTGCCTCTTTAGGAGTATTATCATTTTTAATAGAGGCTTCGTATTCTTCAAGTTGTGTTTCACCATCTTCTTGAGTTTGTTTTAAGAGTGAAGAAGGTTCTGTTTCAATCTCATCCTTTCTGACAATAAGATGTCTAAGAATTGCGTCGTTATATTTGAAAGATTCTTTGAGGCTATCAATTTGATCAGAATCACAGGTAACATTTATACAAAAGTAATTTGCTTTGTAACAATCTTGAATAGGATAAGCTAACTTTCGAGATCCGATGTTCTCAGATCTATCTATAGTTCCATTGGAAGATTTAATTTGGTCGCAATACTTATTTAATATTGCCTCAGAATCTGATTTTTGATCAGGATGAACTAAAAAAACAATTTCGTAATGATTCATATTTTTCTTATGGTTTATAGCTAAAATTTTTATATCTCAGCAAGAAAGGATGCGATTCTAGAGAAATTAAGCTTTTTTGGCAAGAGCATCATCCATAATGCTCTCCAGTAATTCAAGATAGCTAATGCCAGAGAGATGGGATGATTTTGGTACTAAACTAGTTTCCGTCATGCCGGGAACCGAGTTAAGTTCTATAAGGAAATAATCTATGCCGTCATCAATAATATCAATACGGCCCCAATTTTCGGCGCCGACAAGTTCATATGCATGAATTACGAGATTGTTCAAAGTATCCAACCTTTCTGATTCTATGGCGTACTCTAAATATTTTGTCTTATTGGAAATATATTTGGCATCAAAATCATAAAACTCACCTTCTGGAATAATATGAATGGGCCTAAGGCATCTTTTGTTAATTATCGGTACCGTTATTTCTTTTCCATCTATAAACCTTTCTATTAAAACTGAATTATCATATTTTTTAGCTAGATTAATTTTTTTTTCAAAATCCTCTTTACCTTCAATGTTGTTATAAAAGGAGATGCCGTTAGAAGATCCCTCTAAATTTGGCTTTATTACCCACTTTTCGAATGAAGATAAATTATCTATTTGAAAATTTTCCTCATAGATAAAATATTCCGGTGTTTTAATGTTGTTATTCTTCCAAATTTCTTTGGTCTTTATTTTATTCATCGTAATTCTAGAAGACTGCGAATTTGATCCGGTAAATGCAATGTCATTTTCCTCAAAGAACTTTTGAATTTCTCCATCTTCCCCTCCTCTGCCGTGAAGCAAAATAAAAACTAGATCGAACTTAGAATATAGCTCCTCATTAAATGCTTCATTGGCGGTTTTGACATCAATTTTTGAAACTTCGTAACCGTTTTCTTTAAGACATTTGTACACCGAATCCCCACTCTTTAATGAAATGAGCCTTTCCTCTGACCAACCGCCGCATAGTACTGCGATATTTTTTTTTATCATTGATTTGATATCTTTCTTGCAAGCTCTGAGGTCGTCCCTGCTCCCTGAGTTATGATAACCTCATTTCCTTCGGTCATATTTTCGAGTTTTTCAATTACCTCAGTATGATTTTGACAAAATACTACCTTTGAGCCATTCTTTTTAAGAGCTTGAAATAGATCTTTGCCTTCGTAGCCTTTAATTATCTTCTCGCTAGCGGGATAAATATCAAGCAATAGAAGGTTTTCTATATTTAAAAGAGTTTTTATAAATTCATCAAAAAGATCCTTGGTTCGTGTGTATCTATGCGGTTGAAAAACAACAATCTTTTTTTTGTTTTTCCATATTTCTGATGCTGTGTCGTGAGAATATTTAATCTCTTTGGGATGATGTCCGTAATCATCAACAAGAGTAATCTTTTTTGAAAAGATATCATGAGAAATAATTTCAAAACGTCTTTCGATTGAGGAGCAAGTTTTGAGTGATTTTTTTATGATAGATACATCAATATTTTCTTGAATAGCGGCAACAATCGCAGATGTTGCATTCATAACGTTATGTTCGCCATGCATTGACATGGAAAAGCTATAATCTTTTTTAAAGAAATTATCTTGTAGCTTAAAACTTGTTCCTCTGATGTTTTGTTTTATATCTTTGATTTGATAGTCGTTACCTTTATCTTTTCCAAAAGAAAAAGAATTCCTTGGTATGTTTTTAATAATATTTTTAATCGATTTATCATCGCCATTGGCAATTAAGTAGCCTTGAAAAGGTAATGAGAGACAAAATTTTTTGAAAGACCTTTTTAAATTATTAAAGTCATTACCATAAGTACCTAAATGATCGTTATCTATATTTGTAACTAAAGCTTTCAGAGGCCTGAGGTTTAAGAAAGATCCATCACTCTCGTCAGCTTCTGCAATGATATGCTCACCAAGACCTAATTTAGCATTTGATTCAAAAGACTTTACTTTGCCTCCAATGATGTAAGTAGGATCAAGGCCTGCCTCAGTGAAAATATGAGCCATCATGCAAGTTACGGTGGTTTTTCCATGGCTGCCTGCTACCGCAATGCTATTTTTAAGCATCATAAGATTAGCCAACATTTCAGCTCTAGGAATAACTGGTATGCCCATAGAAATTGCTTTTTTAAGCTCAACATTTTTTTTTGATATTGCCGATGAAATCACCACAAGATCTTTTTTTAAGACATTATTTTCTTTGTGGCCTTTAAAAATTTTTACCCCTAGATTTTTTAATCTTTTTGTCACATTTGTATCCTCTAGATCACTTCCTGAGACAGAATAATCTTGGTTGTGAAGAATTTCTGCAATTCCGCTCATACCTGCTCCACCGATACCAATTAGATGAATATTTTTTATGCTGGACATTAGATATTTAAATTATCAATGATAATTTTCGAAGAGTTACTAAATGAATTCTTATTAAGTTGCTCATAATAACTTTTTACAGAACTATTATCTAAAATTGATTTTCTTAGGCTTGATATCAAGTTATCAATATCGGCATCTTGTTCAAAAACCTTTCCAAATCCTCTTTCTTCAAAAAATTTAGCATTTAAAATTTGGTGATTATCAATTGAATTTGGAATTGGAATTATAAATGCTGATCTTCTAACCTTGATTAATTCTGATATTGTCAGTGCGCCTCCCCTACAAATGACAATATCGCTCCATTCATATGCTTCCCTCATATCATCTATAAATTCACTTACTGTGAATTGATTATTCACATTATTTTTCTTATAAGCTTCTTGGGTGATTTCTCTATGATTTAATCCACACTGATGACGGATTTTCAAGCTGTTTTTATCGATTCCCCCAAGAACTTTTGGAACCAAATGATTTAAAAAATCTGAACCTTGGCTGCCACCAATTATTAGAAGGTTGTTAAACTGATCAATATTTTTTTGTTTTAAGCCTAATAGTTCATCCCGTATAGGATTGCCACTATCAATAAGAAAATTGACTTTAGTTTTTTTGAAATAATTAGACGCCTGACCGAAGCCCAGAAATACTTTATCAAGATATTTTAACTTTGAAAGAATCCTTATTGCAGAACCAGGTATTGAATTTTGCTCTTGTGCGTAGATTGTTCTTAAAGGGAAAAATAAAGCGATCAATGAAGTGTATCCTCCAAAAACAATCATTTGATCATTCTGACTGGAGAAAACTCTATATTTGAAAAAAAATTTTAATCCAGAGCGAAATAGTTTTAGAACTGAAGAAAGTTTATTAATCAAGCCCTTTCCTCTGAAACCTACCAAATCATATTCTATAAATTTGATACCAAGCTTTTTACATATATTTTTCTCAGGTCCTCTGGCTGTACCAATCCAGATTATGGAGATATCTTTTTTTAATAAGTCTCTCGCAATTTGCTCAGCAGGAAATACATGACCTCCTGTTCCTCCTGCAACTATGAAGAATTTTTTAGAAATTTTTCCTCCTCGATATCACTTTATGTCTATCTGATTCATTTAATTCAAAATATATTCTTTGAATCAGTGAAATCAAAATAAAGGTCAGAAATAAATTGGAACCGCCATAGCTCAAAAAAGGCAACGTCAGCCCTTTTGTAGGAAGTAGTCCGATAGACACGCCTATATTGATAAAAACATGTAACCCAATCAGAGTACCTATGCCATATGCAATAAATGAATTGAACATTTGATTCATTTGTCTTGCTAAACGTCCAATCATGAAACATCTTATGACTAAAACTAGAAAAATAAAAATTAAAATTAATCCAAAAAAACTACCAAATTCTTCCAAAATAATTGAAAAAACAAAGTCAGTTTGAGCGTCTGGCAGTAAATTTAATTTCAACCAACTTTCTCCATATCCGGTGCCAAACCAGTCACCTCTGCCAATAGCAGAAAAGGATCTTGTCAGTTGATATCCTCCTTCTTGGGCATTTTCCCATGGATTCATAAATGTAAGTATTCTTTGAAATCTCCAAGGAACCAAAAAAATCATCAAAATAAATGTAAAAAGACCTACCATGGAGATTGCAATAAAATGAATAATAGGCGCGCCAGCTATAAACATAATTGTGAGAGTGACCAAAAAGATAATTGTTGAAGAACCTAGGTCTGGTTGCAATAAAATTAAAGAAATAAGAGAGACCATTATGAAAATGGGCTTCCAAAAACCTGTCCAATTTGATTTGAATTCTTCTTTCTTCCTGATACAAAAAGATGACACATAAATCAATAATGATAACTTGGCTAATTCAGCAGGCTGGAAACTAAAACCAAGGAACCTTATCCACCTCTTTGCTCCGTTTATTTCTGGTGCAAGATTCGGTACTAAGAGTATCAACAAAAGAAAGAGCGATAAAAAAATAAGATATAAATCAATATTTCTCCATGTACTCATCTCAAACCTGAATATAAAAAAGAAAAGAACGAAACCCACCATCAAATTAAATATGTGCCTAGTGGTTAACTCGTTAAATGAAATGCTCGAAACCATCAAGATTCCAAAGAAAGCTAAGAAAACAGATATTGTTATTGTTGTGAAGTCGAAATTATCAAAATTAATGTTCCGATCGTGACTTCCAAATAAAATTCTATTTACAAAGTTTTGCTTTCTAGACAACATATTTTTTGATTAATTCTTTAAACTTAGACCCTCTTTCTTCATAATTTTGAAATTCATCAAAACTTGAACAACCGGGAGAAAATAAGACCAAATCATTTTTAGTTGAATAATTAATAGCCTCTTTCACAGCTCGAGCCATACTCTCAAGCACGATTGGATTTAACTCTTCTATTTCATTTGAAATCTTTTCTCTGTCTGCACCATAAACAAAAACTTTCTTAGTATTTCTCTTAAGAACCTCCATAAGTGGTCTAAAACTTAGATTCTTTTTTAATCCGCCCATAATTAAAATAATTTTTTCATCTTTATATTTATTTATTGCAGCATTAAGTGAATGTGGATTGGTAGATTTAGAGTCATTTATGATGGTGAGGTGTTCATTTAAAGAAATATCTTCAAGACGATGGGGAAGCGGATTAAAGGTAAGTATTTTCTCCTCAATGGATTTTTTTTTGAGACCTATGTGTAAAAGAATCCTTTTTACAGCTTCTTTATTATAAATTTCATGATCTGTGATCCCAGGCAGAATGAAATCTAAATCTAATCCTAATCCTTCAGGTCCAATTTTAAAGTTTGAGTTTTCAAATATCCTTTTTTTTATTTTTTTGTAATGTTCAAAAGAATCGTGAACATCTAAATGATCAGGAGAAATATTTAATAATACAGAAACTAAGCTTGATAAAGACTTTGTCCTTTCTATCTGAAAAGAAGATACTTCGATTACAAAATAATCCAGTTGATCTTCAATGTGATCAAGCACAGGGAAACCATTATTTCCTATACCTTTAACCTTAAGTTCCAAGGATTTCATGATGTGTTGAAGCAAAGATACTACAGATGTTTTTCCATTTGTTCCTGTAACAAGAATTGATTTTTTAGCATGAACTTTCAAAAAGAGATCTAAATCTGAAAGGATTTCAATGTTATGAGTGTTCAACTTTTTAACTATTTCATGACTGATATCAAATCCAGGACTGACATAACACGATCGAACCTCATCAAAAGCTATCTCCTTGAGATTAGAAATAATTAGAGGATTTTTACTTTTTTTAAGTAATTCTTTTTTGCATGGAGGATCATCTCTGGTATCAAAAATAATTGGCTCTTGTTCAAATTTTATTAAGTAATTAAAAAGAGATAAGCCAGTTTGACCAAGTCCTAAAATAAGTGATCGTGAAGTTTTTTTTGACACTTGGCTACCTAAGTCTGAGGGTAGCAAATCCAATAAGAATTAGAATTAATGTAATTATCCAGAATCTCACAATAATCTTTGGTTCTGCCCATCCTAATAATTCAAAATGGTGATGCAAAGGAGCCATTTTGAACACCCTTTTACCAGTTAATTTGTATGAAGTAACCTGGATCATGACAGATAACGTCTCGGCAACAAAAACTCCTGCCATTATCGCAAATACTATTTCTTGCCTTATCATAACCGCAATTGCTCCAAGTGCTGCCCCTAATGAAAGAGAGCCTACATCTCCCATAAAGACTTGAGCAGGATAAGTATTGAACCATAGAAATCCAATTCCAGAGCCTACAATAGCTCCACAAAATACAAGCATTTCACCTGATAGTGGCAAATATGGAATATTGAGATAATCTGAAATGATTATGTTTCCAGATGCATATCCAAGAACCCCTAAAGCAGCTGCAATCATTACTGAAGGCATTATTGCTAGACCATCCAAGCCATCTGTAAGATTCACCGCGCTACTTGAACCAACAATTACAAAATAAGAAAAGAAAATAAAAAATAAACCTAACGGCAAAGAAAAATCTTTGAAAAAAGGAATTATTAAGCTCGTCTCAAGAGGATTAGTGGAATATGTATAAAAGATTATTATGCCGATAAAAGCTGATAGAGACTGCCAAAAAAACTTCTGCCTACTTGTAAGTCCATTGCTTGACTGAGATTTTAGTTTAGTTAAATCATCTATCCAGCCAATTACTCCAAATGAAATCGTCATAAATAATACCAACCACAGGTACTTATTTGATAAATCCCCCCAACAAAAAACTGAAAATACAACAGCTGCTAAGATCAGCAGCCCCCCCATTGTTGGAGTTCCTTCTTTAACAAGATGTCTTTCGGGTCCTTCTTTTCTAATGTATTGATTAAACCTTTCCATTTTCAAAAAATTAATGAACCAATTTCCAAAGGATAGGCAAAAAATCAATGAAGTTAGAGTGGCTAAAATTGCTCTAAAAGTAAGATAATTGAAAATCCTCAAGGGACCATAGCTTTCAGCTAGAATTTCTAAAATAGGTAAAAACATTATTTAAAAATATTCATGCAGTCTTCTATTTTAACTGATCTAGATGCCTTAAATAATATGGCAGTATTTTTACTCAATAAAGATCCGATCTTTTCTTCTGCATTAGCAATATTTATTTTGACTACATTCTCCTTCGAGAGTTCAAATTTGGAGTTAAATAAAAAAACGTAATCAAATCTCTCACAGGCTTCATCGATTATTTTTTTCATTTCTTGCTGAAAGTCTGTACCTAGCTCTTTCATATCACCAATAACACAAATTTTATTTTCTTTATCGGTAGAATCTAAGACTCTAAATGCCTCTTTAAATGAATCAGGATTTGCATTGTAAGTATCATCAATTATCAAAACACCCTTAGAGTTATAGCCTTGCTCTGTCCTAGATGGGACGACAACATCTTTTGATAAATTATATATTTGATCAAAAGATATATTTTCTATGCCTAAACTTACTAGAATAGCTTCTACACACTTACTGTTTGATTTTTTTGCATTTAATCCATCACTAGAAAAGGATCTGATCTCTTTATCATGAGACTTAGCATGAAACTCACTGAGATGAGTATTAATATCTGGGAAGATACAAGTTCCTTGAAGTAAAACATTTTTAAAAATATCAGATTTCTCTTGTGCAACTCCCTCAAGACTTATTAATTTTTCTAGGTGAGCTTTTCCAATTGATGTTATGACTCCAACTTCGGGCTGCAATATTGACGACAATTCATTTATTTCACCAAAGTCATTCGTTCCTATCTCAAAAATTCCAAATTTATGATGTTTTTTTAATTCTAGGAGACTAAAGCATAATCCGTAAAAATTATTCCAGTTTCCAGGTGATACATAAACTTGAGATGGATCATATTTGTCGGATAAAAGAGAGCTCAATAGCAATTTAGTCGAAGTTTTACCATTGCTTCCTGTGATGCCTACAACTTTACCTTCAAACTTTTTTCTTTGATATTTAGCTAAAAAAGATAAACATTCATGAGTTGAATTAACGCCTAGAATTTTTTCATCTTGAGGATGATTTTTTTCAGAAATAACAAAAGAGGCTCCCCTATCCAGTGCTTCATCAATAAAATCATGCCCATTGAAACTAGGCCCCTTTAAAGCAAGAAAACAATCGCCTTTTGAAATTTTTCTAGAGTCTGTAACTATTTTTGAGGATACAAATTCTTTCTTAGGTTTCTCAAGATTTAATTTAGCGGCTAATATTTGGTTTGAAAATTTAAAAAGCATTCTTAAAACTCATCACTACTTCAAAATCACTAAAATCTTTTCTTAATCCATTCTCAAATTCTTGATAATTTTCATTTCCCTTGCCTGCAATTAATAATGCAGAACCGGGTTTACTATTAACAAGTGATTCAAGTGATTCAAGAATAGCTTCTTTTCTATCAAAAATTACATTTATATTCTTTGATGAACACTCTGATAATATATCTCCAACAATTGTTTCAGGATCTTCACTCCTAGGATTATCATTGGTAACGAAAACCTGATCAGATAAATTTTCTGCTATTTTTCCCATCTTTGACCTTTTAGATTTATCTCTATCACCGCCACATCCAAATAGACAAATTAAATTTCCAGAATGTGTACTTCTTAAAGATTTTAAACTTGCATCCAATGCATCAGGAGTATGTGCAAAATCAATGAAAACATCTCTTCCTTCAAAATCTATTTTTTGATTTCTTCCTTCGGGCAGGCTAAGGTCAAAAAAATCTATGTTTGATAAATTAACGTCTTGGTTTGCAACCTTAAACAAAAGAAGAGCACAAACCAGATTTGAGAAATAATGGTCTCCTTGGAAGTTAACATTAATTTTTTTCGGCAAGATATCGTCTGAATCTAATAAAAATTTATTTGACGAGCTTTTATGTATGAATACATCAGCATCTTTCTTATGAAATGAATATGAATAAGAATTTTTGTATTTTTGTTTAAGTTTTGTACCTAAATAATTGTCTTCATTAAATACATATCCTTCTAGCGAAAAGTCATCGGAATCAAAAAAAGATTCTTTTATGTCTGAATACTTCTCCATATTGCCGTGGTAATCAAGATGGTCTTCAGAGAAACTTGTTAATCCCTTAAATTTGATTTCGATATCTCCGGTCCTTTTTTGATGTATTGCATGAGATGAAACCTCTAGCAAAGAATTCTCAATATTGTGTTCACTTGATATTTCTAAAAACCTATAAAGTTTAAAGATATCAGGAGTTGTCATATTTGAAGATAGTATCTTTAGGCCTGAACCTCCATTTTCAATAGAATTAAAAAAAGATACCTTCATATTTAGCTGTTCATGTAATTGTTTGAGAAAATTAATTGTGCTGGTCTTACCATTTGTACCAGTTATACCAAATATCTTTTTAACTTGATTATACGCATAGGCCTTATTTGCCAGATCTACTAGTTTTTCTTCTAACTTAGATACATGAATTATGTTTCTATTATCATTGGCATGGTGTATGCCAGAAAGAACGGCTAATGCTCCGTTATCAAAAGCATGATCTATATATTTATTTCCATCTCTTTTGGAAGAATTTTTTAATGCAACAAAAATATCTCCTGGTTCTATGTCATTTGAATTGATGCATAATTTTTTAAATTGAATATCACTTTTTAATTTATTGCCGTCTAATAAATTGTTTAGACTTTTCATGAGGAAGCAAAAATTGATTTAAAAACATTAGAAAAGATTGGAGCTGCAACATCGGAGCCGCCCGAAACATCATTTTTTGGTTCTTGGACCATTATTGCTAGTAAATACCTCTCACTATTTTTTTCTATGAATCCTACAAATAGAGCATTTATAGAATCTTCATCATATCCTTCCTGTTTAGAGATGAAGCTTGTCCCTGTTTTCCCACCAACAACTCCATCTTTTACTTTGGCTAGTTTTCCAGTCCCATTATTCACAGTATGGATTAAAATATTTTTTATCTTATCAGTGGTTTCCTTTTTAAGAATTCTTCTTCTTATTTCATTACTTTCTGATGAAATAATCTTTAGATTTGCTTCAATACCGTCGTTTAAAACTCCAGTATATGCTTTTGCAATATGAAGCAAAGTTGTCTGGAGACCATACCCGTAACATAAACTAACTAAACCTCTTAAAGAAATATTCTGTTCTCCGGGCAAAAATCCCTCTCTATGATTTAAAAACATCTCACTAAAGTACTCTCCGATTCCGAAAGAACGTATTCCTGATATTACTCTTGATTTGTTCATTTGAGAGCAAATTTTTACAGTGCCTACATTACTTGATTTAGCTATAACGTCGCTTACAGTAAGAATTCCATAATTTTTAAAATCCTCTGTTCTGTAATCCTCAAATTCAACCCATCCAGGATTAGTATCAATTAAGGTATCTTCGTTAATTAATTCATCGTCTAGAGCTAAAGAAATACTAAGAGGTTTTAAAACAGAACCAGGTTCTAAAAGAGAAATCGATGCCTTGTTTGTCACTAAAGAAATATCTGATAAAGATTTTCTATCGTTGGGATTAAAGCTAGGATAATTAGTTATTGCTAAAATCTCTTCAGAATCTAGATCAATCATTATTGCTGAAGCAGTGCTCGCATTGTTTTCGATTACAGCTCTTTTCAATTCATCAAAAACAATAAATTGATAATCTGAATCAATAGATAACTTAATTAAGTCGCCATCCTTCTCAGGGACAATAACTTCCTCAATAATTTTTCCGTTACCATCTCTTTTAAAATCTATTCTTCCATCTGAGCTATCAAGACTTTTCTGAAAGCTAAGCTCTATTCCTTGAAGACCATCATTATTTATATCAGTGATCCCAATTAGTTGAGAAAAAGCTTCTCCTTCGGGATAATTTCTGTGGAACCTTTCATCAAAAACAAGTCCTTGAATTTTTTCTTTTTTAAGCGCCTCTGCTTTTTCCCTATTTACTTTTTTAGAAATTTGAATGAATTTAAGCCTCTGATTAGATGATCTTTCTCTTAAATTTTGCTCCTCGATATTTAATAAATCGGAAATAAATTTTATCTCGTCTGGTTTGTACGAAAAATAATTAAGGTCTATTCCAATATCGTAAAAAATAATATCTTCAGCCAATATTCGATCATTTCTATCGACTATCTTTCCTCGTGATGACTTTATGACTTTACTTTGCGAAATTCTATTTTCAATTTTATCAAATGAAAAGTCTGCCTCAGTTATTTGGAAAAATATTAATCTTGCAAAGAGAAGTGAAAAAAGTACGGGAAGAAAAAACCAGAGAACAAGTTCTCTGGTTTTTTCCGTTTGATGGCTCAAAGAAATCTAATCTATTTGTTTTTTAACGAACGATGGAATATCTAGATATTCTGAATCCATTAAATCACTAGACGAAACTTTTTTAACTTCCCTAGAAGAATGAGAAATATCTGGTTTAGGAAGGATGGGTTCAACCGATTCAAATTCAAAGGTATTTTTTGGCATCTTTTTAGATGCACTTCCGCCAAGGCCAGTTGCTACTATTGTCACCTTTATATCTGCTCCCATAGAGTCATCAAACGCCACACCATGAATGATTGTTGCATCTTGAGCAGCAAATTCTCTTACTAAGGCAAGAACTTCCTCAATTTCACCAGTTTTCATATCTGGCCCAGCAGTAATATTGACAAGAACTCCTTTTGCGTTTTCTAGATTGATATCTTCTAAGAGTGGACTTCCAACAGCTGCAGAAGCTGCCTCTTTTGCTCTGCTTGGCCCATTTGCAATTCCCGTTCCCATCATAGCAGTTCCTTTTTCTGACATTACTGTTTTAACATCTTGAAAATCAACGTTAACAAGTCCGGTTTGTGTGATGATATCTGATATACCTCTAACAGCTCCTAAAAGAACATCGTTTGCTTGCTTGAAGGCATCAAGAAGACTATGTTCTCGCCCAAGAACTTCCAATAATTTTTGGTTAGGGATTGCGATTAGTGAATCAACTTCATCAGTAAGTTCTTTTAATCCGACGTCTGCAATTTGATCTCGCATTTCAAGCTCTAATGGCTTGGTGACTACTGCAACTGTCAAAGCGCCTATTTCTTTAGCAGCTCTGGCAACAATTGGGGCTGCACCAGTTCCAGTTCCGCCACCCATTCCTGCTGCAACAAAAACCATATCTGAACCCTCAAGCAAGGTTTTAATTCTTTCAAGATCATCAAGAGCAGCATCTCTTCCAACCTCAGGTTTCCCTCCTGCTCCAAGACCATTTGAAATACCGGTTCCAAGAGTAATTTTTAATTCTGCTAAATTGGTATCAAGCGCTTGCTCATCTGTATTAGCACAAATCATTTGCACGCCTTCGATACCGCTTTCAACCATATGATTTACAGCGTTTCCTCCAGCTCCACCTACTCCAACTACTCTTATAAGAGCAGATGATTTAGTTTCATTTTCTACAACGGTCCAGTTCATAGTCCCTCCTTATTTAAATTAGAAATTGTTTTGGATCCATCTAAAAGCTTTGTTAAAAATGTTCTTATCTTTCATGAACAGATAGTTCATATGATCTTCTTCTTGTGATTTCTGGCTATATAAAACCAATCCTACAGCAGTTGCATATATTGGATTCCTTAATATATCGCTCAATCCTATCAATCCTGATGGCGAACCAATACGAACAGGAGCATTAAAAACTTCCTCTGCTAATTGAGCTACTCCTTCCATTCTGGATGTTCCACCCGTGATTACAATCCCGGCGGGAATATTATTTTCTAAAGAAGATAAGTTAAGTTTTTGTTTAATTAAGCCAAAAATATCTAAATACCTTTGCTCAATTACACTGGCTAGAGCCATTCTTGAGAAAATTTTATTTTTTCTTCCTGCCATACCTGGAACCTCAATTGTTTCATTTTCATGAATTATCGAGCTTGAAGCACAGCCATACTTCTTCTTAAGTTCTTCTGCTTGCATGCTTGGGGTTTGAAGAGCTCTAGCAATATCTTTAGTAATATGATCGCCTGAAGTTGGAATATTAGCAGTATGACTTATTGCTCCATTTTGAAAAACTGCAACGTCTGAAGTTCCGCCGCCCATGTCAATTAAACACGCTCCTAATTCTTTTTCATCTTCTGATAGAACGGAGTAACTTGACGCTAGTTGCTCCAAAACAAATCCTTCAACAGTAATACCACAAGCTTTCATGCAGGAGGATATGTTTTGAGCAGAGTTCCTGTTACAGGTGACTAGATGAACTTTGGTCTCCAGTCTGACGCCAGCCATTCCAAGAGGTTCTTTAATGCCGTTTTGTTGATCAATAATATAGTCTCTTGGCAGAACGTGAAGCAATTGAGAGTCATCTGGAATAGCATATGCTTGTGCGGCAGTGATGACTCTATCAACATCACTAACTTTGACTTTTTTATCTTTAATTCCTACAACACCTTCAGAATTTAAACCATTGATATGACCTCCACTTATACCTACAAAAGCTGAAGTAACTTGTTTACCGGACATCAATTCTGCATCGTTTACCGCGGATTCTATTGCGGATACAGTTGATTCAATATCAACAATTACACCGTTTTTTAAACCTTGGGAAGTTTGGCTTCCTAAGCCGATAACTCGCAGTTCGTGATCAACATATTCGGCGATTAGACACACGACTTTCGAGGTGCCTATGTCAATACCCACTCTGATGTTATTTGATCCGTTGCTGGCCATATTAATCTCTAAACCCAATTGCTCCTTTGTTTTGATACCTTAAATCTAAATATGAAAAGGTATCTTTTATGGTGTAGAAGTATTCGCTCTTCAGAAATGTTTTAAGGTTTTCTAATTGATTTTCTATTTTTGATTTATTCATGTGAAACCTTAAGCCAGAATTATCCTCTAAGGTCATTAAATCAAAATCTTCAATTAGAATTCTATTAAGAACCAAGTTCGACCCTTTCAAAATTTGATTGAGTTCAAAAAAATACCTTAAGACAAGGTCAATATTATTTCTGTTTGCTTCAATATTGACTAACTTCAAATTTTCTTTGGTTTTAAATTTGAGGAGGCGACCAGATTGGGTCAGTATCTGGTCTTTTCCCCAAAAAACAAGCGGTTGAAATTCTTTTACGTGCAATTTTTTCATTGGCCAAGAATTGACTTCCTTAGATGATTCAACAAAGTTAGGATTATCTTTTGAAAATAAAGGTTTTGGATCTTCAAAAACTTCGGATAAAACAAAGGTTGAAGAAAATATCATTACAATGAAAATTAAGAATTTCACTTTTCTGCTCCTTGAATCAAAACAACGGATTCAGGCAAAATCATTCCGAATTCGTCAACCGTTTTTTCTTTTACTGAATTGTGAGAAGTTAGATTTAATATCTTATTCTTTAGATAAACTGATTCCTCATCTAGTTTTGACTTATAGTCGTTTAAAAGATATTTTTCTGAGACTAATTGCTTGTAACTAGCATTCTTATTCAACACTAAGTAGGAACTAAAAAAAGCGGTAATTAGAGATCCTAAAATAAATATCAATATCATTTGATTAAACATTTTTTATCGCAATTCTCATTATTGCGCTCCTTGATCTAGGATTAGACTTAATTTCATTAATTGTTGGCTTAATAGGCTTTCCTTGCTTTTTTAGATTAAGATTTTTTGCTTCTTGTGATCTAAGAAAGTTTTTAGCTATTCTGTCTTCTATGGAATGAAAGCTTATGATGATTAATTTTCCATTTTGCTTGAGAAGGCAAGCTGCTGATTTAAATCCATTGATCATCTCTTCAATTTCATTGTTTATATGCATTCTTATTGCTCTGAATACATTAGTTGCTGGATGACGCTTCTGTGAACTGCTATATTTCTGAATAAATAAAGAAAGCTGCGCCGTGCTTTTAAACTTGGTCTTTTTTCTTGATTCAACAATTTTCCTGGCATAAAACCTAGATTTTCGCTCCTCGCCTAAATGAAATAACACGTCACTTATTTCTTTCTCTGTTGCAGTATTTATCCATTGCTCTGCTGTGATTTCCTCTTCTTTATTCATTCTCATATCAAGGGGGCCGTCCTTTTGAAAGCTAAATCCTCTTTCTGGATCATCTAGTTGCATGGAAGAATTCCCTAGATCAAAAAAGATACCATCTAGTCTCGTATCTAAACTTTCAATTTTTGAAAAATTTAGATTTTTAAAATGAAATCTTTTATCTTTTATTTTTTGTGAATACGAGACAGTTTCTTTGTCTCTGTCTATTGCGATTAATCGGCCATCATCGTTAAGGTTTTCTAAAATCTTTTTTGAATGTCCCCCTAAGCCAAAAGTACAATCTAAATAAGTGCCGGCAGGATCATGAACTAAATTTTTAATAGTTTCGTTGATCATTACTGGCTGATGAGTGAACATGATGCTAAAAAGGGATCTCCTGGACGTTAGAAGGTAAGTCGATATCTAATTTTTCACCTTGAATTTGTTGACCTTTCTCTTTTGCAAGCCAATTTTTTTCATTCCATACTTCAAATTTCTGACCCATACCAATCAAAGATACTTTTTCTTTAACTTTTAATTGGGCGTAATCTCTTAAGCTTTGAGGAATAAGTATTTGCATGCGATCATTGACTTCAAAATCAATTAAATTTGCATATCCAAGAAAATTCCACTGAATAGATCTAATTTTTGAATCTAGGCCTGATAAGTTTTCAAAAGCTTTAGATATGGTTTTCCATAAACTGCCTGGATAGATTCTTAAGGAAGGATATTGTGGGTCCCTAGTTATGACCAAAGAACCCTCTGAAACTTCTTTTAAAGCTTCTTTATACTTTGCTGGCATTGCAATTCGTCCTTTAGAATCCAATGCCAAACTACTGTATCCATAAAGTCCTATAGCCATCAAACAAGACCCCTTTTACACACATAGATACACAAATGTGCACTTCAGCACACTTTAGACATTTGTATAATCACTGTCAAGAGGTTTAGTCCCAAAGTATAAGGGTTTTAAGGATATTTATTATATGAGCTGACCTATAAGCCGGGTTCTGTAATTGGTAATCATTCCTCTGGGATTTATGTTGCCATAAACCTCTAGCAACCTACCCTGACCTAATGCGAGAAACATTAACAGGTCTCTATTTGGTCTTGCTCCTGATGGGGTTTGCCAACGACTTTTGTTACCAAAAGTCTGGTGCGCTCTTACCGCACCTTTTCACCCTTACCTTTTAACACAAGGCGGTTTATTTTCTGTTGCACTATCCGTTACTTCACAGCACCCAGACGTTATCTGGCATCATTCTCTATGGAGCCCGGACTTTCCTCTATCTATTTGACAGCGATTACCCGGTCAGCTCGGCGATCATTATAAGTATTTAGATTTATTTGTCATTCTTTGATTCACTGAAAATTGAGTAAATCTCTTTTGAGGATTTTGAAGAAATTTTTGACACAATTTTGGATGCTGCCTTGGTTCCATTTAATTTTTGGATCTCTTCAAAGAGGACTTTCTCATGTTCAACTAAAATGCTTTGTTTCTCTTTAGAGCCTTCAATCACGATAACCATTTCGCCTTTTTTTAAAGTTTCATCTTTTTTTATTAATTCATAAATTTCTTTAGCTTCATCTGTTATTATCCTCTCAAATTTCTTTGTGAGCTCTTTTGCTAAGGATACTTTCCTTTTAGGGCCTAAAATTTTTACAATCATCTGCGCTAATCTTTCTATCCTCTTAGGTGATTCAAACAGAATGATAGTTTTCATCTCATATTTTAGATTTTTTAAGAACGTTTCTACTTGACCCTTTTTTTTTGGAACATAGCCTTCAAATACAAAAGAACTTGTTGATAAGCCTGACGATATTAAAGCCGAAATAACAGCAGAAGGCCCAGGTATTGAAGTAACTTTGATTTTCTCATCAATGGCTTTAGCAACTAATTCGTATCCGGGGTCAGATATTAAAGGTGTTCCTGCATCAGAGATTATTGCCATAGAGGATCCTTGTTTTAGTAATTTTAGAAAATAATTAATTTTCGAAACATCCGAATGGTCATGATAAGAATGTAATTTATTTTTTATTCCTAAATCTTTTAAAAAGATACCCGATTTTTTTGTATCCTCACATAAAATGATATCGACTGATGAAAGCACATTTTGTGCTCTTAAAGAAATATCTAATTTATTTCCTATAGGTGTACTGACTAAATATAATGTAGACAACTTATGAAAGACTTTTTGAAAAAAGTTTGTTTTTTAACTATTAGTTTATTCCTATTTCACTGCACTATGAACAAGGAAGATAAAGTTTTATTAGATAAAGAGCAAATCGTAGATAGTAACTTTTCAAAGTCTTTTCTAGAAAATTTCAATAAAAATAAAAACTTCTCTTCTTCATATAATATTTTCTTTTCGGAAGAGGTAGATGAAAAACTTATTTCTTCTTTTCTGAAAGGTATAGAGTTTGGGTTTTTTTCAAATCAAGATTCTATAAAGTCAAAACTCTCATTCATTGCTTTTAATGAGGAAAGTGAATGCAGCACAATCAAAGCAAGGGGTTTCAATTTAGTTTTAGTAAATGATCTCAATTCGGAATTCTATAGAAAATGCAAGAGAAGATTATCAAGAAACTCTCTCTTTACTTCAATAAACGTAGATAATGAAATTGAGTTTATCCAGATCGACGAAAAATCTCTTCTAATTACTGAAAAGATTCGTGATTCAAGAAATAATAAAAGTGTCTTGTCTTTGAATAACAGTTCAGACTACGAACAAAAAATTGCTGCTTACTTTGAAATAAACTTAAGTAACGAGAGAGTAAGATCTTTGAGAAATGTTTTGAAAGAGAAAATAAATTTCTCTCCTCGAAAAAGAAAGGATATTGATAAAATATTTATCGATGCCTCTCCAAAAGAGACGAAAAGAATAATTCCTGCTATTCGCTACAATCTGATTTTTGATGCTGATATTTTTACTTATCCTAAATCAATAGATGTTTGGAATTCAGAATTAAGTCTTAGTGAATTGAATAAAGTTGAAGGCTTTGAATATCCTGTCTTATTGAACAGAATGAACATTTTTGAAAAAGTCATTCCTGAAATGGACGTTAATGAAAAAATTGCTTTTTCGGCCGGCTTTGACATTTTCTTTTTTGGAGCAAAAATTAGAAGCAGGTCCTCTAATTTTTCTGGATTACTTGGAAGATATGAAATTAAAGAAAATTTTCTTTATTCCAAACCTTTAAAATTCTCAATTAATCCTAGCGGAGTAAAACAAGGTTGATTTAATCGGTAAAAAAAGATTCTCTTTCATGTAACGTTAAACTCTCTTGTATCAGCTCATTTTCAACCATTTTTTCTACATATTCATGCATATTTTTAGTTGATTTATTATTAGGAATATCCACACCAAGAAATTTCAATCTAATCAGAATAGGAATAATTGTTGCATCTAAGACAGAAAATTCTTCACTTCTAAAGTACTCAGAGCCGTCAAAAAGCATCATTGAATTTGTGATATTTTTTTTGAGCTCTTTTCTTGAAGAATTTTTCTTTGCTGTTGTAGCAGATGCATCTTCCAGGATATCTACATGATGAGTCCACTCTTCCTCAATTCTATGAAGAATTAATCTCGTTTGAGCTCTTGCCACAGGATAAACAGGAAGCAACGGGGGATGAGGAAATCTTTCATCCAAATACTCAACAATTAGTTGAGACTTATACAAAGCTAATTCTCTGTCTATGAGCAAAGGAAGGAAACCTTTAGGATTAACTTCTAAGATTTCTTTTGGAAGATTTTCAGGATCTAAAGGTTCAAGATCAGCAGTTATGCCCTTTTCTGATAATACTATTCTTACTTTATGGCTTTGATGTCCAATTTCATTATGAAATAAGACCATGGATGATCTTTTACCTAATAAACTTGTCATTTTATAAATTTATTTTAAGTCTTTTTTGAACTCTCTATAAACAAGATAAGCAAAAGCAGTGAAAATTAATAGAAAAAGAATAACATATATACCAAGTTGTTTTCTGGTTTCAGCCGATGGATCTGAAACATACGTTAGAAAATTGGTTATATCAGCAATATATCTATCGTATTCCTCTTCTGATAACTCAGATTCAATGTCTTCCAAAACGTGCGGCATAGAAACATTTACATAAACTTTATTATTGACTCCATATGGTCTTGAAGAATCTTCATAGAATGTGTCTAGGTAGGTGTACACCCACTCTGGAGATCTTAATCTTGCCTCTAAAGTCAGATCAGGAGGTTTTGCGCCTAAAAGCTCTATAGCTTTGGATTCCTGAAGACTTATATGCATCAAGTCGCCTATTTTTGAGTCATCGAATATCAAATTTTGCTCATAAATATCAATTGGAATTGATAGATCTTCAGCAACTCTTTTGTAACGGGAATATTTCAGAGAGTGACATCCATAACAATAATTCATATATGCAGAGAGGCCTCTTTGAAGAGATTCTTTATCTTTTGTATCAGGACTGAATTCATAGCATTCAATCGAGCCACATTTGTATTCACCAGCTGAAAAGGAAACCCCTGAAAAGAATGCAAATAATAGAAAAACTAAAAGCTTCATGCTTCAGCTACTCTCTCCGGAACAGGTTTGCATTTCTCTATTCTTGTATAAATAGGCATCAAAAGGAAGTAAGAGAAATAGCCTAAAGTGAAGATTTTAGATAGTAGTGTTTTTGTTTCTGTTGGAGGAACCATACCTAAGTAACAAAGAGCGAAAAAACTTAGAACAAATATTCCTAAGAAAGTTTTACTAAGAATCCCTTTATATTTAATAGATTTCACAGGGCTTCTATCAAGCCAAGGCAGAACAGCAAATATTGCTACAGCTGCCATCATAGTAGCAAATCCAAGAAATTTCGCAGTTAGTCCAAACAAAGGAAAATCAACAGCTCTTAACATGGCATAGAAAGGTGTGTAGTACCATGAGGGGACAATGTGAGCGGGCGTTGAAAGAGGATTAGCCGGCTCATAATTGACATATTCAATAATATATCCACCGCCTGTTGGAAAGAAGAAGACTACCGAGCAAAATATAATCAGAAATACTCCGAGCGCAAAAATATCATGACTGATGTCGTATGGAAAAAATGGTTTTGTGTCTAAAGGAACACCATCTTCGTCAAGATGTTTCTTGACATCTATTCCATCAGGATTGTTAGAACCAATTTCATGCAGTGCAAGAATATGAAAAAAGACAATTGCGATAAGCAATATTGGAAGAAGGACAACATGAAATGCAAAAAGCCTTGATAGAGTGATTCCTGATACCAGATAATCACCCCTTATCCATGTTGCTAAATCTTCTCCTACAACAGGGATTGAACTAAATAATGAAATGATAACTTGAGCAGCCCAAAAAGACATCTGACCCCAAGGAAGAACATATCCTGTGAAACCTTCAGCCATAAGAATAAGATAAGTGAACCAGCCCCCGAGCCATATTAGTTCTCTTGGTTTCTGATAAGACCCATACATCATTCCTCTAAACATGTGCAAATAGATAAGGGCAAAAAACGCTGAAGCACCTGCAGCATGCATATATCGAATAAGCCATCCATATTCTACGTCTCTCATGATATATTCAACGGAAGAAAAAGCTTCTTCTGCTGAATTTGTATAATTCATCATTAGCCACAAACCAGTAACAATTTGCATTGCCAAGACAACAATCAATAGGAATCCAAAGAGATACCAAATATTGAGGTTAGTCGGAGCTGGATATTTAGATAAATGCCTTTCGAAAACTTCAGTTAAAGGAAATCTAAAGTCTATCCAGCTAAGGAATCGTTTCGTTCTAGTATCAGTTGTCATTAACTTGCTCCATCTGATCCGATTACCAACGTAGAATCGGACTCAAAATAATGAGGTGGGACTTCAAGGTTGGTTGGGGCTGGTACATTGGCATAAACTCTTCCAGCGAGGTCGAATTTCGAACCATGACATGGACAGAAGAAACCGCCCTGCCAATTAGGATCAAAATCCTGTGAGGTGGCTTCCGGATAAAACTTTGGCGCACAACCTAAATGAGTGCAAACTCCTTTTACGACGGCGATACCTTTTTTTCTTGATCTAGTATCGTTTTGCGCATATTGAGGTTGTTGTTGCTGATCTGAATTGGGGTCAGCTAATTTGGATTTGTCTGAAGATAGAACATTTTGAGCATCATTTGAGACCTTATACACAAAAACAGGCATCCCTCTCCATTCGACAGTCATCAATTCTCCCTGGCTTAGCTTGCTTATATTAACTTTTACAGGAGCTCCCGCAGCTTCAGCTCGAGCACTTGGCTTGAATGCACTTAAAAAAGGAATAGCGGCGAAAATAACTCCAACAAATCCTAGCAAGGATGTGATTGAAGTTAGTAGTTGTCGTCGTATTGGGTTCGGAGGAGATTTTGGCTGCATAGAGTCTATCTTTTGCTGAACTGAGGTGCTTTTCTAGCTTTTCTTAAACCTACCTTTTTCCTTTCTACTTTTCTTGAATCTCTTGTAAGGAAACCGGCCTCTTTAAGAACTGGCTTTAGAGATTCATCATACTTTACAAGGGCTCTTGAGAGCCCATGTCTTATTGCTCCTGCTTGACCAAAATATCCGCCACCAGAAACATAAATTTTTAAATCAAATTTATCTACCATCTCGACAAGTTCTATCGGTTGTTTGACGAGTATTCTAGCGACTTCTCTGCCGAAATATTCTTCTAATGGTAGATCGTTAACTAATATGGAGCCCCCTCCAGAACTAAGATAAACTCTAGCAGTGGATGTTTTTCTTCTGCCGGTTGAATAATAATGATTATCACTCATATTTTAGATTTCGAGTTTTACAGGGTTTTGAGCTCTGTGAGGATGTGATTCCCCTTTATAAACTTTAAGTTTTCTAATCACTGAGTTTGAGAGTTTATTCTTTGGCAACATGCCTTTAACTGCAGAGGTAATTATTCTATCCGGATATGAAGCGATTAAATCATTGAAATTTTGAGATTTTATCCCACCAGGATAACCGGTATGTCTGTAATACATTTTTTGCTCGTTTTTATTTCCAGTTACTTTTATTTTCTCAGCATTTATTACAACTACATAGTCTCCAACATCATTGTGAGGGGTATACTCAGGTTTATTTTTACCCATTAAAATCTTAGCAATATTAGTGCTTAATCGGCCTAAAGTTTTGTCAGAAGCATCTACTAACAACCAACTTTTATCCAGTGAATTTAGTTTGTAAGATTTTGTATCCATATTTAACGTTTAGAGCGCGTGAATGATACATTAGAGAGGTTATAATTTACAACTCTGATTAATAAAAAAATGCGCTCTTTTTACACATTAACAATATGGATATTGCTAGGCACCTTAGCAGGATATGGCTTCTTAACTTTAATAGGTTTAGGAGATAAAA
Organism: SAR86 cluster bacterium; assembly: GCA_028140145.1. Classification (GTDB taxonomy): domain Bacteria; phylum Pseudomonadota; class Gammaproteobacteria; order Magnimaribacterales; family AG-339-G14; genus CACNYO01. The sequence continues at coordinate 87,472 of JAOIOC010000002.1, read as the reverse complement.
AAGAATATTCTTTGAAAGCATTTAATTTTGAACAATCAGCATCATCCGTTGTAAATATTTGGAGTCTTCGTCGATGGAGAGAATGGCAAGAAAAAACTCCTTCATTGGGCCTGAGAAGATGGAAACAGGTCATCAAGACAGGTTTTTTCCCTGATGGTTCTGGTGTCATTTTTGATAAGGATGGTCATGTAATCACTAACTTGCATGTTTTAAATAATTCAATTCAATTAAAACAAAAGCTTCTTGTTGAATTTTATGATGGATCAAATCATGAAGTTGAAATTATAGGTATAGATAGAGACAATGATTTAGCGGTATTGAAATTAGTTCAGAAAACTAGTGATATTTCACCAATTCAAAGAAAAAGAAAAATCGACGACATAAAGATAGGAGAAACTGTTTATGCGATCGGCAATCCTCAAGGGCTTGGTCAATCAGTCAGCATGGGAATAATTTCGGCAATTGGCAGAAAGTTCATCAACAAAGAAGGTTCGTTTATACAAACGGACGCTTCTATCAATCCTGGCAATTCTGGTGGAGCTTTGGTTGATTCAAATGGAAATTTACTAGGAATTATAAATTTTATTGAATCGACTACTGGTGGAAATCAGGGTTTGAACTTTGCCATACCAATTGATGTTGTATCAGAGAGTTATTCTGAAATCTTAGAAAAACAAAAAGATAGTTAATTATCTTCTCTCTTTCAAAGCATTAGCATGCTCCCAAAGGCCCTCACTCTCGGCAACACTAATTGACTTATCAAGAAGTGTTTTATACCCATTTTTTTTGTATGAGTTCTTTGTGGCGACCACAAAGGAAGTTTTTACATAGAAGTCATTCAATGAAACTTGAGAACTAAATCTTCCTTGGCCTCCTGTAGGAATAACATGAGATGGTCCTGCACAATAATCTCCCATCACGGCAGATGCCTCTGTTCCAATAAAGACAGCTCCGGCTCGGATTTCTGGTATCTGATTCAAATCAATATCATCAATCAGAATTTCCAAGTGTTCGGGTATAATTAAATTCGATAGTAAAATTGCATCACCTAGTGAAGAAGCTTTAATTGAGCAACAATTTTTTAAGGCATCATTGATAATTTTTTTTCTCTTTGATTTGGATAAATTATTTTTTAACGATTTTTCGAATTTATTCAAATCAAACCCCGGTAGATGAATTAAAAAGCATCTTGAGTCCTCACCATGTTCAGCTTGAGCTAAAAAATCCTTCACTGCATATTCAATTGATGAATTTTCATCAACAATAATTGCTACTTCTGAAGGTCCATTTAGCGAATCAATACCTACCTCGCCATAAAGCTGTCTTTTAGCTTCAGAGACATATCTATTTCCAGGGCCAAATATTTTATCAACACTTTCAATACTCTCAGTTCCATATGCAACAGCAGCTAAAGTATGAGCCCCACCAGAATTAATCACTCTTTTTGCTCCAATAATATGAGAAGCAGCAAACATTAGATTTAATTCATTTGTGTTTCCTGGGAACATGACTGTTATCTCATTAACTTCTGCTAAATTAGCTAAGACACCTGTCATGAGAATTGAAGATGGATACTGTGCTTTACCTCCAGGAGCATACAAGCCAACTTTTTCTATGGGTCTAATATAATAGCCATACTTTTCCACTGAATCATCTTCAAATTCTTTTAAAAGTTCAATGTCTTGATTATGAAATTTTTTTATCCTTTCAAACATATAAAGCAACATGTCCCTTTTTTTATTTTCAAGGGAATTAAACCTATCTTCTAAAAAATTTTGATCAAACAAAACTTGTTCAATAGATGAAATATCTTTTTCTTCATATTTATTTATAAGAGAAATAAATGCTTTATTTCCAGAATTTTTAACCTCTTGAATTATATCTCTGACTGCATTCTGTATGCCGTTATCCTTTTGAAGATTTTTTTCATTTTCTAAGAAATCTCTCAAGGAAGAACTATCGATATGTTTAATCACTCTGAATCCTTTGAATAAATTTTTTAATTTCTTTATTTTTTGTTCTAAATTTTGATTTGTTTACGATTAGCCTAGTCGATATCTCTTTTAAAACTTTTAGCTCTTTCAATCCATTTTCTTTCAGCGTGTTGCCAGTATTCACTAGATCGACAATATAGTCAGCAATTCCGAGGATTGGCGCTATTTCAATAGATCCTTTGAGCTCAATTATTTCAGCATCTATGAAATTTTCAGATAAAAATTTATTTGTCTCTTTAGAGAACTTGGTGGCTATTGTAGAACCAGCCAGCTCACTGATTTTTTTCTTCTTGGCAGCTAAGGATAATCTACATTTCCCAATTTCAAAATCTAGTACCTCAAAAAAATTTTCTTCATCTGTTTCTAGTAAAACATCTTTTCCAACGATTCCAATATCTACTGCTCCGTAACTAACGAATTTTGGAATATCCCAACCACGAAGAATAGAAAATTGAATATTTTTTTCTGAAGATCCAAAAATTAATTTTCTTTTGTCTTCTTTAAGATTGATACCTGCATTATTAAGCTTCTGCTTTATTTCCTTATAGATTCTTCCTTTTGGTAATCCAATCAATATCATGCTGAAATCCTATCTATTTTTGCTCCTAATAGCTTAAGTTTTTCTTCAATCCTCTCGTAACCTCTATCAATATGATAAATCCTATCCACTATAGTTTCCCCTTTGGCCACTAGACCAGCCAACACAAGGGAAGCTGAAGCTCTTAAATCAGTTGCCATAACTGGAGCAGCAATTAATTTCCTTCCTTTACCTTTTATGAAAGCTGTATTTCCTCTCAGCTCTATATCTCCTCCCATCCTAATAAGTTCATTTACATGCATGAACCTATTTTCAAAGACAGTTTCAGTTACTGTCGCTGAACCATTAGAAATAGAATTAAGAGCGATAAATTGTGCTTGCATGTCTGTCGGAAATGAGGGGAAAGGAGCTGTACTTAAAGAGGTTGAAATAGGGATTTCCTCTTGCATTTTTAAGTTTATTTCATCTTTACTACAAAATATATTTGCACCAGCTTCTTCTAGCTTGGTTATAACAGAACCTAAGGAGTTTGGTTGACAGTTTTTTATAGTAATTTCTCCACCCGTCATTGTAGTTGCAACTAAATAAGTAGCAGTTTCAATTCTATCGGGCATAATCGAAAAGGATGTTCCACGAAGCTGTTTCACTCCTTCAATAATGAGTTCATCAGATCCAATACCAGAAATTTGTGCTCCGCAACTATTTAAACAATTTGCTAAATCAGACACTTCAGGTTCCCTGGCGCAATTTTTTAAAATAGTAATTCCATCTGCCAAACATGCAGCCATGAGAGCATTCTCTGTAGCAGTAACACTAACAAGCTCAAAGTAAAACTCGCAACCTTTAAGCCTGCCATTAGTTTTCGCCTCAATATATCCATCTTTAATGGAAATTTGGGCTCCCATCTTTTTCATAATATCTATATGAAGGTTTACTGGACGGCTCCCGATTGCACATCCACCTGGGAGAGCTACTTTGGCATAGCCAGTTCTTGCTAAAAGCGGTCCTAAGACCAACACAGAAGCTCTCATAGTCTTTACAAGTTCGTACCTTGCACCGATATCATTTAGACCTGATGGATCTAACTCAACCTCCATATCTTCAGATAAGGTCATATCAACACCCATTGAACCAAGTAATTCGAGCATGGTCGTGACATCATTCAAGTGTGGAATATTTTTAATAATTATTGGGGCATCAAGAAGAATTGATGCAGCTAATATTGGCAAGGCAGAATTTTTTGCACCTGAAGATGTTATTGAACCATTAAGCTGAAAACCGCCCTCGACGACCAATTTATCCATTTAAGAATTCTGCCTGATATCTGAGATTTCCCAGCTGTCAATTACTTTATCAAGATCTTCTTGATATTGATCAGCAAGAGATGAGAATTGAGTCTTAAAAATAGAAACGATGTTTACTCCGCTGAAAATTATATTGATAACTCCCCATCTATCATTCTTTTTTATCATTTGATAATTAAGAACGTAAGATTCTTCACCTGATGTTATTTTTATCCTGACTATTGCTGCGTTGGGCTTATCCTTTGGATGAGCATGGCCGATAACTTCAATTTTTTGGTCCTCCAAATTACTCAAAGCACCTGAGTAAGTATTAAAAAATGTCTCTTTGAATTTATTATTAAATCTTTTTCTTTGTTCCTCTGTGGCACTCATAAAATATTTCTTGCCCATTACCCTTTTGGATATCTCACTTATGGAAATCAGCCCTGAAAATTCATTTTCTATGAGATCAATTCGATTATTTTCACTCAACATTTCTGCATTTTCTTTTAAGAACTTAAAAATTTTTTCATGTTGATTGTTGACATAATTATCTAATTCATCATCTGCAGAGACAGGATGAATTAATAACATCAACCCAATTAATATAAAATTTATTTTATAAGCAAATTTCCTTATCATCGGATGTAAGTTTACTATATGTTCTTTAATGAAATTTAAAAATAATGACTGCAAATAACTTTTTCATTCACGCTAAAAAAACTTTCAAAGATGAAATTTCATCAATAAATCATTCTTTAAATAATTTATCCAAAAAGGACTTCAATTTAATTTGTGATCGTATAAAAAACCTCAAGGGCAAATTAGTTTTGATGGGTGTGGGAAAATCTGGTCATGTTGCTGCAAAGATTTCATCTACTTTATCAAGCACAGGCACGCCATCTTTTTTTATCAATCCATCGGAAGCAAGTCATGGTGATCTTGGAGCAATTTCTAAGAGTGATGGAATTTTAATTATTTCAAATTCCGGCGAAACAGATGAAATTGTTCTTATACTCGGCGGCCTTATGAAAAAGACAAAGAATATTTTTTCAATTACTGGAAATGAGGAGTCCTCTATCGCCAAAAAATCTTTAGTACATTTGGAAGCAAAAGTTGATAAAGAAGCTTGCCCAAATAATTTAGCGCCAACAACAAGCACTTCTTTTATGCTTATGTTGGGAGATGCAATATCTATTGCTTTGTTGAGAAACAATAGATTCAGCCCAAAAGAATTTGCTGAAAATCATCCAGGTGGGAAATTAGGAAAAAGATTTCTTCTTGTAAAAGATTTAATGATTGATATCAATGAAATACCCATAGTAAAAGAAAATACCTCTATCTTAGAGGCAATAAAAGTCATTACGAAATTTGGCTTAGGATTTTGTTTAGTAAAAAATTCAAAACAAACCATTAATGCAATTTTCACTGACGGTGATTTGAGAAGAACTCTTAATAATAAAATTGACCTGAGAAATTTATCAATATCAAAAGTAATGACAAAATCTTTTAAAAGTATTGAGCATAATAAAAATGCCTATTTAGCCAGAGAGATTATGTCCGAGAATAAAATCTATAGCCTGGTTGTAAAAAATAAAAAAAAGGTGATTGGCGTCATAAGAATGCATGAGCTTAATGAATCAAGAGTATTCTGATGGGATGGCGATTATTTGTATACTGTATTCTTGCTATAGCCTTAACAGTCTCGTTTCTTTTCATAACAATTGAAAATGAGTCTCTTTCCTCAAAAGAAAATAGTTCTTCAATATTTAATGCAAAAGAAATAAAAATAAGATCTTCTTCAAAGAACAAAGAAATTTTTTATTCTATTGAAAGCGAGATGATTAATGCTCTTTCAAATTCCAATAACCTTTCAATTTTTAAACCTCAAATTGAGATAAATAATAAGGACAGCTATCAAGTTAAGTTGTCAGCAAACAAGGGTGATTTTTTCTTTGAAAGAAATCAATTTGATCTATCAGAAAATATAAAAGTCAACATCATCAAAGACAAGGAGGAGATAGACCTTTTTGCGGAGAAAGTTTTTGTAGACATCGATAAAGAATATTTAAGTTCAAAAAATATGAAAATAATCCATAACGATATTACTTTTTCAGGGAGGGAAGTTTTATTGTCTGATGAGCTTATTTCCATGTCAGGAAATCCTATAAGTTTTGCAAAAAAGAATAGATTTGAAGGTTATTCAAATGAAATTAGAATAGATTTAAAAAAGAAACTTTTATATCTTACCGGAACATCTAATATCTTGATTGATGGTAAAAATATCACTGGCGAAGATATCATCTTTGACTATAAAAATAACAACATTTTAAATTCGGAAAATTTAAGGATTAAAAGTGGAAACTCTTGAACTCAAAAATATAAAAAAAAGCTTTAAGAAAAAAGAAATCTTACATGGTATTGATCTTCAAATAAGAAGTTCTGAAGTATTTGGACTCCTGGGACCTAATGGCGCAGGGAAAACTACTTTATTTTCTTTAATATCTGGTTTAGAGATGACTACCTCAGGAAAAATTTTTCTCGATGAAAATGATATTACTTTCAAGGATATTTCTTTCAGGGCTTCAAAAGGAATAATTTATTTACCGCAAGAACCATCTGTTTTTAGAAAGCTATCAGTTGCGGATAACATTAAAGCTGCCCTGCAGACTAAATTCAAAAATATTGAAATAGAAGAAAAATATGAAAGGTTAATGAGAGAATTTGATCTCTTTAATTTAGAGAGACGGATATCAGAAAACCTCTCAGGTGGACAAAGAAGAAAGCTTGAAATAGCTAGAGCTTTTGCACTTGAACCTAAATTCATTCTATTAGATGAGCCTTTTGCAGGAATTGATCCATTAACAATAAATGAAATCAAAAATATTATTTCAAAACTTCGCTCCAAAAATGTTGGTGTTGTTATAAGCGATCACAATGCTCAAGCAACAATGGATATTTGTGACAATATTTCCGTTATTAATGATGGGGAAATAATTGCATCGGGAAATCCATCCAGTATTAAAGAAAATAATACCGTACAGCAAATATATTTAGGCGAAAACCTAACCTGAATTTTCTTGAAATGATACAAGGAAACGCCATTTCTCTCTCTGAAGAAATCCAAAACCAACTAACAAAAAAAAGATTCGAACTTATCAGAGGCATGTTTAATAGCATGTCGCCTTTTGATATTGCATCAGCTTTGGAGTCAAGCAGCCCCAATAACAGAAGAATTTTATGGGAGCTTGTAGATTTAAGCGTTGAAGGAGAAGTTTTAAATGAGTTATCGATAGAGGTAAGAGAATTCTTCTTATCAAATATGGATGCAACCGAAGTTGCTCTAGTAACCGAAAAGCTTGAAGCGGATGAAATAGTTGAAATTATCCAGGAATTACCCGAACAGGTAATTGGAGATGTTTTGAAGGCTATGTCAAGCCAAAATAGAGAACTTGTGAGTAAAGATCTTTCTTTTGCCAAAGGTACTGCGGGAAGAATGATGAATCCTGACGTTGTGGTGGTTAGACCCTCGCATACTATTGAGGTAATAAGACGTTACTTGAGGATTAGAGATGAGCTCCCTCAGGATATGGATAAAGTTTTTGTTGTGAATAGGAATAATATTTTAAGAGGAAATTTGCCTCTTACCAAAATCTTATCCGCCAAAAGTTCAGATAAAGCTGAAGACTTAATGATCAGAAAATTTCATTCTTTGCTTGCTACAAGCTCAGAGAAAGAAGTCGATAGATTGTTTGAACGTAATCATCTTATTTCTGCTCCAGTCACTAATGATGATGGTGAACTTTTAGGAAGAATTACAATTGATGATGTTATAGATTCAATCAAGGAAGAAGTTGATCAGCCCTTCAGGCAAATTTCAGGATTGAGTAGGGATACTTTTCAAGAAACTTTCTCAGCTTTAAGATCTCGTGGATTGTGGTTGGGTGCAAACCTTGTAACAGCTCTTCTTGCATCTTCAGTTATTAATCTTTTCCAAGGTACTATTGAAAAGGTCATATTTCTAGCAGTTTTAATGCCAATAATTGCAAGTATGGGAGGTGTTGCTGCAACTCAAACTCTCGCAATTACCGTAAGAGGCCTAGCATTGGGTCAAATAGTTTCAGGCAACATAAGATGGATATTATCAAGAGAATTAATTGTTTCTTTTTGGAATGGTCTTTTTTGGTCAATAATTTTAGGTTTGATAGCTTCATTTTGGTTTAAAGATTTTGATATATTTTTAATTGTCATCTTCTCTATGACGATCAATTTAATAGCTGCAGCATTATCTGGTATCTCTATACCTCTTATATTAAGAAAATTAAAATTTGATCCGGCTATTGGCGGTGGAGTGATAGTTACTACAGTAACAGATATCGTTGGTTTTTTTACTTTTCTTGGAATCGCATCTATTGTTTACGCATAGGTATATTTTCTTCTTATGATCCTTAATGATCCAAACAGAATAGGCCATACCAAAGCTGAAATTAAACTGTTTAATATAATTGTAAGGATGACAAAAAAACCAAATTCTTGAAAAAAAACATAAAGACTTAAAAGATAAAGAAATACGATACTAGCTATTAAGAGAGATTGTTGAATTTGAAACATAGCTCTAATCCGATGAAAATACCTCTGAGTCAAGTAAGATATAATTAAAAATAGAATTACATGAGTACCTAAAAAATATCCCAGATTTAAGTCCAATAGAATCCCTGAAATAAATGACCAAGACAGACCAATATTTTTTGGTAAAGCGATATTCCAATAGATTAGAATCATCAAAGTAATTGGAATGGAGGAACCAGAAATTTCATATGAAAAGAAATTTAAGAGCGATTGAAAAAAAACTCCAAAAATTAGTGAAATACCAATTGTTAATTGAGTGGATAAAGTTTTATTTGGATTTTTTGAAGAAAAATAAGCCATTACGGTAAAGTTAACAAAATTTGATCTCCAGAAGTGAATTTTGAGGTGCCAAGGACCTCAATTTCTAAAAATTCATTATTCGATGTTGCTAAAATTTTATTAACTATTCCAACATCAATTCCTTTAGGATATTTCTTGCCAAGACCTGATGTTACAAGTTTATCGCCTGGTACAATATCTTCGTTTTTCTTTAATCCTTTAATTAAAAAATTCTGAGGCATATCGGTCCCAACCAAAATCATGTTTGAATTTGTCCTTCTATTCCTTATAGGAATTTGAGAATCTTCAGCAAAGATGGGTTTAATTTCAACTTTAGAACCTGCTGATAACTCTACGGATCCTATCAAGCCCGTCCAATTAAATGCAACCATTCGATCTGCTTTTTGACTCCTATCAATCCCCACAGTTAGTGAAGGTTTAGGAGAATAATTTATCTCTTCTATTTGGCCATAGATGTATTCTTTTTTTGTAGTCTTTTCTAGGTATCCCAGTAATTTTTTCAGTTCTATATTTTCCTGAAGGACTCTTTCATAATTTATAAGATTGAATCTTTGATCATCGACGTCTTTTTCTAAGCGAAGTATTTCATTTTGTAATATTTCCCTATCCTCGAAATAATCAGAAAAAGAAATCCATCCTTCTCTTACAAATTGCGGTATGTAAATGATAGGCTCAGAAGCAAAACCAACATAAATCTTTACTTTTTCACCTACATTAAATCGAACATCAGCTGCGAGAATTAAAATGGCAAAGAGTATAGATGGAACCACTCTGGAAAGCCTCATTGAGCCAGTTGTAAAAATGGCTTTTTGAGCAATTACTGCTTGTTTATGCTCCTTGGCCATAAGGGATTATTAATCTGTTGATAAAAGATCGATATCGTATTTGTCCATTATTTCTAAGGCAACTCCCCCTCCTCTTGCAACGCAAGTAAGAGGATCATCAGCTGGGATAACAGGGATACCTGTTTGTTCTGAGATCATAACATCAAGGTCTCTGAGTAAGGCTCCTCCACCAGTCAAAACAATTCCTCTTTCTGATATATCAGAACTCAGTTCAGGTGGAGATTGCTCAAGACCATTTTTAATTGCTTGCAATATAGAAGATAAAGGACCAGACATTGCTTCATATACTTCTAAACTTGAAATAGAAAGTGTGTTAGGTACACCTTCAGCTAAATTTCGTCCCCTGATTTCCATCTCTTGTAATTCACTTTCAGGAGTAGCACATCCAATAGTTTCTTTTATTCTTTCAGCAGTAGATTCACCGATGAGAATTCCATACTTTCTTCTTAAATAAGAAATTATTGATTCATTTAGCCTGTCTCCACCAGTTTTTAGTGAATTTGAGTAAACCACTCCATTAAGCGCCAGAATAGCTACCTCAGTGGTACCGCCACCAATATCAACCACCATGGATCCAAAAGCCTCCTCTACAGGAAGTCCTGCTCCAATTGCAGCCGCCATAGGCTCTTCTATTAACCTTACTTCTCTTGCCCCAGCTCCAAGCACAGACTCTCTGATTGCTCTTCGCTCCACTTGTGTTGACTGACAAGGAACGCAAACAAGAATTCTCGGACTAGGTCGCATAAAATTATCGCCATGAACTTGTTGAATGAAGTGTTGAAGCATTTTCTCAGTAACCTGAAAATCAGCTATAACTCCATCTTTCAGTGGTCTTATTGCTTCTATATTTCCTGGAACTCTTCCAAGCATCCTTTTTGCTTCAGTTCCAACTGCTACTACTGTTCTTGCCCCTTCAGTTTTTCTAATGGCAACTACACTAGGTTCATTGAGGACAATTCCTTTGTCTCGGACGTAAACAAGAGTATTTGCTGTTCCAAGATCAATTGATAAATCATTGGAGTATAATCCTCTAAAATATTTTAGTACCATTGCTTTCTCGTTTTATAAGCGAATCGTATCAATGCTGTGTCGAAGGGGCAAGAAATTGCAATAAAATAAAATTTAAAAAAATGACAATAAATGATAAGACTTTAGAAAATCTTTCGAAATTATCTAAGATTAAAATTGATGATAATCTGAGAGATAAATTGAAAGAGGATCTCAATTTGACGATGAATATGATTGATAAAATTAATAAAGTTGATTGCGATCAAATAGAAGAACTAAGTCATCCTATAAAAGATAATTTTAATCTAAGAGAAGATGTAGTTTCTGAAGATATAAACAGAGAAAGTCTTCAAAAAACTTCAAATAAAACTGAAGACGGATTTTACCTCGTGCCTAAAGTTATTGAATAAATGAATTTGGAAATATTAACGCTTCAAGAGCAAATAGATGGCTTAAGAGAAAAGAAATTTTCTTCAGTAGAGCTGGTAGAAAACTATATTTCGGTCATAGAAGATAAAGAAGATCTCAATATCTTTGTATCCAATGATTTTGAAAAAGCGCTTGAGAAAGCAAAAAAGTCTGATGGGTCCAAAAAGAGTCAACAAGATGTTCCTTTGAATGGAATACCAATGGTACACAAAGACATTTTTTGTACTAAAGGTATCAAAACATCATGTGGATCAAAAATGTTGGATAATTTTTACCCTCCCTACTCGGCAACAGTTGTAGAAAAGTTAGAAAAAGCTGGATCAATTTGTCTGGGAAAAGCAAACATGGATGAATTTGCGATGGGATCTTCAAATGAAACAAGCTTTTATGGGGCAGTAAAAAATCCTCTTAATATTAAAAAAACTCCAGGAGGTTCTTCTGGAGGATCTGCAGCAGCGGTTGCCGCAAACTTCAGTAGCTTTTCAACTGGAACTGACACAGGGGGGTCTATAAGACAACCTGCTTCATTTTGCGGTATAGCTGGAATTAAGCCAACCTATGGAAGAGTATCTAGGTATGGAATGATTGCCTTTGCATCAAGTCTTGATCAGGGAGGAATACTTGCAAAAAATATAAAAGATGCGGCGATTGCTCTTCAATGCATATCAGGCTATGACCCAAAAGATGCAACTTCGATAAAAGTGGAAGTTCCCAACTTTTCTGAAGATTGTGAATCAAGTGAATTTGAGCATGTTGTTGGTTTGGTTACTGATTTAATAGACTCTTTTGGAGATGAAGATTTATCAAAAAATTATGGTGAAGCCATCGAGAGGCTAGAAAAATTAAAAATTAAGACGAAAGAGATAGAATTACCAAATTTAGAATTATCATTACCTGTTTATTACGTTATAGCCCCTGCTGAATGTTCAGCTAACTTATCTAGATATGATGGGATCAGGTTTGGATACAGAGCTGAGAACGTTGAAAATCTCGAAGATCTATATTTTAAATCTAGAGGTGAAGGTTTTGGAAACGAAACAAAAAAAAGGATACTTATAGGAACTTATTGCTTATCTTCAGGATTTTATGACGCTTACTACAAAAAGGCGCAAAAGATTAGAAACCTGATTTCAGGTGATTTTATTAGCGCCTTCAAAGATGTTACTTCAGTAATGTTGCCTACTACATCTGGGGAAGCTTTTGATTTAGGTTCAATAACTGACCCTGTAGAAATGTATAAACAGGATATTTTTACTATTCCTGCAAACCTTGGAGGTTTACCTGCTACATCTATACCATTTGGAGAAAAAAATAATATGCCCCTTGGAATACAATTCATAGGAAATATTTTAGAGGAGTCCTCGCTTTTAAATATTTCTAATAAATTTCAGTTAGGTGAAAAATGAAAGAAAATTGGGAAAGTGTCATTGGACTGGAAATTCATGTTCAGTTGAATTCAGAATCTAAAATCTTTTCTAATGCTCCAACTAAATTTGGATCTAATCAGAATCTGCAAGCATGCGAAGTTGATCTTGGCATGCCGGGCACTCTTCCAGTTTTAAATGAAAAAGCCATTGAAAAGGCTATAAAGTTTGGAGTTGCTATCAATGCAGCGATTGCTGAGAAAGTAGGCTTTGCTAGAAAAAACTATTTTTATCCTGATTTACCAAAAGGTTATCAAATAAGTCAACTTGATGATCCAATAGTTGGCAAAGGATCAATTGAAATTCAATTAGGAGATCAGGAGATCAAAACAATCGGCATCACAAGAGCTCATCTCGAAGAAGATGCTGGTAAGTCTATACATGATCTATTTGAAAATGAGACTGCGATTGATCTTAATAGAGCTGGCACACCTTTATTAGAAATTGTCTCTGAGCCAGACATGTCGAATTCTGATGAAGCGGTTGCTTACTTAAAAAAAATTCATTCTATAGTTTGTGCTTTGGAAATTTCTGATGGGAATATGTCTCAGGGTTCAATGAGATGCGATGCAAATGTCTCTGTAAGAAAGAAAGGTGAAAAAAAATTAGGTACAAGAACGGAACTTAAAAATATAAATTCTTTCAAATTTGTTGAAAGAGCAATTAATTTTGAAATTAAACGCCAAATTTCTGTTCTGGAAAAAGGAGAGGAGATTGTTCAAGAGACTAGGCTGTATGATGCTATAAATAACACTACTAGATCAATGAGATCAAAAGAGGAAGCTAACGACTATAGATATTTTCCTGAACCAGACATAATCCCTATTCAAATTACGTCTGATCAAATCCAAAGGATCAAAAATGAATTGCCAGAACTGCCTGATGAAAAAAAAGAAAGGTTTATAAATGAATTAGGTCTATCAGAATATGATGCGAGGAATCTTACATACGATCTAGAACTTGCAGATTTCTTTGAAAAAACCTTGGTTAATATTGATGATCCTAAGCTTGTGGCCAATTGGATATTAGGAGATTTTTCAGCCATATTAAATAAATTTGATGCAGAAGCTAACAACTCAAAAGTTGATGCGGTCAAATTTGCCGAACTACTGACCTATCTCAAAGAAGAAAAAATCTCTGGGCAAGCTACGAAAAAGGTTCTGGAAAATATATGGGAAAATCCAGATTTATCAGTTTCCAAAAGCATTAAAGACTTGGGTTTAGAGCAAATATCAGACGACAACGAGATTGAAGAGATAATAGAAAAGGTTATAAATGATAACCCTGATCAAAAAGAACAGTTTCTTTCTGGGAAAGATCGTTTATTTGGATTTTTTGTAGGCCAGGTAATGAAAGAATCCAAAGGCAAGGCCAATCCTAAGCTGGTAAATGAGATTCTAAAAAAGAAATTAGTCTAAGTTACATACATAGTGAGAGCTTCAGCTACATATGCTGGTTTTTCTTGCCCTTCAATTTCCATTTTTATTTCATTTTTAACTAGATACCTTCCATCCCCTTTATCATCTACAGATAATAAAGTAGCTTTTGTTCGAACCTTTGAACCAACATTTACAGGCGTGAGAAATCTAACCTTATCTAAACCATAATTAAAAGCCATTTTCATGTTATCTGGAGCTACTTGAGGAGCAGGCATTCCAGCCATCAATGATAATGAGAGAAAACCATGAGCAATGGTGGAACCAAATAATGGTGTTGCCTTTTCTTCATCGACATGAATGAATTGATGATCTAATGTTACATCAGCAAATTGATTTATTCTTTCTTGATCAATTTCCAACCAATCTGATGTACCCATATCTTTTCCTATGTAATCTTTTAAAGTATCTGCTGGTACTAATCCCGCCATTTCAATCTCCTTTTGTAATTAAATGATTTTTATAATCTTCTCTTAAACCTGTTTTTAGTAGTTTTCCGGTTGCTCCGTGAGGTAGCTCATCAATGAAGATCACATCATCAGGCAACCACCATTTTGCAACTTTATCAGAAAGATACTCTAAAACAGATTCTTTTGTACATTCGTCAGAATTTTTAACGACAAACAGTAGAGGTCTCTCATCCCATTTTTCATGGGCAACTCCTACGACACATGCTTCCAAAACTCCAGGGCACCCGAGGGCGGTATTTTCCAGGTCAATTGAACTTATCCACTCACCTCCAGACTTGATTACATCCTTACTCCTATCTACTATCCTCATGTATCCATCTGGTGAAATAGTTGATACATCTCCAGTATCAAACCAACCATTTTCTAAAGCACTTTCTGATGACTTGTAATACCTCTCAATTATTGCTGGCCCTTTAACCATTAACCTGCCAAAAGTTTTCCCATCGTTAGGCAAAGTACCTCCTTCATCATTAACAATTTTAATTTGGCATCCATATATTGCTCTTCCTTGACTGGTTTGAAGCTCATAACGATCATCTAACTCCATTAAATCCATCTCTGCTGTATCTTGATTTAATGTTCCTAAAGGACTCATTTCAGTCATTCCCCACCCATGCAAAAGAAAAACGTTATGTTTTTCTTGGAAGTCTTTTATCATCGACTTAGGAGCGGCAGATCCACCTACCAATACTGAATTTACATTTTTTAGAGTAATGTCCTTTTCATCTAAATAATTTAGTAACCCGAGCCACACTGTGGGAACACCAAGCAAATTATTCACTCCCTCATCGTTAATCAAGTTGTAAATAGACTCTCCATCAGTGAAAGGACCAGGAAATACTAATTTACACCCAAGCATACTAGCTGCATAAGGAACTCCCCAAGCATTAACGTGAAACATTGGAACTACTGGGAGGACAACACTTTTTGAGGTTAAATTCATTGCATTTCCTGCGCTTGAATACCATGCATGAAGTATTGTAGATCTATGGGAATAGAGAACTCCTTTTGGATTTCCTGTTGTGCCAGACGTATAGCACAAAGAAGATGCTGTGTTTTCATCAAAAGTTGGCCAATCAAATTCTTCGCTCTCATCTTTAATTAACTCTTCGTAACACATCAAATTTTCTAGCTTTGAATCTTTGGGAAGGTTTTCTTTGTCGCATAAAACAATGAAACCTTTCACGTTTTTTAAATTTTTAGCAACTGCCTCAATTATTGGTATAAATGGAAGATCAATAAAAAGATACTTATCTTCAGCATGATTAACTATGAAATCTATCTGCTCTGGAAAAAGCCTAGGGTTTAAAGTATGCAATACTGCTCCAATCCCAGAGATTCCAAAATAAAGTTCAAAATGTCGGTAGCCATTGACAGCCATTGTGCCTAGAACATCGCCTTCTTTAACTCCTAGGTTAACTAAGGCATTGGCAAGTTGCTTTGATCTTTTTGCAGCATCTAAAATAGAATATCTATGAATGTCTCCTTCAACTCTCTTGCTTACTATTTCAGTCTTAGAATTATTTTGAATTGCATGCTCAAGAATTCCTGAAATGAGCAAAGGTTCAGTCATCATATTACCCAGCATAATTACCTCTTTATGATTAATATTAATTAAAAGTCTGACTAACTAATGGAGAATATCTTCGATGCAAGTAAGTTTCAATAGTCTGCTTAGATTTAAAATTTTTTATTAGCTCTATATCATTTAAGGCTTGCACTAGATAAGGTTTCCATTCTAAAAACAAATTATCGTCTGTAGTCTCAAAAACTGCTTTCTTAATATCTTTTGAATTTCTAATCATTTTGTTGATTTCAGATTTATTGATATTTTTAAAAGGACTATCAAACAAAGGCAGTAGTTCACTGGGTAAATTTATCCTTTTTTTCTTATCAAAAACTTTACTTATTAAAAATTCATCAGTGTTTATGAGGCCGGTGCCATTAATAACGTGTCCATAAGGATTACCTCTAAAAAAATCCCTGCCCGAAATATCGCCTAAAAAAAGCCTTGTAGGACAGTAATCGTTTGCATAAAAATTATCCCAAATAACCACAGGATTCTTTATTACTTGACCTAGCTCTTTGAGGTGGTCTTGAGAAATAAAATCGCTAATTACTTTTGGACCCGTCCAAAGAAAAAATAAATCATTATTTAAGGTTTCTGATACTCCTTCGAGATACTTATCGTTTTGAATTCCTTTTTTAGAAAAGCTTTTGCAATAAATTGATGGACAAAACCATCCGTTACTGAGACCCAACTTAGTAGTTACCTCTGAAATTAATTCGCCGTGAAATTTACCTAAATCCTTATCATCAGATTCTATTCCAATGTTATTTATATCAATATCATCAAACAATAAACCTACCTCGGAAAATCCTTTATCAATGGCAAAATTAAACTTTGAAAGCAGAAAGTTAAAATCCTTCTTAGATTTTCTATTAAAGTCTGCTCCTGGAGATAATGTATATACTTGCACTATATTTTTGGGAATGCTTCGTGCTTCAAGAGATTTATCTTTTAATCGCCATTTTTGTCTGATGTAAGAATCTTCTTTTGGCGCATAAATGTAATGGGTAATATTACTATTCTCAAAACCATAATCATTTTTTTTTGGCTTTCTATTATAAAAACCTTCTATGAATCCTCTGATTTTCATCATTAACACTCACCACAAATTTTACATTGGTTATTTTTTTTAAAAGATATTTCCCTGCTTAAATTATCTTTGAAATCATAATCTTGGAAAATTTGGCTATTCTTAGATATCTTAGTAATTGTTTTTATTGATTCTGAAGCTAACATTGACCCAATTATCCCTACTATTGGAGAAAATATTGCTGATTCTGTACAGCTTAAGTCTTCCGAAGATGTATCTTCGAATAAGCATTCATAACATGCACTATCATTTTGGAAATCAAATTTCATAAGCTGCCCTTTCCACTGGATGCATGAACCTGAAATTAAGGGTATTTTATTTTTATAACAGTAGTTATTTGTATACCTTCTAGTTTCAAAATTATCAGAACAATCTATAACAATTTCGCTCATTGCTATTTCATCAGGAACACTATTTTTTTCAAAACTTTGTCTGAATTTTTTTATATTCACATCAGGATTAAGTTTCAGTAAAGATGTAACTGCAGCATCAACTTTAAAAGCATTTAAGTCCTCTTCACGAAATAAAATTTGCCTTTGTAAGTTACTTAGATCAACTTGGTCAGGATCAAAGAGGTTTAAATTACCAATTCCACTTGCAACCAGATACTGCGAGCAGGCGCATCCCAAACCACCAACCCCAATAATCGTGACAGTAGAATTTTTTAGTAGCTTTTGTCCCTCAACCCCTATGTCAGTAAGCATGATGTTTCTGCTATATTTCATCATCTCTTTTTCACTAAAGTTCACTTGGTTAGACACGCTACTCTCCATTTTCCATTCAAATCTTTTAAAAAAGAAACATCACTGTAGTCATTTTGATTTGCCATTTTATTAATAGGATCCTTCTGATCAAATCCATGCTCTATAAGCAACTTCCCATTTTCTTTTAAGAAAGTAACACTATTTTTTATGATTGTACTAATGTCAGCCAGTCCCTTTTTCTCAGAAAAAAGTGCAGATGGCGGCTCAAACCAAATTCCATCCTCATCTCCATCTAAATCATTACGATTAATATATGGTGGATTAGAAATTATCAAATCCATCGGCTCAAAAAGCCATCTTTTGTGCCAATCATGCTGAATTAGAACAGAATTTTTCAGGTGTAGAGCTTTCATGTTTTCTCTCGCAACAGATAAAGCTTCAAAACTTTTATCTGTCAAGGTGCAAGTCCAAAAGGGCTTTTCTTTGGCTATAGACATACCTATGGCTCCAGATCCTGTTCCAAGCTCAAGAAGTGAACAATTCTCTAAATCAAAAGAGATGGCTGTTTCTACTAATAATTCTGACTCTGGTCTTGGGATTAACGTACTTTCATTAACCTGAAATTCATCATCCCAAAAAGGTTTTATACCTGTTATGTATGCTAAAGGAAAACCTTCTTCTCTCTTCTTTACAAGATCGGTAAAGGCTTTATTTGTTGTATCTTGAATTTCAATATCTGACTTTTTATAAAGATCAACTCTTTCAATTTTGAGTAAATGACACAAAATTAGTTCCTTATCAATTGTTGGGAGATTTGAAATTGAAAATAACTTTCGGAGATTAGTCACGAGAATGTTTTTTCAAGGTTTGATAATAATCTAGCCTGATTTTCTTCTAGTAAAGTTGAAATCATGATTTCCATTTCACCATCTAGGAAACCATCCAAATTATGAACCGAAAATTCAATCCTATGATCAGTGATTCTACTTTGAGGAAAATTATAAGTCCTAATTTTCTCAGATCGATCTCCTGACCCAACCATATTTTTTCTTTTTTCAGCTTGCTCTTGAGATAACTCTTCTTCTGCCATTGCTTTGAGCTTTGCACCGAGCAAAGTTAGTGCTTTTGCTTTATTCTTATGTTGAGACCTATCATCCTGGCACTCAACGACTATTCCAGTCGGAATATGAGTTAACCTCACAGCTGAATCTGTCTTATTAACATGCTGCCCTCCTGCACCAGAGGCACGAAAAGTGTCAGTTCTGATTTCAGACTTATCTATCTCGACTTCTGCAACATCTTCTATTTCTGCAAGAACAGCTACTGAGCATGCCGAAGTATGAATTCTTCCTTGTGATTCAGTTGAAGGAACTCTTTGAACACGATGTATCCCAGATTCAAACTTCAATTTTTTATAAACATTCTCTCCAGAAATTTTTATTACAACTTCTTTAAATCCACCTTGCTCGCTTTCTCTTGACGAAATAAGATCACTCTTCCATCTATTTCTTTCTGCTAGCCTTAGATACATTCTATAAAGGTCTCCAACAAAAAGTGCTGCCTCATCGCCACCGGTTCCGGCTCTAACTTCAACAAAAACATTTTTATCGTCATTCTCATCGACAGGTATAAGAAGATTCTTCAGCTCTATTTCAATCTCAGAAATTCTTTCGTTATTTTCTTTAATTTCCTCTTTTGCTAACTCCGCTAAATCTACATCAGATTCATTAAGTACTTCTTCAGCACTTGAAATATTGCTTTCGCACTGAATGTACTCTTCGAATTTTTCTACAATAGGTTTTAAATTGGAATATTCTTTCGATAAAGATGCATACTGCTTTTGATCATTTATTACATCTGGCATGCTTAATTTAGTCTGAATATCAGAGAAATTATCCTTAATCTCAGTTAATCTTGTTTTTATCGAATCTAACATTTATAAAATTTTTAAAAGATGAATAAAAATTCAATCCTGAGGTCAATTCTACTTATTTTTATTTTAGTATCCTATCTTTCATCTTGTGCAACTGTTAAAGATGACTTAATTACTTCAAAAAATGATAGAGATTTTTTAGATGCAAGTTTTTCATTTACAACAAGTGAATCTTTTCTTAACGGAAAAGTCAGTTTTTTAAAACAAAAAGAAAAATTAATAATAAATTTTAAAAGTAGTAGGTTCTATCCAAAATTCAGCCTTGTGTTCAAAAATAAAAATACATATCAATTACTAGTCAATAATTCTTTCAGAAGCAAAGCAGAAGAAATAATTCAAAAGAATGATAAATTAGTTTTTACACTTTATTCTGTAGTGGACTGGTACTACAGAGATTGTTTATCTGGAGACTGCAAACTCCTAAAAATAATAGAAGATTCTATCCTTGTTGAAAAAATATCCGACGCTCAAGAAGATACGGATAAATTAGTTGCAACTAATCCATTTTATAAACTTAAGATTTTGATAAATAAATGAAAGTTTCCTGTCCAGCGAAGTTAAACATTGGTTTGAAAATAAATTCAAAGAGACCTGATGGCTATCATGATCTTGAAACTGAGTTCAGATTAATATCTTTGTATGATTATCTTGAAATAAAAGAAAGTAAAAATTTCCAACTTAATATCAATAATGATGAGATTAAAACTGAAGATAATCTAATTACAAAAGCTTATTTTTTGATGAAAAGCTTATGCCATGAAAAATCTGATTTCTCATTTAAAGTACAGAAAAATATACCAATTGGTGCAGGCTTAGGGGGTGGAAGTTCAAATTGTGCCTCTACATTGATCGTTCTAAATAAACTTTTTAAATTAAATTTACCAGACAGTAAGTTATTAAAAATTGGACTTAGTCTAGGAAGTGATGTTCCTTTTTTCATAAAAGGAGAAAATTCTGTTGCTAAAGGAAGAGGGGAATTACTTGAAACTATTGAAATAGAGGCAAACTATTATTTAATTATCTATCCAGATATAAAAATATCCACGGCTGATGCATTCAAGTTTTATGAAGAAAATAAGACGGATTTTCCAAAACATTTAAAAAATGATTTTGAGTACTTTGCAAGAAAAGTATATCCAGAAATAAATGAAATTTTTAACCTCATGTCTCAATATGGAACTGTAGAATTATCTGGAACTGGTTCTTCAATGTATTTAAATTTTAATTCTTCAGAAGAGGCGTATACAATTGCAACGAAAGTTCCGACTAACTGTAAGTTTTTTGTAACAAGAAGTTTAGACAAGTCTCCGATATATGATGAACTTAATAAATAATGGGGTGTGGCCAAGCGGTAAGGCAGCGGCTTTTGATGCCGCCATGCGTAGGTTCGAATCCTACCACCCCAGCCAGATAAAATGTTAAAGCCTGCTAAAAATCTTATTTTATTTTCAGGTAATGCTAACAATGTGTTAGCTGGAAAGATTGCTAAAAAACTTGGTAAAAATTTAGGAAAAGCTGAAGTTGAGAGATTCAGCGATGGCGAGTCAGATGTAAGGATAAACGTTAATGTCAGAGGAAAGGATGTATTCATAATCCAATCAACTTGTTCTCCTGCAAATGAAAATCTCATGGAGTTATCAATTATGATAGATGCTTTAAGGAGAGCATCTGCTTCCAGAATTACCGCAGTGATTCCCTATTTTGGTTATGCCAGACAGGATCGAAGAGTTAGATCTGAAAGAGTGCCTATTTCAGCAAAACTAGTTGCTGAAATTCTTCAGATTGCTGGCGCAAATAGAATCATGACTCTGGATTTACACTCTGACCAAATACAGGGTTTCTTCAATATACCTGTGGATAATATCTACGTTACAAAAGCATTCTTAAATCATATAAACAGATCAAGATATCCAAACCAAATTGTAGTTTCTCCTGATGTAGGTGGTGTTGTAAGAGCAAGAGCACTAGCAAAATATATGGGGGATACTGATTTAGCTATCATTGATAAAAGAAGAGAAAAGGCGAATGAATCTGAAGTTATGAATGTTATTGGGGACGTTAAGAAAAAAACATGCATTATTATAGATGACATAATTGATACAGCAGGAACTCTCTGCAATGCTGCCGATGCATTGAAAAAACAAGGCGCTCAAAAAGTTTATGCTTATATTTCTCACCCAGTTCTTTCTGGTTCTGCAATTGAAAAAATATCCAAATCAAAGCTAGACTCATTGATAGTAACTGATACAATTCCGCTCTCAAAAGAGGCTGAAAATTGTAAGAAAATAAAGATTGTCTCTATGGATTCAACATTAGCAGGCGCTATAACAAGAGTGAATAAAGAAGAATCAATCAGTGAAATGTTTTTATAAAAAATGAGCGAAAAAATAACTATATCTGGTGAATCCAGACAAGAAACAGGTAAGGCAAATTCAAGAAGCTTAAGATCTTCTGAAATAGTCCCGGGGGTTATATACGGAGAAGAGAAATCTTCAAATATTAAAGTCATGGAGAAAGATCTTAAGAAAATTCTTGAAAACCCAAGTATTTTTTCCCAAGTTATCGATTTGAATATTGATGGATCCCCTTTTGAGGTTCTATTGAAAGATATTCAAAGAAACCCGAGAAATGATAGACCTTCACACGTTGACTTCCTTGTTGTTTCAAAAGATACCAAAGTAACTGTTAATGTCCCATTAAAATTTATTAATGAGGATATTTGTATTGGCGTCAAACAACAAGGCGGGATGATTTCTCACCTCAGAAACGAAGTAGAAGTTTTATGCTCTGCAGCCTCTCTTCCAGAATTTATTGAAATCGACACTCAAAACATTGAATTGAATCAATCTGTGATGATGTCAGAAATTTCCTTGCCCGAAGGTGTCGAACTGACCAGCGTATTGAATGATCTCCAAGATCAACCTGTTCTCTCTTGTTCTGTTACCAGAGCTTCACTTGAAATTGATGATCCTGCGATTGGAGAAGATGGTGAAGAAGTTACAGACGATGCTGAAGCTTCTGCCGATTCATCTCAAACAGACGAGTCTCAAGAAGAAGAATCTAACGATAACTAATTTATGGAAACCTTTTTAGTTGTTGGGTTAGGAAATCCTGGCTCAAGGTATGCTAATACAAGACATAATGCAGGAACTGATTTCGTTCATATGCTTTGTGAAAAGTATGATGTTGAGTTAACAGAAAAGAAAAAATATAAAGCTTCTATAGGAAAATTTCTATTGAAGGATATGGAAGTCATCCTTTCTATCCCTACCCTATTTATGAATCAAAGTGGAAAAAGCGTTGCTCCTACTGTAAAGGGAGAAAATATAAAATTAAAAAATCTTCTTGTTGTTCATGATGACCTAGATCTTCCTCCTGGAGTATCAAAATTAAAATTCTCTGGAGGAGATGGAGGTCACAATGGCTTAAAAGATATTATGCAGAGCTTGTCTGGTAAAAAAGATTTTAAGAGGCTAAGAATTGGTATAGGTCATCCAGGCGATACAAAAAAAGTTAATTCCTTTGTCGTAAAAAAAGGATCTTCTAGCGAAAGAAAAAATAAACTTATAGCGATGCATAATGCCTTGGAAGTTTTTGAACTTGTTGCTTTTGATGATTGGGAAAAAGCTTTGACGCAATTACATTCAAAAAAATAATGGGACTTAAATGTGGGATTGTGGGATTACCTAACGTAGGAAAATCTACCTTATTCAATGCGTTAACATCATCTGGCATACAAGCTGAAAATTTTCCATTTTGCACAATTGATCCTAATGTTGGAATAGTAAATCTTCCTGACAGAAGACTAAATAAAATAGCTGAAATTGTTGATCCTGAGGAAATAATTCAATCAACTGTTGAATTTGTTGATATCGCTGGTCTTGTTGAGGGAGCTTCCAAGGGAGAGGGTTTAGGTAATAAGTTTCTTGCCAATATCAGAGAAACAGATGCGATTATTCACGTGGTTAGATGCTTTGAAGATGAAAGCATTATTCATGTCAAAGATAAAATATCTCCTCTAGATGATATAAAAACGATAGAACTTGAACTTATCCTTGCAGATATGGAAGTTCTTGAGAACGCCATTGAAAATGTTAAGAGGAAAGCTAAAAGTGGCGACAAAAAGCTTCTCTTTACTTTAGAAGTTTATGAAAAAACATTGGAATTTCTAAATAAAGAAGAGAATTTAAGAAATATAAACTTTGAAAATAACGATTTAGCTGAACTTAAAGGCTTAAATCTTATTTCAATCAAACCTGTTATATATGTCGCAAACATAGATGATAGCCTTGAAGAAAATGAATTTTATTCATCCGTTAAAGAATTCGCCTCTGAAAATAATTCTCAAGTCATTGGTCTATGCAATCAGCTTGAAGCTGAAATAGCTGAACTTGGAGATGACAAAGATGATCTTCTGAAAGATATAGGTCTAGAAGAACCTGGATTAAACGTCATGATCAGGGCAGCATTTGATAGCTTAGGTCTTCAAACCTTTTTTACGGCTGGAAAAAAAGAAGTAAGAGCCTGGGAAATAAAAAAAGGATCTCTGGCTCCTCAAGCTGCAGGAACAATTCATACAGACTTTGAAAAAGGTTTTATCAGAGCTGAAACCATTTCCTATGAAGATTATATTGAGTTTAATGGTGAGCTAGGAGCTAAAGAGGCAGGAAAATTAAGATCCGAAGGTTCTGAATACATCATTAAAGATGGAGACATAGTTCACTTCAGATTCAATGTATAGCTTGTTGCTTGACTTTTAATGATCAGACTAAGAGAATTCTCTTTCTTTGGCTATGTAGCTCAGCTGGTTAGAGCGCTGCACTCATAACGCAGAGGTCGGTAGTTCAAGTCTACCCATAGCCACCAGATTTATCCTTCGGTAGTTTCTTCCGGTGAATTTACTGCTTTGATGCTAAGTTTTACCCTACCTCTGTCATCAATACCAATGACTTTAACATCGACTTCTTCTCCCTCAACAAGGTAGTCAGAGACTTTCTCAACCCTTTCTTCCATGATTTCTGAGACATGGACTAGGCCTTCTTTTCCACCATCTATTGAAACAAAAGCTCCGAAATCGACAATTTTAACTACAGTACCGGTATAAATGTGACCGACTTCAGGATCTGCAACAATTTGATTAATAAGGTCTATGGCTGTTTGCCTTGATTCAGGTGAATCGCCAAATATTTTAATCTCTCCATCATCATTAATATCTACATTTGCACCAGATTTTTCGGTAATGCTTTTAATTACCGAACCGCCTTTTCCAATCACTTCTCTAATTTTATCTTTTGCAATAGTCATATTTACGGCTTGCGGGGCATTTGGAGAAAGTTCTTTTCTTGGTGAGTCCAATACAGAGTCCATTTTTTCAAGGATGTGAGTCCTTGCTATCTGTGCTTTCTCAAGAGCTACCTCCATGATCTCTTCTGATATTCCTTTAACTTTAATATCCATCTGAAGAGCCGTTACTCCATCTGAAGTTCCTGCTACCTTAAAATCCATATCTCCCAGATGATCTTCATCTCCTAAAATATCTGTTATGACGCAGAAATCATCGCCATCAAGAACAAGTCCCATAGCTACTCCTGCCACAGCTTTCTTAATAGGAATTCCTGCATCCATCATTGATAGACTTGAAGAACAGACTGTTGCCATGGAACTAGAGCCATTCGATTCAGTTATTTCGGATACAACCCTTATGGTATAGGGGAACTCTTCTTGGGATGGCAAAACTGCTTCCAAAGCTCTTCGTGCCAATTTTCCATGACCGATTTCTCTTCTTTTCGGCGCCCCTATAAAACCTGCCTCACCAACAGAAAATGGAGGAAAGTTATAATGAAGCATAAAGGGATCATTTGTTGTACCTTCAAGAGCATCAATCAATTGAGCATCTCTGGACCCACCTAGTGTTGCAACACCAATAGATTGAGTCTCACCTCTCGTAAATAAACAAGAACCGTGAGATTTATTTAAAAATCCAACTTCTATATCTATTGGTCTGACTGTATCAAGGTCTCTACCATCTATTCTTGAATCTCCGTTAAGGAGTCTAGATCTTACTATTTCTGATTCTACTGATTTGAAATATCCAGAAACAGCGTTTTCATCTTCCAAGTCTTCATCGCTAAGACTCTCTTTCATTTTATCTCGAGCAAAAGAGACTGATTCCTGTCTCTTAGCCTTTTCTGGAATCGAATAAGCACTCACTAGGTCATCTCTTACAATATTTATAATTTTTTCTTTTAATTCAGAATTATCTTCTTTTATAGAATATTCAATTTCAGGAATAGAGGTTTTTGAAGCGAGCTCTTCAATTAAAGTAATTGTTTTTTGCATTTCTTGATGAGCAAATAAAACCGCTCCAAGCATTTGATCTTCTGAAAGTTCTTTTGCCTCAGATTCAACCATCAAAATAGCATCTTTCGTTCCAGCAACAACCATATCCAACATCGATTTTTCAAGTGATTCATTATCAGGATTGAGCACATATGAGCCATCCACAAATCCCACTCTTGCAGCAGAAATTGGACCCTCAAAAGGAAGGCCAGATATCGCTAAAGCAGCAGATGCTCCAATGAGAGAAATTATCTCCGGACTTTCATTCTTATCAGCAGATAAAACTGTGCATATTACTTGCACTTCTTGAAAATAACCTTTCGGAAATAAAGGTCTTAAAGGTCTATCAATAAGTCTTGAGACAAGTGTTTCTTTTTCTGTTGGTCTACCCTCTCTACGAAAAAAACTGCCTGGAATCTTTCCTGCAGCATAATATTTTTCTGTGTAATTTACTGTTAGTGGAAAAAAAGATTGGCCTTCTGGCTCTCTTCCAGCAACGACAGTTACTAGAACTTGATTATCGCCAGAAGAAGCAATGATAGATGCTGTGGCTTGTCGTGCTATTTTTCCTGTTTCTAATTTTATTTCTCTACCAGCTACATTTGTTGTAACTGACGCATAAGTCTCTTCAAACATTTAATTTCCTTTATAAATCTGAATCTAAATTACTTTCTTAGATTCAGTGCTTCTAGAACAGAAGAATAAGCCTCGGGATCTTTTCCTTTGAGATAATCTAATAATTTTCTCCTAGAATTCACCATTCTTATAAGTCCCTGACGGGAGTGATGATCCTTCGCATGATCTTTAAAATGCTTTTGTAACGATTCAATATTTGCAGTTAATAGAGCTATTTGAACCTGAGGTGAACCAGTATCTCCATCCGATACGGCAAATTTACTTACAATTTCATTTTTCTGTTCTGTTGTTAAACTCAATGAGTCCTCCTAGTTTTTAAGATGTAGATAGAAAATTTTCTAGGAATCGTTTTGGTTTTAGTAAACCTTCGTTATATTCTACCAATCCAATGAATCCCCTTTTGGAATCCCTTAGCCTTAAAATAGTCGAAGAATCATATTTCAAGTTAGATTCGACGAATTGGCCGTTTCTTAATTTATCTACTATATCTGGCGCGCATTGTATCTCATTAAAGCAATTAAGTGCATCATTTGGTGAAATTATTTTATCGATAGGTAAACTTTCTTCAGGGAGTTTGATTGCATTTTTAACATAGAAATTCCCTGATCTGGTTCTTCTAAGATCTTTCAAATACGCAGGACAATTAAATAGTTCGCCGATATCTTCTGCTAAGGATCTTATGTAAGTTCCAGAGCTACAAGAGACTTCAATATTAATTTCATTTCCCATTATGGATAATAGTTTTATTGAAGATATAAAAATTTCTCTTTCGTCTTTATCTATTTTTATGCCTTTTCTTGCGTATTCATAAAGAGATTTTCCTTTGTGTTTTAAGGCTGAGTATGCTGGAGGTTTTTGTTTTGATTTACCCACGAATTTTTGAATTCTGTTTTCTACATCTTTTAAAGAGAAATCTAAAAATGAAAATTCTTTTGAATCGATTATCTGCCCCTCAGAGTCACCAGTGCTAGTCTTTTTCCCAAAGAATATGCATGCATGATAAGTTTTTTCAGACGAGCTAAGATAGGAAGCAAATCTGGTCATTTGATTAAGACAAACTATCAATATTCCAGTAGCCATTGGATCAAGAGTTCCACAATGCCCAATTTTTAGTTCTGGATCTAATTTAGACAGTCTTCTTATATAAGAAGCAGATGACTCAGCTTTTGGCTTATCAATTTGAAGTACGCCATTAATCATAAATATTAAGCTCATCAAAGATAAAAATCAGACTTGGAACTCTTTTCAAAGATAAATTTCTTGCCAGACTTGATCTTAAAAAGCCTGATGCCTTTTTAAAACCTTTTTCTAACTCTGCTTGATCGGAAGAAGGTATCAAATTTCTATAGAAGATTTTGGCTATCTTCATATTGTCAGATATCTCTACTTTAGTGATGACGGTATTTTCTAGTCGGGGATCTTTTACCTGCGTTTGAACTAAATTAGAAGTTTCCCTGAATATAAGATCTGCGATCCTATCAGACCTCTTAAATGAGTATTTATTTGTCAAGATTCAAGTTTTCTGGCTATTTCTTCTCTTTCGTATACTTCAATGACATCGCCTACTTTTGCATCAGTATAATTAGTAATTCCTATTCCACATTCAGTGCCGCTTTTTACTTCTGAAGCCTCATCTTTAAATCTTCTTAGAGAGTCTAATTTTCCTTCATGAATTACAATATTATCTCTTAGAACTCTTACTAGTTTATTTGCCATGATGCTTCCATCAGTAACCATTGAACCTGCTATCAGGCCGAATTTGGGCGATTTAAATAATTCTTTTACTTCTGCGATGCCCAACTGTCTTTCTTTTATTTCTGGCTCTAAAGATCCTTCTATCAAAGCTTTAATTGAATCCAGCAAATCGTATATTATTCCGAAATACTTTATCTCTATACCTTCGCTTTCTGCTAAGTTGAGTGCAGTAGTATCAGCTCTCACGTTGTAGCCAAAAATAGTTGCCTCCGATGCAATTGCTAAGTTGACATCATTTTCGGTAATAGAGCCCACTCCATCGAGTACAATTTTTAAATTAACCTCATCAACCTTCATATTGAGAACTGAACCGGATAGAGCTTCCAATGTTCCGTTAGAGTCTGATTTAAGAATAAGATTTATTGAAGGTTTAGTTCCATCAGCATTTGCAAATATATTTTCAGAATTTAGAGAGCCCATCCTAGAGAGTCTTTTTTCTCTTTCTTTTGTAGCTCTTTCTTCTGATAGATTTTTTGCTGTTTTTTCATCTTTTAATACATAAAACTGATCCCCAGCTGATGGAGGATATTCCAAACCTGATATAGATACTGGCGAGGAAGGTTGTGCAGTTTTAATTGGTTTATCATTAAAATCTTTTAGAGCCCTAATTTTTCTGGTTTGATCTCCTACAAGAATAAAGTCACCTGTATTTAGGCTGCCTTGTTGAATTAATAATGTAGCAACTGCACCTTCACCTCTTTTTACGCCAGATTCTAAAACTACTCCAGTTGCAGGCCCTTCAAAAGATGCCTTCAAGTCCATGATTTCTGCTACTAAGAAAATTGTTTCTAATAATTCAGGGATTCCTTCTCCAGATTGAGCTGATACAGGAACCATTTGAATATCACCGCCCCAATCTTCTGCAACAAGTTCTTCCTTGGCTAAATCCCCTTTTATTTTGTCTACATCAGCCTCTGGTTTATCGATTTTATTTATTGCAACCACAATTTGCACACCAGCAGCTTTAGCATGATTTATGGCTTCAACTGTTTGAGGTTGAACTCCGTCATCAGCAGCAACTACGAGAACAACAATATCAGTAGAATTTGCACCTCTAGCTCTCATTTTTGAGAATGCAGCGTGTCCTGGTGTATCAATAAATGTGAGATTCTTGTCTTCAATTGATACTTGATAAGCACCTATGCTTTGAGTGATGCCTCCCTCTTCT
This sequence comes from SAR86 cluster bacterium, assembly GCA_028140145.1. Lineage (GTDB taxonomy): Bacteria > Pseudomonadota > Gammaproteobacteria > Magnimaribacterales > AG-339-G14 > CACNYO01. The sequence continues at coordinate 57,921 of JAOIOC010000002.1, read as the reverse complement.
TTATCTGCAACGGAGGAATTTCTTATGTAATCAAGAAGCGAAGTTTTTCCATGATCAACATGTCCCAGTACAGAAACAATGGCATCTCTTGCAATTTGCTCTCCCTCTTGAGCAAATCCCTCAAGCATTTTTTCTTCAGCTTCATTTTCTTGAATCGGGTTGCCTACGTGACCCAATTCAGTGGTTATAAGAACTGCGGTTTCTTGATCAAGAGACTGATTCACAGTAGCCATAATTCCATTATTCATAAGAGCTTTAATGAGGTCAGAAGACTTTACGGAAAGTCCTTTAGCGAGTTCAGCTACAGAAATAGTTTCAGGGATTGATATTTCTTTCTGAATAAATTCTGCAGGCTTCTCAAATTTTTGGACTGATGCAAGTTGAGATTCTAAAAACTTTTCACCTTCTTGTTCTTTTTTATCTAGTTTTGAATCTTTGGCAGGACTTTTGAGATCTTTTCTCTGAGTTTTAGTTGATTTTTTTGGAGAAGTGCTTCCTTTGCTCTGTTTTGCTTGCTCCTGTTTTGTCTTCCTTATTACCTTTGTAGAAGAATCTTTGATTCTTTTTTCTCTTTCTTCATCTTGAGCCTTCTTATCACTAGACGCCTGGACTCTCCTTTTTTCGGCAGCTTCAAAATCAATTGTTCCAGATAGATCTCCTGATGAACTTTTTTCCTTAGCAGTTTGACTCTCGGATTTAAATCTAGTTATAGAGATTTGTCCTTCATCTTTCTTAGTCTCGGTCTTTGTTTTCTTAGCAATAGAAATAGTTTTCTTGGAACCTTTCTTAGTGCTCTTAATATGTTCAAGAATTTTTTTTCTATCTTCTGTAGAAATATTATCGTTGGCAGATGATTGAGATAGACCTGCTTGATTTATTGCTTCTAACAATGAATCTACTTCGTATCCTATGACTTTTGCTAAATCACTTACATCCATATTTTTTATTCCTCAAACCAATCAGATCTTGCATCCATAATAATTTTTGCAGCTAAATCTTCATCTATTTTGGTCATTTCTACTAATTCATCAACAGATAGATCAGCTAGCTCATCTTTGCTAGATAAATTATCTGAAAGAACTTTTGCAATTTCTTCATCGACATCCTCTAATGAATTAAAGTCAAATGCTTCTTCCATATCTAAAAGAGCAATTTCAATCAGTGCATCAGAAGCTCTTTCAATTAACATTTCGGCAATTTCTTCTGTAATCTCCTCTATTTCGCAAAGTTTCGATATTTCAGCTTCTGCAATAGAGTTCACTGATTCAAAACCATTAGAAATTAGAATTTCTGAAGTAGAAGTATCAATATCTAAGTATTTTTCAAGAGTATTTGAAGCTTGATCAGACCCAGAAGATTCTTTATCTTCATTTTCTCCTCGAATCTGAATGTCCCATCCAATTAGTTCTGAGGATAATCTAATATTTTGACCATTTCTTCCTATTGCTTGAGCCAAGCTTTCATCTTTGACCTGAACTTCCATTTTATCTGCATCTTCGTCTAAAACTATTGAAGTAACTTCAGCTGGTGACAAAGTGTTTATAAGTAATTTTGCCGGATCATCCTCCCAGACAATAATATCAATTCTCTCATTACCTAATTCGTTTGAAACTGCTTGAACTCTCGCTCCTCTCATTCCCACACATGCTCCAACAGGATCAATTCTTGTATCGTTTGTTTTAACTGCAATCTTAGACCTTCCCCCAGGTTCTCTAGCCACAGCTCTTATCTGAACTACTTCTTCAGCTATCTCAGGAACTTCAAGCTTAAATAATTCAACTAGCATCTCTTTTGACCCCCGAGATAAAGTTAATTGTGATCCTCTATTTTCACGAACAGTTTCTTCAAGAATAGCCCTGACCCTATCTCCGATGCGATATATCTCTCCTTGTATTAAATCTGATCTAGGGAGAATTGCATCAGCTCCTTCTCCAAGATCAACTATGATTGTTTCTCTAGTAACTTTCTTTACTGTCCCAGTAACAAGTTGACCTAAGTAAGATCTGAATTTCTTAATTATCTCAAGCCTTTCTGCATCCCTTACTTTTTGTACAATTACTTGTTTTGCTATTTGAGCAGCAATTCTTCCAAACTCAACATTTTCAATCTTTTCTTTGACTAAATCGCCAATAGAAAGGTTTTTTTCCTCTGCATCATCACTATCTATAAGAATGTGCATTTCAGGAGTTTCATAGTCATCAACTTCTACTACCTCCCAACATCTGAAAGTTTCATAATCTCCTGTCTGGGGATCTATATCCACGCGAATATCCACCTCATCAGAATATTTTTTCTTAGCAGCACTAGCTAAAGCAAATTCAATTGCTTCAAAAATAGTATCTTTTGGTAATGCTTTCTCGTTAGAGACCGATTCTGCAACCATTAATATTTCATTATTCATTTGATACCTCGAAAATTGGTTCAAGTCTTGCGACTATAACTTTGTCAAAATTAATAAAGAATTCGTTTTCATCTTTCAATAAAATACCTTCCTCATTGGCATTAAGCAGTAAAGCAGTTTTGGTTATTTTTTTATTTCCCTCATAAAATTTGACTTTAATTTCATGTCCAATAAATTCATGAAATTGCTCTAATTTAAAGAATTTCCTATCCAGCCCTGGTGAAGATACTTCTAAAGTATAATCAAATGATACAAGCTCTATATTGGTGAGTAATTCATTCACTTGATTGCTAACTTTCTGGCAGTCATCTATGTCAACGCCGTTTTTTTTGTCTATAAAAATCCTTATTAATTTTGATCTTGAATTCCCTGACAATTCAATCCCCCACAGAGAAAGACCAAAAGATTCAATATCTTTTGTAATGTTTGTTTCTAACTTTTCTATCGTACTAGTCATAACCACATATAAAAGAAGCCCATAAAGGGCCCAAAAAATGGTAGCGGGGGCAGGATTTGAACCTACGACCTTCGGGTTATGAGCCCGACGAGCTACCAGACTGCTCCACCCCGCAATATTCTTAAACTGCGCGAGTATAGGTTTTTAAAGCTTGTTTTTCAAGTAAATTGGTGCCGAAGAGAGGATTCGAACCTCCACGGACAGTTGTCCACTACCCCCTCAAGATAGCGTGTCTACCAGTTCCACCACTTCGGCCCTTATTCTGGTAATTCTTGAATGATTTCTTCTTCAATCTGATCAATATTATTTTGATCGATAAGAAAATCAAATTCATTATTAATTTCATTTTTTTGAACTATTGATATAGAAATAGTTACAACGAAGAATATAGCTACTAAAACCCAAGTGACTTTTGTTAATAAATTGGTTGAATCAATAGGTCCAAGCATTGGATTTGAAGAACCGGAACCAAATGCAGAGCCAATATCTGCTCCTTTGCCGTGCTGCAACAAAATTATTCCAACCAATAATATGGCTGAAATCACCTGGAATATAATCAAAAAAAGAATCATTACTCTAAACTCTGCGCGATATTAGCAAATTCTTTAGGGTCAAGAGAAGCATTTCCTACTAAAAATCCATCAATGCCGTCTACTTTGGCAAGGTTCTTAGCACTCTCTGAAGTTACACTTCCCCCATAGACCAATGTCAAATCTCTACCTAAATTGTCTTTAACTAAATCTTTTATGAGAAGAGAAACCTCTTCTAAATGCTCGTTTTGGACAGCTATTCCAGAACCAATAGCGTAAATGGGCTCGTAAGCAATCAAAACACTATTTGATAAGTTTTTAAGAGGAAATAAATTTTCTGTTAATTGATGTTTTATTTTTTTTTCTGTTCTACCTTTGGAATATTCGTCCTGATTTTCACCAATACACAAAATAGGTATAAGATCACAATCAAAGGCTGTTTGAACTTTATTAAGAATAGTTTCATTGTCTTCCCCTTGAAGCCTGCTTTCGGAGTGGCCTACTATAGAGTAAGAAGCTCCAATATTTCTGAGCATTTTTCCTGAAATTTGACCAGTAAATGCGCCCTCAGTCTCTGAAGATAAATTTTGAGCACCGATATAAATTTTTTTGTGAGTTTTCGATGATTTTTTATATAAATCTTGTATATCTAGATAGTTAGGGCAAATTACTACCTTAATTTCTTCTGAGATTTTATTTAGATCAAAATCTTTGAGCCATGCATCCAAATTTACAAAGTTCATTTTCCAATTTGCAATTAAATGCTTCATGAAATTGATTCTACAAGATCAGTTAATAAAGCTGATTGCTCTGAAGTTGCTTCCTGAGAATTACTTTCAACCATTATTCTAATCTTGTGTTCTGTTCCAGATTTTCTTATGAGTACTCTGCCATCAAAAGTTTCTAATAACTCTTCTGATTTTTTTTGAGCTTTCTGTAATTTTTTATTTTTTAAAACTTTATTTCCATCCTTAACTTTTACATTGGTAAGGATTTGAGGATATTTTTTAAACTCTGAAAGTAGTTCGGGTATTGTTTTATTTAAAACTACAATAGATTGCAAAAACTGAATCGCAGCGATTATTCCATCTCCAGTATTTGATTTATCTAGGCAAAGAATATGTCCAGACTGTTCTCCTCCAAGAGTCCAGTTAAGTTCATTTAACTTTTGTAAAACATACTTATCCCCAACATCCGATCTCACCAACTCAATACCTTCATCGTTAAAAGCTTTCTCTAACCCTTTGTTTGTCATAAGAGTTCCGACTACTCCTTTAACGCCAAGATGTATTTTTGACTCAAATTTATTTTTTGCGATGACATATAAAATATCATCTCCATCTAATTCTTGACCGTTTGAATCGATGATAATCAATCTATCTCCATCACCATCAAGAGCAATGCCAAAATCTGCATTTTTGCTTAAAACTTCGTCTTTTAAGAAATCTATATTGGTGCTTCCACAATCTTTATTTATATTTAAGCCATTCGGACTATCAGCAATAGAATAAACTTCAGCTCCTAACTCCTTAAAAACTTTGGGAGCAACTTCATAGGCAGCACCATTAGCAGAATCAATAACAAGAGTTAATCCTGAAAATGAGATGTCATCACTCAAGGTATTCTTACAAAATTCAATATACCTACCTTTTGCATCACTAATCCTTGCCGCCTTGCCAAGATTTTCAGGATGTACAAATTCATAAGCTTCTTCAGCAAATTTTTCTATTTCTCTTTCATTCTCTATGGATAACTTTTCTCCATTTTCATCAAAAAATTTAATGCCATTATCTTCAAATGAATTATGTGAGGCACTTATTACCACTCCAGCATGTCCCTTGAATGTAGATACCAGATATGAAATTGCCGGCGTTGGCATAGGTCCTACTAATCTGACATTTACTCCAGATGAAATAATTCCAGCCTGAAGGGCAGACTCCAGCATATATCCTGAAATCCTTGTGTCTTTTCCGATTACTAAAGTGTTGATTCCCCTTTTTTTGAAATGTCTCCCTGCAGCATGGCCAAGTTTGAGGACTGACTCTGGATTAACTTCATTATCTATAGATCCTCTAACACCATCGGTACCAAAAAATATTAGTTTTCTATCTCTCATAAATACCTAATTTTTCTAATTCCTCTCGAAGGTGTTTAACTTCGTGACTTCTTATTATATTGCTCCCGCCTAGAGCACAAATTATACCACTCAGTAAGCTAGCTGATAGTTTAGTTTTTGAGGTATCTTTAAAGAAATCTGCAAAAGATTTCTTCCTTGAAGTTCCAGTAAGTATTTTCCTATTTTCTTTTTTGAAAAAATTTATATTAGTCATCATGAATATATTCTCCAGGGGTGTTTTCCCATAACCAAACCCAGGGTCAAAAAAGCATTGTTCAATATTTATGCCTTTGGAAAGATATGATTTTTCTTTAGCCTGAAAGAAGTTATCCACGTCCAAAAGAATATTTGATGTTTTTTTTGTTTTATTTCCATGATGAGTTGTGCATATGAAAAGTTCTTTTTCTTTTGCTAACTTTAACTTCTTTTGAGATATGTTTTTTGATACATCGTTTATAAATTTCATCCCAAATTTAGAAGCTTCGTAGAGAACTTTATAATCCCTTGAATCAACAGAGATCATAATATCTTCATCCTTGATCCGTTCTAGTATCGGGATCAATCTATCTATTTGGACTTGTGAAGGAATTTCAGTGAAGCTTGGCCTTGTAGACTCAGCTCCAAAATCTAGAATATCGGCGCCTTCATTTATAAGTTTTTCAACTTTTCTAAGAGCTTTCGATAAATCAACTTTATCGCCGGAGAATAACTGACCACCATCTGAAAATGAATCAGTAGTTAGATTTATTACCCCCATTAGTCTGGGAAACTCTTTTATGAGGCTCCCAGATACAGAAGGCATATTAAGTTTGATTTGCAGGTTCTTCTATAGAGGAGCTTTTTTTGCCAGTATTTTTTGGAGCAGAATCATCATCTGATTCTCTTCTTGGTTTAGCTCCTGCCATAATGTCATCAATTTGTGCTGTATCAAGAGTTTCCAGCTCGACTAAAGACTCTGACATTAAATGAAGTTTATCAATGTTATCCTTAAGAATTTTGGTTGCTCTTTTGTAACAATCATCAATAATTTTCTTGATTTCTTTATCAATCTTCTCTGCAGTTTGATCAGAAATTCCTTTAGATTGCGAACTAGCCGATCTTCCTAGGAAGGGCTCGTCTGAATCTTCGTCGTATTTCATTGGTCCGATTGCAGTTGATAAACCCCATTTAGTGACCATGTTTCTTGCTAAATCTGTAGCTCTTTCAATGTCATTAGAAGCACCAGTGGTAATGCCTTTATCACCATAAATTAATTCTTCTGCTATCCTGCCACCAAATAAACCACAAATTCTATCGAGAATTTCTTGTTTGCTGTTACTGTATTTATCCTCTTCAGGGAGAAAGACAGTCACTCCTAAAGCTCTTCCACGAGGAATTATGGATACTTTGTAAACTGGATCATGTTCTTCAAGCAATCTACCAACAATTGCATGACCAGATTCATGGTAAGCCGTTTTAATTTTATCGGCTTCATTCATAACCATGGATTTTCTTTCTGCACCCATCATGACTTTGTCTTTTGCCAATTCAAGCTCTTCCATAGTAACTTTCTTTTTTCCTGCTCGAGCAGAAAACAAAGCAGCTTCGTTGACCAAGTTAGCTAAATCGGCACCTGAAAATCCTGGGGTACCTCTTGCAATAAAGGATACTTCAACATCCTTATCAACTGGCACTTTTCGAATATGCACTTTAAGTATTTGCTCTCTACCTTTGATATCTGGCAAAGGAACGACAACCTGTCTATCAAATCTACCAGGCCTCAAAAGAGCTGGATCTAGAACATCAGGTCTATTTGTTGCAGCAATTATGATGATTCCTTCATTAGCTTCAAAACCATCCATCTCTACAAGTAGTTGGTTTAGTGTTTGTTCTCTTTCATCATGTCCTCCTCCAAGACCCGCACCACGATGTCTTCCAACAGCATCGATCTCATCTATAAACACAATACATGGTGACTGTCTTTTAGCTTGCTCAAACATGTCTCTAACTCTTGAAGCACCAACTCCAACAAACATTTCGACAAAATCAGACCCTGAAATTGAGAAAAAAGGAACTTTTGCTTCACCTGCTATAGCACGAGCTAACAAAGTTTTACCTGTTCCAGGAGATCCAACCATTAAAATTCCTCGAGGAATCTTGCCTCCTAATTTTTGAAATTTTGAAGGATCTCTTAAGAAATCGACTAGTTCCTGTACTTCCTCTTTTGCTTCTTCAACCCCGGCTACATCTGCAAATGTAGTTTTAACTTTCCCGCCTTCAAGGAGTTTAGCTTTACTTCGACCAAAGCTCATAGGGCCACCTCTGCCGCCCATTCCGCCTTGCATCTGCCTCATAAAAAACATGAAAATTGCAATAATTATTAGAATTGGAAAACTTGCAACCAACAATTGAGTCCAAATGCTTTCCTGTTGTGGCTCTTCACCTAATACTTGTACTCTATGTTCGAAAAGATCATCCATCAATTGATTGTCTTGTACATAGACTGGACGTGTTGTTTTAAATTGAGAACCATCTTGAAGTATACCTTCAAGAGTATATCCATCACCTTTGAACTCTACAGATGAAACTTGATCTGAATTTACAAGAGACACAAACTCAGAATAATTCATCGAAGATGAAGTTGCTGGACCCGAAAGACTTTGAATAACAAAAAAGGTAGTACCAGCAATTGCTAACCAAAGGAAAATATTTCTTAGAAAATCTGACATAACTTATTTCAATTTATTTTGTGCAATAACATAAATTTCTTTAGATGTTTTTCTTGATGCATCTGGCTTATAAAAAGTTACGTTACTGAAGTGGATTAATAAAGATCTTTTTAGATCATTTTTTGAATTTTCAAAACATTTTGCTATCAGAGAACCTCCTTTCATTAAAGAGGAGTTACAAAAATCAACGACATTATTTAGTAGTTCAAGCATGTTTTCTTTGTCTGTAATAGCTATACCACTTATATTGGGCGCAATATCAGAAATTACAACATTAAAATCAAGATTAATAAATTTCTTTATATCTTTATCCCTAAAATCAAATTCTATAAATTCAACCCCATTTATGGGTTTCATTGGAATGATATCTAAAGCAAATACTTTTCCTGAATTGCCTACTAATTCTTTTGCTACTTGACTCCAACCGCCTGGAGAACTGCCTAAGTCCATCACAGAGCAACCTTTTTTGAGAAGATTGAATTTGTTATTTATTTGATGAAGCTTAAAGGCTGCTCTCGATCTATACCCTCTAGACTTAGCAAGCTTATTAAAGTGCTCGCCTCCTGAATATGACATTTAAATGTGAGAAACCTCAAGGATCTCATACTCTTTGATGCCGGAGGGACTTTCAAATTTTGTAGCTTCTCCTTCTTCTTTACCGATGAGAGATCTTGCCAAAGGGGAAGAATAAGATATTTTTCCATTTTTTACGTTTGCTTCATCCTCGCCTACAATTTGATAGCTGATTTTTTCATCATTTTGCATATCTAGGAGTGAAACCGTAGATCCAAAAATAACCCTTCCTGTACATTCAATTTTTTTGATATCTATGATTTGAGATGCACTCAATTTTCCTTCAATTTCTCTTATCCTCGCTTCGGTAAGACCTTGCTGTTCTTTAGCAGCATGATATTCGGCATTTTCTTTGAGATCGCCAAATTCTCTTGCTTCGGCAATTTTTTTGGTAATGTTTGGTCTAACATCTGTAATTAGATGCTGTAATTCCGTTCGAAGGCTTTCTTCTCCTTCGACTGTCATTGGCTCTCTGTTCAATTTTATTCAATACTTTTGTGAATATCTTGAATGTTTTGGACAGACCAATCAAGTCTCTTTTCTAGGACTTCGCATATGGCTAAACCACCTTGCAAAGTTGTCGTACATGGAATTTTATTATCTAGAGCAGTTCTTCTGATGGAAGAAGAATCTTGGATAGATTCTTTACCTTCCGTCGTATTAATTAACAAAGAAATTTCATTGTTTTTGATTAAATCAACAACATGTGGTCTACCCTCTGCTACTTTATTTATTATTCTTGCCTTAATGCCCATGTTTTGGATCTCTCTAGCAGTTCCCTTAGTGGCCACAATAGATAGGTTCAATTGATCTAGCCTGGTTGCGAGCTCTTCAAGATGAGGTTTATCATTCTCTCTAACACTGAGAAATACCGACCCTCCATCTGGGATAATTGTTCCAGCTGAGATTTGAGATTTATCATATGCCTCAGCGAATGATGTACCTATACCCATTACTTCCCCGGTGGATTTCATTTCTGGGCCTAAAATAGGATCAACGTTTTGGAATCTATCAAAAGGAAGTACTGCTTCTTTAACCGAAAAATGATTTAAATTTGAAGGATTTTTTATTTTTTGTTGCTTAAGAGACTTTCCAATCATTGTCTTGGAAGCTATTTTTGCCAGAGGAAGTCCAATAGCCTTTGAAACAAATGGTATTGTCCTTGAAGCTCTGGGGTTAACTTCTAGGAGAAATATTTCCTCGTTGGCATATGCCATTTGAACGTTCATTAATCCAATAATATCCATTTGCTTTGCAATGACTCTCACTTGTTCCTTGATTTTCTTAATAACTTTGTCTGGGAGACTGTAAGGAGGTAGAGAACAAGCTGAATCGCCTGAATGGATTCCTGCTTGCTCAATGTGTTGCATAACTCCATAAATTTCAACTTGGCTTCCATCGGATATCGCTTCAATATCCAACTCAGTAGCAATATCTAGAAATCTATCCAAAAGTACGGGGTTAGAATCAGAAGCTTGTATGGCTTCATCCAGATATTTTTCCAAATCATTATCATTATGCACAATCTCCATGGCTCTTCCGCCAAGGACATATGAAGGTCTTACAACTATAGGATAACCAATTTGATGTGCGATAGATTTAGCTTGAGACTTATTTGAAGCCATTCCATTTGGAGGCTGCTTTAACTTATTTTCATTAACGAATTGTTGAAACCTTTCTCTGTCTTCTGCAAGGTCTATTTTATCTGGTGAAGTTCCTAAGATTGGTACTTTATTTTTTTCAAGCTCTTGTGCTAGTTTTAATGGAGTTTGCCCCCCAAATTGAATAATAACGCCATATGGATTTTCTAATTCAATTATTGCAAGAACGTCTTCAAGAGTAATTGGTTCAAAATATAATCTATCGGAAGTATCGTAGTCAGTTGAAACAGTTTCAGGATTACAATTAACCATTATTGTTTCATACCCTTCCTCTTTCATTGCCATTGATGCATGAACACAGCAATAATCAAATTCTATGCCCTGACCGATCCTATTTGGCCCTCCTCCTAGAACGACTACTTTTTTATTTTCAGTTGGGTTTGATTCACATTCGTCTTGATACGTTGAGTACATATAAGCTGTGGTAGTTTCAAACTCTCCTGCACATGTATCAACTCTCTTAAAGACAGGTTTGATGTTTAACTTTTGTCTCAAAGATCTTATTTTTTCTTCCGACTGACCTGAAAGAGCCGCTAAACGCTGATCAGAAAAACCCATTTTTTTGAGATTAAAAAGGAAATCTCTAGAAGACAAAGTTTTTTTATTAATCTTTTTCTCTGTGGAAATAATTTCTTCAATGGTTTGAAGAAACCACATATCAATTTTAGTTAAATCATGCACTTCATCCAGAGAACTGCCTTTTCTGAAAGCTTCGCCAATAAACCAAAGTCTCTCAGGAGAAGGAGATATTAATTTTGATCTTAAAGTAGTCTTTGTTAATTCTTCCTCAATATTGTCAAAACCGGTCTTTCCATTCTCCATTCCTCTTATAGCTTTTTGTAATGACTCCGCAAAATTACTTCCTATCGCCATCACTTCACCAACAGATTTCATTTGAGAAGTTAGAGTGGAATCAGCTTGAGGGAATTTTTCAAAGTTAAATCTGGGTATTTTAGTCACCACATAATCAATAGTTGGCTCGAAAGAAGCAGGAATTTTTCCTCCACTGATATCATTACTTAATTCATCTAAGGTAAACCCAACAGCTAATTTTGCTGCGATTTTAGCAATGGGAAATCCTGTTGCTTTCGATGCTAGAGCTGAAGACCTAGAGACTCTTGGATTCATCTCAATAACCACCATTTCTCCATCTTCTGGATTTATAGCGAACTGTACATTTGAGCCGCCGGTTTCCACTCCTATTTCTCTGAGAATGGCAAAAGAAGCATTTCTCATTTCTTGATATTCCTTGTCCGTTAACGTTTGAGCAGGCGCAACCGTAATGGAGTCTCCTGTATGCACTCCCATAGGATCGAAGTTTTCTATGCTACAAATAATTATGCAGTTATCCACTTTATCCCTTACAACCTCCATTTCGTATTCTTTCCAGCCCGAAAGATACTGATCTATATATAGCTCAGAAGTTGGCGATAAATCCAAACCTCTTAAACATATGGATTCGAATTCTTCAGAGTTATAAGCTATTCCACCGCCCATGCCGCCGAGAGTGAAATTTGGTCTAAGAATGCAAGGAAAACCAATTTCCTGTTGGATTTTTAGTGCTTCCTCTAGATTATGCGCTAATCCAGCTTTTGGAGTCTTTAAACCTATTTTTTTAATCGCTTTTGCAAACAGTTCTCTGTCTTCTGCCTTATCGATAGCTTCTTTTGTGGCTCCTATCAACTCGACATTATGTTTTTTCAAAATACCCTTTTGATCTAGATCTAAAGCAGTATTTAAGGCTGTTTGTCCTCCCATTGTCGGTAAAAGAGCTGATGGTTTTTCTTTTTCGATTATCTTTTCTAATGTCTTCCAATTAATAGGCTCTATATAGGTTGAGTCAGCAGTCTCAGGATCGGTCATTATTGTTGCTGGATTAGAATTCACCAAAATCACTCTATATCCCTCTTCTCGAAGAGCTTTGCATGCTTGCACGCCAGAGTAATCAAATTCACATGCCTGACCAATCACAATTGGACCAGCTCCAATAAGCAAAATGGAATCTAAATCATTTCTTTTTGGCATTGCTTTTGACTACTGTTAAAAATTTATCGAATAATTCTTGTATTTCTTGCGGACCGGGGCTGGCTTCGGGATGTCCTTGAAAACTGAAGCATCTTTTATCGGATGTTTCTATTCCTTGAATGGTTTCATCAAATAAAGAAAGGTGTGTAATTTTGACATCCTCAGGAATTGATTTCGAATCAATGGTAAATCCATGATTTTGGCTCGTTATGAAAACTCTATTTGAATCCAAGTCTTTAACTGGATGGTTGGCGCCATGATGTCCAAACTTCATTTTGATAGTTTTCATTCCCAAAGCTAATCCTAAAAGTTGATGGCCTAAACAAATGCCGAACATTGGAATTCTTTTTGTCCTTAGTTCCTTAATGCATTCAATTGCATACTTGCAGGGTTCAGGATCACCAGGTCCATTAGAAAGAAATACTCCATCGGGCTTCAATGCAATAATCTCTGCAGCAGTTGTTTTAGCTGGAACCACGATCACCTGAAATCCTCTATCTTTAAGCATTCGTAAAATGTTATGCTTTACTCCAAAATCGATCGCAACTATTTTTAAATTATTATCATCGAAATCCTTCCTCCAAGAGGGTTCTTTCCATTCGTATACTTTTTTCGTTGAAACAACTGAGGCGAGATCTTTTCCATCTAAAGGCACAAACTCTTCAATTAATTTAAGCGCTTTCTTTTTATGATCTTTGCCGGAAACGATGGCACCTACTTTTGCACCTTCGTTTCTGATTATTCGAGTGACTTTTCTAGTATCAATTCCATAAATACCTGAAATATTTTTTGTCTTTAGGAAGTTTGATAAATCATCCTGTTTTCTCCAATTGCTTGTAATTGTTGACGGGTCTCTGATGATGACCCCATTACATCCGTTTGAATCGGACTCTAAATCATCATCATTAGTTCCTACGTTACCTATGTGAGGGTAAGTAAAATTAATAATTTGATCGGTATAAGATGGATCGGAAATTATTTCCTGATACCCAGACATGGAAGTATTAAAAACGACTTCTCCGCAAGTATCAGCATTTTTCCCAACGGAAAAACCTTCAAAAAATCTTTCGGAATCTAGATATAAATATGCTTTTTTTTCTGTCATTTAGGCAAAAAAAAACGCGGCACTAAATTTTTAGTCTCGCGTTTTGGATGTTTTCTAATGCTACTGGCATTAGAAGGACACTATAATGAAGAGTATTTAATAAGTCTACGACTTATAATGTAAAATCTCAAAAAATGATTAAAAGTTCTGACGAAATAGCCAAAATGAAGGTTGCAGGAAAGCTTGCAGCTCAAACTTTGGAAATGATTGAACAACACGTTCAACCAGGGGTATCTACAGGTGAGTTGGATAGAATCTGTCACGATTACATTGTCAATGAAATTGACTGTATACCTGCTCCCCTAAATTACAATGGTTTTCCAAAATCTATTTGCACTTCGATAAATCAAGTGGTTTGTCACGGAATACCTGATGACAACAGAGTCCTAAAAAACGGAGATATTATCAATATTGATGTAACTGTGATCAAAGACGGTTACCACGGAGATACAAGTAAGATGTTTTTTGTTGGAAAAAAACAACCTCATGCAGAAAGGCTGGTAAGTATTACTCAAGAATGTCTTTATAAAGCCATAGCAATATGCAAACCAGGAATAAACCTGGGTGACATAGGATATGTGATTCAAAAACATGCAGAAGAAAATCACTACTCAGTTGTCAGAGATTATTGCGGGCATGGTATTGGCAAAGTTTTCCATGAGGATCCTCAAATTCTTCATTACGGAAATCCAGGAACTGGAATGGAATTAAAAGCGGGTATGTGTTTTACCATTGAACCTATGATTAATCTTGGGACTCATAAAACCAAATTATCTAAAAATGATGGCTGGACAGTAGAAACTATTGATGGAAGATTGTCAGCCCAATGGGAGCATACGTTGGCTATAACCGATGATGGCTGCGAAGTTCTTACTGCTAGATCAGAAGAAACTCTATGAATCATTTACTGTCTAAAATTGGATCTTATCCATTTGAAAAACTTAATCTTCTTCATAAGGACATAAAGCCATCAAAAGAAGTAATCAATCTGTCCATTGGTGAGCCAAAATTAAATGCTGACTCCAAAGTCCTGGACATTTTGAATAAAGAAACAAATTCTTTTTCAAACTACCCTCCTATGAATGCAGTTCCTGAATTATCAGAGGCATATCGGCAATATTTGAAAAATCATTTCGGTATTGAGAATGTTGCTGAGGATGAAGTTTGTCTTGTAGCTGGCACAAGAGAAGGAACATTCTCAATCATTCAGGCTCTCTTTAATAAAGAGAATGTTAAAGAAAAGCCCTATGTTGTGATGCCAAATCCTTTTTATCAAATTTACGGCGGAGCAACGACTCTTGCCGGTGGAGAAGCGAAGTTTTTGGATTGTCCTGAAGAAGACAATTTTCAGCCTGATTTAGATTCCCTTAAAAGTGAGGATTGGCAGAAGTGTCAAATTTTAGTTCTCTGTTCCCCAAATAATCCAACTGGGTCTGTTTTACCTTTAAGTAAACTTAAGAATATTTTAGATTTAGCTGAAAAGTATGACTTTTATGTTGTTTCTGATGAGTGCTATGTAGATTTATATACCTCTGAGAAATCCTGTCCAAGTATCCTCCAAGCTTCATCAGATAGATCGGATAGATTGATTGCTCTTCATAGCTTATCGAAAAGATCTAATTTACCTGGCTTTAGATCGGGTTTTGCTTGCTCCGGTAAAAAAACCATTTCTGCCTATAAGAAGTTTAGGTCTTTTCATGGGGTCAGCGTTCCTTTGCCAATTCAAAAGGCGAGCGTTGAAGCTTGGCTGAATTATGATTTTGTCGCTGAAAATAGAAAGTCTTACAACGATAAATTTGGCCTGGCAGCAGATATGTTTAAAGATAAAGTAAGCAATGTTATTCCTGAAGGTGCTTTCTATCTTTGGCTGGATGTTGAAGACGGTCAATCTTTCTCAAAAAATATTCTTGAAAAAGAGGGTTTAATTATACTTCCTGGAAGTTATTTATCTGCCGAGGTCAATGGTTTTAATCCTGGAGAAAAATACGTAAGAATTGCTTTAGTGTATGATTTTGAAACCACAGAAGAAGCATTGAAAAGAATCAATAATCTTTTATAAAAAAATGATGAATCAAAAATGGATTGGTTTTGGCAAAGGAACCAAAAATAAAAAGGGTGAATACATTGAAATGTATTTTTCACCTGATGATATATCTACAAGTGCTGCAAAAATCAAAGAAGGATATGAAAAGGTAGAAGTTTCTGATGATGTGCCACCCTCTTCAGTCCCAGAAGCTTATCTGAAGTTACATCTTCTTTCTCTTCGCTTGGTAAAGCCCAACGAAACTAATTTAGACGGTATTTTTGGCATATTACACACGGTAGCATGGACCTCAGCTGGTCCAATAGATTCAAATGAATTAAAAGAATTTCTTAATGAAAAAAGAAAAAAAGGCGAATATGTAAAAGTTTATTCAGTAGATAAGTTTCCGTGCTTAACGGATTACGTTGCATTGAACGATGTAAGGATAGCAGATGCCAGCAGAGTCAGATTAGGAGCCTATCTTGGACCAGGGACAACAGTCATGCATGAAGGTTCGGTCAATTTCAATGGTGGAACCTTAGGAGAAGCAATGGTTGAAGGCAGAATTGCTCAAGGGGTGATGGTTGGGGATAAATCTGATATTGGCGGAGGCGCATCTACTCTTGGAACTCTATCTGGAGGCAACCAAGTGATCATATCCATCGGAAAAAGTTGTCTGCTGGGTGCAAATTCAGGTTTAGGCATTCCTCTTGGAGATCGATGCACAATTGAATCAGGCCTTTATGTGACTGGTTCATCAAAGGTTCAAGTAATAGAAAACGGAAAAGTTAAAGAAACTGTCAAAGCGATGGAGTTGGCGCATAAATCTGATCTATTGTTCATTAGAAATTCAATCACCGGCTCTATTGAATGCCGAGACAACCGAAACGTGAACGAGTTAAATGAGGACCTTCACGATAATAATTAATGATCATAAATCTTCTTCTAACTTGGCTGGCTCTTTATGTAATCGCATACGCAACAACTTTTATTTTCAAGGGAATCGATCCTAAGAAAAGATGGTGGCTGTCTTTGCAATTAAGCTTTTTAGGTTTTCTAGTATCGGTAATTTGGTATAACTTTTTTTAAAGTTTTACTCTTCAACTTTTCCTTTAATAAAGAAAGATAAAACAATTAAAACCACTGCTAAAACAAGGTAGTAATAAACTAGCTCTGAAAATATAGGCGTCATGCTATCTAATCCAGTTGACGTTGCCTCACCACCGAACAATCCTGCTAGGACTCCTCCCAAGGAAGAGGCAAGAAACCACAATCCCATCATCTGTCCTAAGTATCTCTTTGGAGAGTATTTAGAAAAAGCTGATAACCCTACTGGAGATAAAGCTAACTCTCCAAAGGTATGGAGTAAATAAGTTAACAGTAACCACTGGACACCTACTGGGGATGAAACTAAAGCGTAATCGACTGCAAAGAGCATGATTATAAAACCCAATGCCATGAAGATTAAACCTATAGCAAATTTAACAGGAGTGTTTGGATTGAGATTCCTTTTTCCTAAGAATACCCATATGTAGGCAAAAAACGGAGCGAACATTACTACGAACAGTGGATTTGCAAATTGAGTCCAGCTAACAGGTGCAGTAAATGATCCAAAGGTTAGATCAACATAGTCTCTTGTAAAAATAGTCAAAGATCCGGCTGATTGATCGAATCCAGACCAAAAAGCTGCAGCACCTATGAACAATAATAGAAGCATCAAGACGTTTCTTTTCTCTGCTGAGTTAAGTCCGGCAAAAAGGAAAAGGTAGGCAAAATAAACCATTGAAAGGATGACAAGGAAATCTCTAAATCTTTCAGCAAAAAATACTGCATCAACCGACCACCACCCTAAAAGGCCTGAGAGGACTATTAAGGAAACTAACACAATAATTCCTAAAGAAATATTTCTGAGCTTAGTTTTATATTCATCAGAATTAGGATTCGGATTCAAACCGGCTTCTCCAAGTTGGCCTCTAAAATAAATAAATTGGATTACACCAAGGAGCATTCCAAATCCGGCTGCACCAAATCCCCAATGCCATCCTACTTTTTCCCCTAACCATCCACAGACTGCAAAACCAAGCATGCTTCCTATGTTGATAGACATGTAGAAAATAGTAAAACCGGAATCTCTTCTATCGTCGTTAGTAGAATAAAGCTGACCAACAATCGATGATATATTGGGTTTAAGTAAACCTGTTCCAGCAGCAACTAAAATTAGTCCTAGAATAAATGTTTGTTCTAATGGAATCGCTAAAGTGAAGTGACCAAGCATTATGATCAAAGCTCCAAATAAAACCGCTCTTTGATAGCCCAATAGGTTATCAGCTAACCATCCCCCTGGGAGAGCTAAGAAATAGACCATTCCTGCATAGATGCCGTAAATCGCATTTGCTTCTGCATTGGACCAATTTAAACCAGGATTGCCAGTTACTCCTACAGTCATGTAGAGAACCAATAAACCTCGCATCCCGTAATAGGACATCCTTTCCCAAAGTTCAGTAAAAAAAAGTGTTCTTAAGCCTTTTGGATGGCCAAAAAATCCTTGGTCGATTGAAGCTATATTTTCTGTATCTGGATTCATCATAAATATATGAATTTAAGATATCATAATTCTAGTATGTTCTTTAGAAGATTATTGGCGTTATTTTATGACCTGCTTTTAATAACAGGCATATTGCTCTGCTTCACCTTATTGATCGTTATCATTAACGGTGGTGCCATTTCATCTTTCTTAGGAAGTAACTTGATGCTTCTTTCGTATTTTTTAATTTCTTTTATTTTTTATGTTTATTTTTGGCATTTCAACGATGGACAAACCCTTGGAATGCAAGCTTGGAAAATAAAATTAGTTGCAGATGACAATCAAACAGTCTCTATAAAATCTATGCTTCAAAGATTGGTTTTGGGCTTATTGTTTGGATCAATAGCAGGTTTAAATTTTTTTGTGATTCTGTTTAGAACAGATAAAAGAAGCCTCAGTGACATCTACTCAAAGACCAAAATAGTTCGCTCTTAAATTCTTTTACTGAATAAAAAAATAAGACTTAGAAGCCCAAGAAGAAAAATAAAAGTGGTAATAAGTGGGCTGAAGCCAAAAACGATGGAGACGTTCCCCGCTATTTTTTCTGCAAAATTGAAAAAAATTGTTAAAACTACCCCTGTGAGTACCTTGTAAGTGATGGAATAATCTCTTAAGAATGCTTGGCAAAAGATTAGGGCTAACAACACAAAAATTGAGACAGATATTGGTTGTATAATTTTTTTTAGAAACTGCCACAGAAATAAGTTCTTTTCTCTAGTGCTATCTGAATATTTAAAATTCTGAAAAAGTAAAGATGGGGGTTGTCTATTTAACTTAATGTATTTTGAAAGCTCAATTTTAGAAGGAGCTTTCCATATTTTTTGTATTTGATTTTTGGAAGCTCTATCTTTGAAAGATGCTTCTTTTTGATCGAGCGAAAGATCAAACTCATCTTTTTCATAAACTGAATCAATATCGCCTTCAGAATTAAATTCATAAATTCTCAAACTATCAATTTTATCGCTAGATATATCGCCAAGATAAATGAGTTCATTTTTTCTTGTTAACCACTGAGCTTTTTGCGCTTGCTGAGGATTTGTTTTATAAACTTCAGACATCAAATTTGAATTAGGAATAACAAATTCCCCTATCGCGAGCATTATTGATAAGAGGATAAATATTGGAAGAAGCATTGAAGAGAAGATTTGTTTGAATGATTTTCCCAGAACCCTTATGGCTATGAGTTCTCCAGACTCTTGAAGCCTTCCGTATGAAACTATTGCGCCAATCAAACAGGCCAAAGGGATCACATCATAAATTCTTTTAGGCAGACTAAAAGCTAATGAATATACAAAAGATTCAAAATTCTGATAATCAGATATATTTTGTAACTCACCCACCATCATTAGAATGAAATCAAGAGAAAAAAGGATCAGAAAAACCAAACCTATGCTTTTTAGGATTGATAGTTGTATCAGCACACCAGTTATATCAAATAGACTCTTAAACATTTAGATTAAAAAATGGAAAAACATATAAATTACAAAGGCCAGAAGAACTAGATTAAATATTAATTGGAAATAATTTATTGAAGTTACTCCACTACTGTAAATATTTATGGGTGACTCTTTATTAAGAAAATAACTTAGCAAAACACCCGCCAAAAAAAATACAAAGTGAAAAGTAGTAAAAGAAATAGATGGATTGTACTCAGAAGATAGAATCCAGTTTTGCATACCTAAATAAATACCAAAATAAAGTAAAAAGAATAACGATCCTGTAATTAACGATACTGTGAAGCCAATCCTATGATTTGAAATTCCAAAATTTAGAGCAACGTAGGCACTTACAATGATTAATACAAAAATTGATAGCCTTTTGTAAAGTTCTGATTGTTCTCTATTACTTTCTAAGTTTGAAATGAGGCTAGTCATTGAGAGATGGCTTAGATCGGTCGATGAGGTTTTAATTTTTCTGGGAAAAGTAATTTCTAGGTGAGAGAAGTCCATCAAAAAGTCCCCCTCCATCTCTAGACCAACAATTTTCCCATTTTTAAAAGTTAATCTGTTGGTAGTTTTATCAGTTGGTATAGAGGAAACTTGATCTGCTGTTAAAATGACTTCTAAGTCTTCATGTTCAATTGATGCAAATATTTCACTGAATCCAAAATCAAAGTCATTAGATTCTTTGGCAAAAAAAGTAGTATTCACATCCTCAAAATAGGTAGGCTTCCCTGCACCCATCATTTTGAATCTATCAGAGAAAGTTTGATTGCTTGTAAGCTTGTACAAGGAGTCAAGAGAATAAGGAGAAACTATCAGAGATATAAATAGTGCAAAAAAGGACATTAACATTATCGGTATTGCTAGGATTTTTAGAAAGTTAAAGCTCTTTAATCCCATCTGTCTCATGAAATTTATTTCATTGCTTGTATTCATTCTTGTAAAGCAAATTAAAGTTGAGAGGAAGATGCTCAAAGGGAGAATAATTTCAATGACACTTGGAATATTAAAAAATATATAACCCAAGGCAATTTGTGGATACATATCTCCTCTGGCTGCAATCTCAAGGAAATCAATGCTTCTTAGAAAGAAAAAGGCTAAAAATAGTACTGAGAATATAACTAAAAAAGTCTGTAAGAAGCTTCTGATAATATACTTAGATATAATGCTGAACATTTTAATTTGTCTATGGTGATATTATCCCACAGAAATTTGGCTTACTAAGGAGTAATAAATGACATCAAATTTAAAAATTAACCTATCTATAACTTCTCCAAATGAGATGCTTTCTGATAAAAACGAAACTCTTATTATTGGTATTCAAGAAAATGGCAATTCTCAATCCAGTAAAAATATATTTAATAAGGCTTCTAAGGGCCTAATGAACACTTTGTCAAAAAGAAAAGAATTCTCAGGAAAAGTTAATACTTCTTGCTATATCCCCGCGTTAGCAGATCAAAAAGATAAAAAGTTTTTCTTATTAGGTTTAGGTAATACGTCAGAAAAATTCAAAGATGATGATGCATCGAAGTTGATAACTAAGATTTGCACCTTAGCAAAAACAGCAAATACAAAAAAAGTTTCTTTGTTTCTTCCAGAAATTAAATTTGAAAAAAGAGATATTTCTTGGTTCTTGCAAAACCTTTCAATGCAGTTGGAATCATCGACTTATAAATATATTTTTGATGGAAAAAAAGAACAAAAAAATAATATTCTTGCGTCCGTAAATTTACATATTAACTCCAAAAAAGATATCACCGATCTCAGAAAATCAATATCTATTGGGACTAACATTGGTGTTGGGATAAACAGAATGAAGGAGCTTGGCAATACTCCTGCAAATATTTGTACGCCCACTTACCTTGGAAATACTGCTAAAGAGCTTGGAAGAAAATATAAAAATCTATCTGTGAAAGTTCTTGGTGAAAAAGAAATGGAAAAGCTTGGAATGCATTGTCTTTTGTCTGTTGGAAATGGGAGTGTACAAGAATCTAAGTTCATTATTATCGAATACAAAGGTGGTAAAAAAACGGAACAACCGGAAGTTATTGTTGGAAAAGGCATAACTTTTGATACTGGCGGTATAAGTTTAAAGCCAAGCCCAGCAATGGATGAAATGAAGTATGACATGAGTGGGGCTGCGAGCGTTCTAGGAACCATGGAGGCTATTGCTTTGATAAAACCAAAGTCTAATATCATTGGAGTGGTCGCTTCTGCTGAAAATATGCCTGGCAGCAAGGCAACCAAACCCGGAGATGTTGTTAAAACAATGTCTGGGCAAACTGTGGAGATACTTAATACAGATGCAGAAGGACGTTTAGTTCTTTGCGATGCACTCACCTATGTAGAAAGATTTAAGCCTAAAAATGTCATAGATATAGCTACATTAACTGGAGCAGTGATAGTTGCATTAGGTCATGTTGCTTCAGGTTTAATGAGTAATAATCAGAAATTAGCCGACAAAATAATAGATGCTGGTCATGCCTCAATGGACAAAGCATGGCAATTGCCTCTATGGGATGAATATCAAGGTGATTTGGATAGTAATTTTGCTGATATAGCCAACATTGGTGGGCGAGCTGGAACAATTACTGCTGCTTGTTTCCTTTCAAGGTTTACTAAAAAGTATCCTTGGGCGCATCTTGATGTAGCCGGGACAGCTCATGGGTCTGGAAAAGCGAAAGCCTCAAGAGGAAGACCCGTTCCACTCTTAACTAATTACCTATTGTCTCAATCGTAATTAATGGAATTTTACAAGGCTGGAACTTCCTTAGACGAGGGAGAAAAGTTTTGCTGTCAATTTACCAAAGACCTCTATTGGAAAAATATTGAATCTGACGAGAAAAATTATATTGTCATAAATTGTGAAAATCTAAATCAAGCAAAAAAATTAGATGACTTTCTTTGGGAAAATATTTCAGATATTTTTCTACCTCATAAAATCTGTAATGATTTAGATTCACCTGATACTCCAATTTTGATTTCCTTCCCTGGAATAAAGCATCCTTGTAATAAAAATACTTATTTGATTAATTTGAACCCAAAATTGCCTTCGAATTTTCAAGATTTTAAATCCTCTTATCAATTGGTTATTGAAGATGGTGGTGAATATCAAAAGATTGCGAGAGAGAGTTTTAAAGTTTGTTTAGAATACGGAATTAAACCAAACTATATTGGATAATGGATTCTAAATACCAACCCAAAAAAATTGAGAGATTGTGGTCTTCTAAATGGGAAGAATCTAAATTATTTTCACCAAGCTTAAAGAAAAATAGCAAAGCTTTCTCTATCATGCTTCCGCCCCCAAATGTGACAGGGGTTCTACACATGGGGCATGGCTTTCAAACTTCTATCATGGATTCGATTTGTAGATACAAACGAATGAATGGATACGATGTGTTATGGCAACCAGGCACAGATCATGCAGGCATATCAACAGAAATAGTCGTTGAAAGAAATCTTGAAAAGAAAAATAAAAGTAAAAATAAATTAGGGAGAGATAGATTTATCAAAGAAGTCTGGAAGTGGAAAAGCAAGTCAGGAAATACCATCACAAGTCAATTAAGAAGGTTAGGTGCATCTTTAGACTGGGAAAATGAAGCTTTCACCATGGATGAAGATTATGCGCATATTGTAAGAAAAGTATTCATTGAACTTTACGAAAAAGGACTGATTTATAAAAAAAATAGATTGGTTAATTGGGATCCCAAAAATGAGACTGGCTTATCCGACTTAGAGGTAACCACGAGGGAAGAAAATGGGAATATTTGGCATATCAAATACGAAGTTGGAGATGGCTTTATTATTGTTGCTACAACCCGGCCTGAAACAATGTTTGGTGATCAGGCAATAGCTGTTCATCCCAAAGACAAAAGATATAAAAAATTAATAGGTTTAAAAGCAAAAATACCTTTTACCGATAAATATATCCCCATCATTGCTGATCCGTACGTTGATAAAGATTTTGGAACTGGTTGTTTGAAGATCACTCCTGGTCATGATTTTAATGATTATGAATTAGGCATAAAACATGGACTAGAACCTATAAATATTTTGAATCCTGATGGCACTTTGAATGCTGAGACCCCGGCCCCTTTCTCAGGCATGGATCGTTTTGATGCCAGAAGAGAAATTATTAAATCTTTAAAAGATATCCAGATGTTAGAGAGAATTGAACCGCATAAATTATCAATTCCAAGAGCAGAAAGATCCGATACGATACTAGAGCCTTACCTAACAGATCAATGGTATTTAAATACAGACCTTATTGGTAAGGAAGCCTTGAGCTTGGTCAAAAAAAAGTCAATCAATTTTATTCCTGATAATTGGAAAAAAACCTATTTCTCTTGGATGAACGAGCTTCAAGATTGGTGCATCAGTAGGCAATTGTGGTGGGGTCATCAAATCCCAATTTGGTATGACCAAGGTGGAGGTGAGTATTGCGGGGAAAACGAAAAAGATATTAGAAAAAAATATAAATTAGATAAAAAAGTATCCTTGGTTCAAGATCAAGATGTTCTGGATACTTGGTTTTCTTCCTCTTTGTGGACTTTTGCTACCCTTGGTTGGCCCCAACAAACAAAAAGATTAGATAAGTATCACCCTACCTCATTATTAGTAACTGGTTTCGACATCATCTTTTTTTGGGTCGCCCGGATGATTATGATGACAAAGCATTTCACAAAGGTAATACCGTTTAAAGAAATCTACATTACTGGGCTTATCAGAGATAGTGAAGGACAAAAAATGTCTAAGTCAAAAGGAAATGTTCTTGATCCTTTGGATATTATTGACGGAATAAATTTAGAAGCTCTTATTTCAAAAAGAATTTCTGGTCTGTTAAATCCAGACGACGAGCAGAAGATAATCAAACAAACAAAGAAAGATTATCCTGAAGGAATAAAAGCTCACGGCACTGATGCTTTGAGATTTACTTTTTTGTCTCTTGCTTCTGGAAGTAGAGATATTAATTTTGATATGAAGCGCGTAGAAGGTTATAGAAACTTTTGTAACAAACTATGGAATGCCTCTAGATTCATTGAATTAAATAAGCCAGCTAGTTTCAAAAAGACTAATCAATTTATGAAAACTCCCGAAGATAAATGGATTGTGGAGAAATTAAATAACACGATAGTTTCTATGAATACGCATATGGATAATTATAGATTTGATTTAGCCACTCAAAGTGTTTACGAATTCGTATGGAATGATTTCTGTGATTGGTACATCGAGTTTTCAAAAAATCGACTTGATTCAAACAATATTAAGAAGAGCGAAGTAGATAGGATCATATCTGGTTTGCTGCACATTCTTGAGTCAATCTTAAAACTTTGTCATCCATTTATGCCTTTTATTACAGAAGAAATCTGGAATCAGATTGCTTCCGGAAAAAAACAATCATTCTTGTTAAATCAATCGTTTCCAAAAAAAGTAAGAATTTCAGGGTCAAAATTCAAAGAAATAGAAAATTTGAAAAACTCAATATCGTCAATAAGAAACATGAAAGCTGAGATGGGCATTGCATCTTTAAAGCTTGAAGAAGTGTTTATATCGGGCAATAAAACTTCACTGAATTTTATTCTCGAAAACTCAGATCATTTAAAAAAACTTGCCGGAATAAAAAATTTAAAAGTATTAGAGATAGATAAACCCTGCGCCATAGTTGTTTCACATGATCTCAAATTTCATATACCTTTTGAAGGAAACGTAGATCCTGTATCAGAAAAATTAAGAAATGAGCAAAAATTACAGAAAGTAACCAAAAATTTGGCCAATATTGAAAATACTTTAAGCAACAAAAAGTTTATTTCAAGCGCTCCTAAAAGCCTTGTAAACGAGAGAAAACGTCAATATAAGCAGACACTTAAAGAATCTAAGTCTATTCAATTACATTTAAAGAACTTAAATAAACTTAACTAATCCTTTAATATAATTGGATGTGGTTACGCGGACTCACTACTTCAGCAATCATTTCTCTCCTAGCTACTTTTCTAGTATTTAACTTCCCCCAATTTTTTTTGTCATTTGGACCTATGTTTTTGGTTCTGTTGATGTCAACTTTTATCTCCAGCATGGCGATAGTCTTTGGAAGGCAAATAACTAGAAGGTTGAAAAGAGAAAAAGGAGCAATCAAATGGTTTGATCCTAGCAAAGGTTACGGTTTTGTTGAGAGAGATAAAGGCGGTGATCTTTTTGTTCATTTTGCTTCGGTAAATGAAAGTGATAGAAAATTATTAAAAGAAAGCACGAGAGTAAGCTTTACCGTTACCAATGGTGCAAGAGGACCCCAGGCAGAACAAGTCAAAATTATCTAGAATAGCAACCTTCCTACAAACCATAAGGTAGAGAAGAAAAAAACAATCAAAGAGATAAAATCTTTTAAAAATAGTCTGCTTATAAGCCTTGTTTTTGCAATAAGGTTAAGGGCCAAAAGAAGAAAAATAGCATATAAAATTTGAGCTGCTTCTATTCCCAAGTTGAAGAGAATAATAGATGAGACTAATGATTGAGAATCAAAATTAGATAAGTTTGAAGCAAATCCAAAACCATGCAAAAGTCCAAAAAATACCGTCGCAACAATTCTGATAAGTGAATTTCTTGTAATTAAATAAGGATAAGAAATTCCAATCAAAGCCATGCCTACGGATAAAACAGTTATTTCTGGAAAGAAGACAAGTGAAACGCAGACCAGTGATATCCAAAACATAGAATTTATCTTCATAATTCTATTTTTATTAACTTGTCTAATTGCTAGGTACTCCAGAGCCAATAAAAATATTGAGTAACCGATAAGGATTTCAATTATTGAAATTTTTATAGAAATAAAGCCTAAGGATGAGAACGTAATGCTGATAGCATGGCCTAAGGTAAAGCCAGAGAGCAGATAAATTAATTGTTTTATTCCAATTATCAGTAAGGCTAAAAGAGATACAAACGCAATATGATCGTAGCCTCCTAGAAAATGGTTTAATCCTAATGAAAAAAAACTAAAGTTCTGATCGGCTTCTTTGAAATCAATTTTACTTTTAGAATTATTTAAAAATGTTTGATTTTGAAGGATGGTCTCTTTTTTTATATTCACCAAAATAGTTTGATCTGGATAAAAAGAAAAGAAGTTTCTAGCCTCAAGTGATCTAGGAAAATTGTTACAAGTAATTTTTTTCTTGAAAGTTAAGTATCTCGCAGTTGAATTAACTAGATCAAAATCTTTTTCGTTACAGGCATCAAAATTTAATCCATTGTTAAGGTTCTCTTCCAAAGATGGTCTGTATAAGTTTCGAGGTACTTTGATATTCATCTCAATTTCCTTGGATTCATCTGTTTCAAGAAAGTCTAAGGACAGGTTAAATTTTTGAAGCTCATGTGAGCTCAAGAAAGAGGCTGTCAGTAAAAGATACAAAGACAGAAGTCTCATTACTTGTATAGGATAGGGTTTATTTCAACTGGATAACTTTTTTTAAGTTTATTTATATACTCTCTAAAAGACCTCTCTCTTTCGCTCCTTATTGCCTCTTGATTTACTATCTCAAATATCGAGTTCAATGAAGCGGGCTCCCCTTCTATCTTATCTACAAGCAAAACACTAAACGATTGATCATCTTGGATAAATTTAATTTCACTGCCGATCTCAAGAATATCAATATTTAAAATTGCATCTGCTCCCAAATAATCTCTTAGCTTCTGCTTTGTAAGATAATCATTGGGTAAATTAATAAATTCACTATCAGATTTCATTAAATACAAATTATTTTGAGAAAATTTATCTAAATTTTCTTTGTAATATTCTTCTACGTCTTCATACTCAATATTCAAGATGGTCTGATTAGAAATGATGTTTGTCATGTAATCGATGAGATTATTTTTCAATAGAGGATCGCTTTGGATAATATCCTCATCGATTGCCTTCATAATCAATAATTGCTCAATGACGAGTTGATCAATCACTGAATCTTTAAGTTTGGCGTCTATTTCCCCGTCATTATTGAAATCAAGTTGGCTGATCTGAGCTAAATAACTTTCCATGGAAACGGATTTGTCACCAACTTTTATTGCCCAGTTTGAGGACGGAAGAGAAATATCTTCAAAAAAATCAAAAGTTAGAAAAACTATTCCCAGAATAAATGAAAGCAAGAATCCAAAATTGAGGTAAGAAATATTCAATTATTTTTCTAGGACCATTTCTATATGAGGAATCCCATCCTCATCATAAATTTTTCCAACTGTTTTGAAGCCGTAACCTTGATAAAAATCTACTAAGGGATGTTGTGCTGAAATTCTAATGTCTGTCTCGGGATAAAGAACCTGGCATCTATGGATAGATTTCTCCATCAAACTTTTACTTAACCCACTGCCACGAGATTTTTTGTGTAAAACCACTCTTCCTATAGAAGCGTCTTTATACTTTATTCCTGGCGGAATTAGACGACTGTAGCCTTGAATGTTTGATCCTTTGTAGGCAAGCAAGTGAAACGAGTCTCGATCAACATTATCCGCATCTAGATATGAAGTATTTTGCTCTATTAAAAATACTTCTTGGCGAAGATTCATTACGTCATAAAGTTGATGAACGCTTAAGTCTTCGAATGTTCCTTCTACC
This sequence comes from SAR86 cluster bacterium, assembly GCA_028140145.1. GTDB lineage: Bacteria > Pseudomonadota > Gammaproteobacteria > Magnimaribacterales > AG-339-G14 > CACNYO01. The sequence continues at coordinate 29,700 of JAOIOC010000002.1, read as the reverse complement.
CAAGTAATGTCATTCATGGACAAGGGTTTGGACATCCGTAATGAATTTCTTCAATTTTCTTCAGACATTCTTCATCAAGCTTTGTATCGATACTGCCAACAGCAATCTTTAGCTGCTCCATAGTTGTGGCGCCAATAATATTTGAGGTCACAAAATCTTGATCATTAACAAATGAATTAGCCATCAAGGCAGGATCCATTGAATATTCTTTAGCAAGATTTACATACTTCCTTATTATTTCCTCTGCCTGTTCCGTTTCGTATCTTTGGCCTCGTTCAAATAACGTAGTCCTAGCTCCAGCAGGCCTAGCACCGTCAAGGTATTTCCCGGTTAGATATCCCTGTGCAAGAGGTGAGTAAGCCAACAAACCAACTTGAGATCTATGATGAAATTCGGACATCCCACTTTCATAGATTCTGTTTAACAAGTTATAGGCATTTTGAACGCTAACAACTTTAGGTAAGTCATGCATTTCTGCAGCCTTAATAAATTCGGACAAGCCCCATGGGGTTTCGTTGGAAAGGCCAACGTACCTAATTTTTCCTTCTTTCACTAAATCATCCAAAACTTTTAATGTCTCCTCTATGGCTACTGATTCTAAATCGTAATGCTTATAAGAGAGGCCTCCACCAAATAAGTTTATTGGTCTATCTGGCCAGTGAAGTTGATAAAGATCAACGTAATCAGTTTTGAGTCTTTTAAGGCTTTCTTCAATAGCCTTTGTAATATTATCGCTATCAAGTCTTGTTTCACCGCCTCGAAACCATTTCATGCCACTTCTTCCAGCAACTTTAGTTGCAAGGATAATTTTTTCTCTGTTACCTCTTTTTTCAAACCAATTACCAATTATTGTCTCAGTGCTCCCCTGAGTATCTTCCATTGGTGGAATAGAATATAACTCAGCAGTATCAAAAAAGTTTACTCCTTGATCAACGGCGTAATCCATTTGCTCAAAACCTTCTTCTTCAGTATTTTGCTGTCCCCAAGTCATGGTTCCTAAGCAAATAACACTCACATCGATGTCTGTATTGCCTAATTTTCTATATTCCATAATAATTACCCTCCAAAAACATTTGCTTAGTATATAGGGGGAAAAAGTGGAACCAAACATCTATTCAATAAATTTTCAGGATTCAAAAGAAGCAGAAAAAAACTTAGAAGAATACAAAGGAAAGTATATTTTGATAGTTAATGTAGCTAGTAAATGTGGTCTTACACCACAGTACATAGGCCTTAAACAAATTCAGGATTCATATGAGAAAGATTTGCAAGTTATTGGTTTCCCTTGCAACCAATTCATGGGTCAAGAACCAGGTACCGATGAGGAAATTCAAACTTTTTGTAAAACGAAGTACGATGTTAATTTTCCTGTAATGAAAAAAATTGAAGTAAATGGGTCAAATACCCATCCGCTTTATGAATATTTAAAATCAGAAAAAACTGGAATTTTAACCGAAGCCATTAAGTGGAACTTTACAAAGTTTTTAGTTGATAGAGATGGGAACGTTATAAAAAGGTATTCACCTCAAACGGAACCTAGCGAGATTGAAGAAGAACTTAAAGACATTATCGAGTAGGAGAATAATTAGAGGCTTGCTTAGATTTTTTTGCATAATTAATCCATCCTCTCTACCAAAATTTAATTTGTAATAATTCTTTCTTACTCCTGCTTCCTGAAAACCATTTCGACGATAAAACTTGATAGCTCTTTGGTTTGATTCTCTAACCTCTAAAAAAATTCTTTTTTTAAAAGTATATTTTGATTGATCTACAACCCTTTTAAGCAACTGATAACCAATTGATTTTCCAATAAATTGTGGAGCGACAGAAATATTTAATAGATGGATTTCATCCATCACATACTGATAGATGACATACCCATTAACTTTACCGTCAATAGTAACCACATCAGCTTTGCTAAACCTTAAGGCATCATAAAAATTATTTTCAGACCAAGGAGTTTCATTAGTTAGCGACTCTATGCCGTGAACGTAATAGATATCATTTTTATTCATAGGTCTGAAATTAATTTTCATTTTTCCAAGCTTGTTTCCTCATTTGAGAATTTTCCAATAATTCAGATAACTTCAATGATTTAGAATTTAGAAAATCTAATGCACTTTCGTTATCTTTAGTGAAATTATTTAGGTAATAATCCAATGATTTTAAAAACTGATCATTGGCTTCGCTTTCATCACTTTTGTCGACTGCCTTTACTTTGTTATCTACAAATATAAAATCTTCAACCAATTCATAAGTTGAGATGCCCATTTTGTTTAAAGTCTCTTTATTCATTTATCATTCGTTATGAATAGTATAATAATTTATAAATTGGTTATTTAATTGAAAAAAATTACAAATACAAATACCTCAAAATACTTACCGTTTGAAAGGATCGACCTAAGCGATCGTAAATGGCCAGGAAATATTATTTCTAAAAAACCTATTTGGTGTAGTGTTGATTTAAGAGATGGCAATCAAGCTTTGATTGAACCTATGGGGTCTGAAAAAAAGCATAGATTTTTTCAATTACTATTAGAGACTGGATTTAAAGAAATTGAAGTTGGATTTCCATCTGCTTCAAAAACTGATTTTGATTTTGTTAGAGACTTAATTGAAAAGGATTTAATTCCTGATGATGTCACTATTCAGGTTTTAACTCAGGCTAGAGATCATTTAATTGAGGATACCTACAAAGCTGTTAAAGGAGCAAAAAATGTTTGCATTCATGTTTATAACTCCACCTCTACCCTTCAACGCGAGGTAGTATTCAGAGAAAGTAAAGATGGGGTCAAAAAAATTGCTTTGAACGGAGCTTCCCTAGTTAAAGAACTAGCAGATAAAAATAATGAGACTAATTGGGTGTTTCAATATAGTCCTGAAAGCTTCACTGGAACAGAATTAAGTTATGCGGTTGAGGTTTGTAATGAGGTAAATGAGATATGGAATCCCTCCAGTGATAATAAATCAATAATGAATCTTCCTGCTACCGTTGAGATGTCTACTCCTAATATATACGCAGATCAAATTGAGTGGATGTCACGAAATTTAAATAATCGGGAAAGTGTAATATTGAGTCTTCATCCCCACAACGATAGAGGGACTGCTGTAGCTGCAGCCGAATTAGGATTAATGGCAGGAGCGGATAGAATCGAAGGTTGTCTTTTCGGTAATGGAGAGAGAACTGGCAACGTTGACATAGTAACCCTTGCCCTAAATCAACTTACACAAGGTTTAGATCCAGAATTAGATTTTTCCAATATCAATCATGTAATGCGAGAAGTTGAATATTGCAATCAATTACCTGTACATCCTAGGCATCCTTATGCTGGGGACTTAGTTTTCACTGCGTTTTCAGGATCACATCAAGATGCAATTAAAAAAGGTTTTGATTCAATGAGAGAATCCAATGACCCGCTTTGGAAAGTTCCATATCTCCCAATAGATCCTGAAGATTTAGGTAGAACATATGAAGCTGTGATTAGGATAAATAGTCAGTCAGGAAAAGGTGGAATTGCGTACATTCTAGAAAAAGACCATGGACTATCAATGCCCAGAAGGCTTCAAATTGATTTTAGTCAGGTTATTCAACAAGTTACTGATGAGACTGGAAAAGAATTAGAGAGTGAAGACATTTGGACCAAATTTAGGGAAACTTATTTGGAAGGAAATAAGTACAGATATGTTTCTCATAAAATTTCTTCTGGTCCTGACGATAAAGGAATACAAAAAGATAACATTGAAGTTACTCTGTCTAAGGAAGGTAAAGAATTTGACATAAAGGGTGAAGGAAATGGGCCTATAGATGCATTTATGAGTGCATTCAATAACTACAATAAATCATCATTTTCAATTTCTGATTATCATCAACACGCAATCTCATCCGGGGCAGATGCTCAGGCAGTTGCGTACATAGAAGTACAAAAAGATAAGAAAAGCCTTTCTTGGGGGGCCGGTATTCATGCCAACACGCTAGTTGCCTCTATTATCTCTGTATTAAACGCCCTAGATTAGATCAATTCAGAGACAACTAAGCATTCTTTTGTTTTTTTTATTGAGACAGATCCCTTTTTGCCTTTTGCACCCCAGTGAAAATAGGAATTGTTCTTTGAAGTTTTTATGAAAATATTGATTAAATTATCAAGTACTTTTTGATTTGGTGAATTTAAACCATTTAATTTTACCCACTTTCTAAGGATGATTTTTTTTTGACTATCTTTTTCATCAATTAGCTTTCTGAGATTAAGAGTATTTTTAGAAAGCTCAGCATCACTAAAGTTATGAGAAGTTTCAGCTAAACCTAAATATTCCTTTTGAATATCTATAAAGGATTGAATTTTGTTTTCATAGTTAGGCCAACGATTCTTTATTTTTGGGATGATATTTTTCCTTATGTAATTTCTATCAAAACTTGTATTTTTATTCGATGGATCGTTTATAAAATCAAGTTTATGTTTTTTTGCATATGATAGAAGAAGATCTTTTGACAAACCGAGAAAAGGTCTGACTAGTCTTCCCTCATTGAGAGCTCTTTCTTCTGGAATACCAACTATGCCATCCATTCCCGTACCGCGAAAAATTCTAAAGAAAAAAGTTTCAATTTGATCATCTAAGTGATGAGCAAGGAAGAGAGTAGAATTTTTATCTACATATTCAGAAAATACTTCGTATCTAAGATTCCTTAAATCATTTTCTGATAGTGCTTTTTTGTTTGATTTGATTTGAGAGCAAGCGAAAGAAACCTGCATGGATTCACAAAATTTTTTGCAGTGTACGGTCCAGTTCTTTGAATTCTTGTTCTGTTTATGGTCTACGTGTATCGCAAGGATTTCTTTGTTTAATTTTTCTTTAGCTAGAGCTTGCTTAAGAGCATAAAGGAGAACCGTTGAATCTAATCCTCCACTGAAAGCAACTAAGAATTTTTTTGAATCTTCGGTTAAGTAACCTGAGAAAGACTCATAAATTTCGTTCACTTACTCGATGGCTCCGTAGCTCATAATTTTCTTATGTCTTTCATTAAGAAGATCCGAAATATTAAGGGACGAACATTTTTCGAGCTGCTCAGAAATGTGGTCTGAAAGCACGGAACTCATTTTTTGAATATCTCTGTGTGCACCGCCTAAAGGCTCATCGATGATTTTATCTATCAAACTTAACTCTAGAAGATTGGAAGCGTCTAATTTCATTGCTTTTGCGGCATCCTCTGCTTTTGAAGAATCTCTCCAAACTATCGACGCACAAGCTTCTGGAGAAGCCACAGAATAAATAGAGTACTCTAACATTGATATATTATCTCCGACTCCAATTGCCAAAGCTCCGCCAGAACCGCCCTCTCCGGTAATAATTACAATAATTGGTGTTTTAAGTTTGGACATAACACTTAAGTTGTACGCTATGGCTTGTGAATTGCCTCTTTCTTCACTTTCTATGCCAGGATAAGCTCCAGGAGTATCAATAAATGTTATAACCGGCATAGAAAAATCTTCTGCAAGCTTCATTAACCTGGCTGCCTTTCTATAGCCTTCAGGTTGCGACATGCCAAAATTTCTTTCTATCTTATCTTTTGTGTCCTTACCTTTTTCATGGCCTATAAGCATCACAGGTTTTCCTTTGAAAGTAGCGGTCCCTCCAATTATTGCCCTATCATCACCAAAGTTTCTATCGCCATGATGTTCATCAAAATTATGAAATATTTTTTCTATGTAATCGCTAAAATGCGGTCTGTGGGGATGTCTTGCAACTTGAACTTTTTGCCATATGGAAAGATTTGAATATAGCTCCTTGGTTATTTTTATAATTTCTTTATTAAGAGAATCAACTTGGCTTTGAATTACATCCGGCTGTTCTTGGCTCGAGCGCAGATCTTCAATCTTTTTTTCTAAAAGGCTGATTGGTTTTTCAAAATCTAAAAAAGAGTAGGACATTATCTTCTATGATACATAAGTTCTAAATTATCTCTTCCATAAGTATTTAAAAGAGCTTTCATGGTATTGTTAGTCAACAAAATTCTCCTATCCTCATCGAATTCTATTTCTGCTTCAGATTTTTTTGAAGTATATTTCAGCTCAACAGGACAACCAATTGAAGATTCTGTATCAAGGTCATCAAGTAATCTTTTGAAGCTTTCAATGTTAGACTTTTTTGATTCAATCAAAGATATTCTTAATTTTTCTACCATCCTGATTCTTAAGTTTTCTAAAGTATTGATATTAGTGACTTCAATTTTTTTTGCTAATCCGTACAAAACTTCTCGAGAATTATCTACAGTAACCTTGCCGTCCACAATAAAAATATCTTTGTTATTTAATTCAACCTGCATTGATTGCATTACATCAGAACCCAAAATAATCTCTATTTTTTCAGTTCCGTCATCTAACGTTGCAAATGTTACCGGACCTCTCCTGCCTTGAATTGTCCTTTTGGTAGTTATAACACCTGCACACCTTTGAATATTCTTATCTTCATTGAGACTAGAAATCCTATTAGGGCAAATTTGCTCAATTTCCCATTTATATTCATCCATAGGATGGCATGAGAAATAAAATCCTAAAGAGTTTAGCTCACCAAGAGACTTATCAAATTCAACAGCTTTTGCTTTTGTGATGGGAATAACGTTAGGTAGTTCAACGTCACCGAATAAATCATCAATGCCGCTTTTTTTCTCTTCAGACACCTGTCTAGCAAACTTCAAAGCAGATTCAATATTCACAAACATCTCTTCCCTGCTAGATTGAAATGAATCCATTGAGCCAGATGCAATCAGCGGTTCTAGAGCTCTTTTTCCTACTTTTTCTGTATCAATGCGACTAGAAAAATCCGAGAGAGTCTTGAAGTTTCCTTTTAAAGTTCTATTATCTATTATGCTCTCGATAGCTGACTTACCAACTCCCTTTATTGCTCCCAATCCGTACATAAGAGTTTCATTGTCTATATTCCTGAATTCATAAAAACTTGAATTAATATCAGGCGGTAAAACTTTAAGGCCCAAAAGCTTGCAGTCATCAAGAAGCATCTGGATCTTATCAGTATCGTCCATTTCTGAACTTAAGACAGCAGACATAAATTCTGCTGGATAGTGGGCTTTTAACCATGCTGTTTGATAAGAAATAAAGGCATAAGCAGCAGAATGAGACCTGTTAAAACCATAGCCAGCAAATTTTTCAATTTGATCAAATAATCCTTCTGCAAATCTTTTATTTTTTCCTTTTTCAATTGCGCCTGTTATAAATGGTTCTTTTTGTTCTTCCATCTCAGACGCTATTTTCTTTCCCATTGCCCTTCTAAGAATATCTGCCTCACCAAGTGTAAAACCGGAGAATTCCTGAGCCAATTGCATCACTTGTTCTTGATAAACAATCACACCGTGAGTTTTATCAAGTATTTTTTCAACTGATTCGTCACCATATGAGAATTCTTCTCTTCCATGTTTTCTTTCAATATAAGTTTCAACCATGTTCATTTCTAAAGGACCAGGCCTATATAAGGCAATCAAGGTAATGATATCTTCAAAGTTATTCGGTTTTAACTTTACTATGTACTCTTTAATACCCCGTGATTCCAGTTGGAAAACAGCAGTAGTTAAGCCTTTTTGGAGGAGTTGATACGTCTTTGAATCATCAAGAGGAAGATCATCTAAATTAATTGGTTCGAGTTTTAACGTCTGCCTGTTCTGATTAATTAGCTTCAGGGCATTTTTCATTATTGTTAAGGTTTTAAGACCTAAGAAATCGAATTTTTGCAATCCAACAAGTTCAATGTCTTTCATATCATATTGAGTAGATACTGCGCCGGTTTCCTCATCTAAGTAGAGAGCAGAAAAATCTGTTATTTTTGATGGAGCCATGACAACGCCAGCAGCATGCTTTCCCACATTCCTTGATAAACCTTCAAGTTTCTGTGACATCTCAATAATTTCTTCTGCATCTTCATCATTTTTAATTGCTTGTTTTAATTCTTTGTTTTGCAATGCAGTTTTTAATGTCATATCAGGATGAAAAGGGATTAATTTAGCGAGACGATCTGCAAGGCTATAGGATTTTCCTTGAGCTCTTGCCACATCTCTTACAACTGCTCTAGCAGCCATAGTGCCTAAGGTGCTTATTTGAGCAACAGAATCTTGTCCGTATTTATTTGTAACGTATTCAATTACTTTTTCTCTACCATCCTTACAAAAATCTATATCAAAATCTGGATTACTAATTCGGTCAGGATTAAGAAATCTTTCAAACAATAGATCATATTTGATTGGATCTAATCCTGTTATTCCTATGGCATATGCAACTAATGATCCAGCTCCGGATCCCCTCCCAGGGCCAACAGGAACATCATTCTCTTTAGCCCAGTTAACAAAATCTGAAACAATTAAAAAGTAGCCTGAATATCCCATCTTTTGGATTACACTTAATTCAAAATCTAGTCTTAAAAAATAATCTTCCTTAACTTCGTCACCAAAGATTTTATGCAGGCCTTCGATAGATATTTTTTTTAGGTAATCATCTTCTGTTTCACCGTTAGGTGTCTCAAAATCAGGAAGAATATATTTGCCTAACTCAATAACAAGGTTACATTTTTGAGAAACCAAATAAGAATTTTCTAGAGCTTCTGGTATATCCTCAAACAACTCAAACATTTCATCTGTAGATTTGAAATATTGAGTTGATAAGTAATTTTTTTTTCTAGCAGGATCGCTTAGAACATTTCCATTTTGAATACATACTCTAGTTTCATGAGCTTCAAATTCTTCTTCTTCCATAAATCTAACCTGATTGGTTGCTACAAGAGGTATTTTTGCTTTGGCCGCCATAGATGAAACAATATTGATGTAATCTTCTTCCCTTTCTCTTCCTAACCTGGAAATCTCAATGAAGAAATCCTCATTAAATATTTTTTTAAAAAAATCTATTCTTGCTTCGGCTAGCTCAAAATTATTTTTTAGAATTGCATCAGCGATGTGTCCTTCCATATCTCCAGATAATAAAATTAATCCTTCATTTAAATCTTTAAGCCACTCCAATTTAAGATGAGGTATCGATCTAATTCTTCCTTCTATATGGGACTTGGAAACTAACTTTGTTAGGTTTCTATAACCTTCAAAATTTTTTGCATAAAGAGTTAATTTGCCAGATTCAGAATTATCGCTAATGTCTTTCACTGAATTAAAATTTACCCCACAAATTGGCTTAATGCCTTTGTCGCGCATTTCTTTATAAAATTTTACAAATCCAAATAAATTTGAATCATCTGTTATTGCAATAGATTCAAAATTTAAATCTTTTGCTTTGCTCGAAAGCTCATCTAATCTCACTAAACCATCAGAGATTGAGTATTGAGAATGTATATTTAAGTGTGAAAATTTATTCATTTAGAAATTGCTTAATTGGACTGAAAGATTTTCTATGAATATTTGTGACTCCATATTTCTTAATCATACTCTTATGAAGTTTGGTTGAGTAACCTTTATGTCTGTCAAAAAAATAGCCTTTAAATTTATTTTCTAGTTCTGTCATGTATTGATCTCTATAGACTTTTGCAATTATAGAAGCGGCCATTACTTCTCTAATTTTAGTGTCTGCTTTAATTATAAATTCTACAGATTTATCATTAAAGAAATTATCGTTTCCATCAATAATTATTTTTGAAAAAGGTTTTTTTACTTTGCTTATTGCCCTTATCATTGAAAGCTTAGTAGCTTCCCGGATATTATATTTATCTATTTCCTCTACAGAAGATAATCCAATAGACCACTCAAGAGATAGTTCCTTAATTTGATTAGAAAATTCTATACGTTTTTTTTCTGAAAGATCTTTAGAGTCCTTAAGCCCAAAGATTTTATTTTCTCCTAAAATAACCGCAGCAGACACAACCGGACCGGCGATGGATCCTCTTCCAACTTCGTCTACTCCGAGAATCATACTAAATCAAAAAGACAGTTAAATTTATCTTCTTGATTTACTTTCAAAGAATTATGAATTTTAAGGAATTTCATTTTTATCCGATCTAAGTTGGAGGCCTCGCTCATATTAAGCAGCTCTTTTTCTATTTGATCAGGATTTACAAAACCTTGTCTCAATTCTGGGATTAATTTCTCCTCTGCAAGGATATTCGGGAGTGAAATGTATTTTGTATTTAAAAATTGATTTAAAAGAAAGTTATTAAAAAAATTTGTTTTGTAACAAACTACTGGAGGAGCCTGATTTAAAAGGCACTCAAGAGTAGCTGTACCAGATACACTAACTGCTATGTCAGTCGCAGCAAGAACTGAATCTGTCTTGTCGATAAATATTTTGTAAGTTTTTGATTTTAAATTACCTAAATTCCTCGAAATTTCGTTTTCATCCTTAAAGGGAACTAAAAATTGATAATCTCCCCTTTTGCTCAGAGAGTTAATCGTTTCAATCATCACGGGCAAATGAGCATTGATTTCAGATTTTCTGCTCCCAGGTAAAAAAGAAAGTGTTTTTAGATCAGGATCTAAGTCTAATTCCAATTTATATTTTAATTTATCAACATTAGTTGAAATGTGAGATGCTTTAGGGTGACCTACAAAAACTGAATTAACGCTAAAATTTTGAAGAAACCTTTTCTCAAAAGGGAATAAACTTAAAACGAGATCTAAGAAATCATTAAATTTTTTTGCTCTGTTCGATCTCCATGCCCAAACCTGAGGACATACGTACTGCACTGTTTTGATATTAGACTTTTTTTTTAAAATTCTGGAAATTCCTAAATTTAACGATGGGCTATCGATTCCTATAAAAATATCTATATTTTTATCTATTAGGTGATCTATTAGTTCGTTTCTTTTTTTAAGAATTCTCTTTATCCTAAATATTGGATCAATCAGTCCCATTACCTGAAGCTCTTCATTTGAATCAAATGAATTAAAACCTTCTTTTCTCATTTCAGAGCCGCCAAGGCCATAAAACTCTATTAATGGATCTTTAGATTTAAGGTTTCTAATTAAGTCAGAGCCGAGAATATCTCCAGATGACTCTGTGGCACATAACCCCACTTTTAATGGCATCAGCGAACTATTCCTCGATCAGAACTTTGAATTGAATCAAGAAAAAGTTTTCCTTCATAAAAATCGGATACTTCTTTTTCAATCTCAGAGATGGCTTGATCAAGTTTAAGTTTTCTTAAATATACAAGCTTATAGAATTTTTTTAACAGTGATGACTCATCTTTTCCAAGATCTAATCTTTGTATTCCAATTACATTCAGTCCTCTTGGTATGGCAGGATTTCCACTAACTCTTACAAATGCAGGAATATCTTTTGAAACTGCAGATCCCATGGCACAAAAACTATATGGGCCAATATTGCAGAATTGATGAACTAAAGTATATCCGCCTAACCTTGCACCTTTTGCAATATTTACAACTCCAGCTAAAGCAACATTATTAACTAAAACAATATCATCATCTAAAGTGCAATCATGAGCCACATGAGAATAAGCCATAAAGAGATTATTACTTCCAATTGATGTTAAACCTTTCTCTTGGGCAGTCCCTCTATTTATGGTAACTCCCTCTCGGATTTGGTTGTTGTTACCAATCTTGAGGAAAGTTTCTTCATCTTCGTATTTTAAATCTTGAGGATCTCCTCCAATGCTTGCAAAAGGATATATATGATTGTCTTTTCCAAGCTTTGAATTTTTATGAATGACTACATTCGATTCAATTATGGTTCCTGAACCAATCTCCACATCTTTACCGATAGATGAATACGCACCAATGGAGGCATCTTTAGCGATCTTTGCTGAGGGATCAATTATTGCAGTTTCATGAATCATTTTGGTCTGTCTGCACATAAAATCGTGGCAGAACAAACTAAATTCTCTTCCAATGAGGCCTTGCAGTCAAACTTCCATATACCGCGCCTATCCTGAATTTTCTGAGATTCTAATGTCAATATACTAGGAGGAACTACTGGAGATCTAAAACGAACATTATCAGCTCCAACAAAGTAGTAAATTGAACCCTCTTCAGGGGTCTTATTCATAGTAACAAAACCTAAAATTCCTGATACTTGAGCTAATGCCTCAATGATTATTACTCCAGGGAGTATTGGGTTATCAGGAAAATGACCTTTAAAATAATACTCCTCTTCTTTAACCTCTTTGAAACCTTTTATATATTCATCTTTAATTATTTCTGTCACGCCATCAACAAATAAGAAAGGTTCTCTATGAGGTAGATATCTTTTTATATCTTGCTTTTCAATCATTAATCTTTTTTTGATAACTTTTTATAAGTTGCTGAAGCTTTCAACCATTCTTCTCTTGGCATCAGCGGTGCAGAACCCGAGTATTTACCTGCTTTATTAATTGATTTAAATATGAACGAAACTGGAGATACTATGACCCCATCTGTGATAACCAGATTGTCAGCTACACCGCAAAGTCCACCTATCATGCAGTTTTTTCCAATGATTGTGCTTCCTCCAATTGTTGCATTTGCTCCCATTATTGTAGATTTTCCAATTTTACAATTATGCGCAATATGAACTTGATCATCTAACTTCACATTTTCACCTATGATTGTATCGTCTAGAGTACCTCTATCAACAGTACAATTAGATCCTATCTCGACATCATTGTTTATCACCACTTTTCCTAAGTGATTTATTTTTTTCCATTTATCGTTTTCGTCCTTAGCAAAACCAAGTCCATCTGAACCAATTACTGTTCCTGAATGAATTATACAATTCTCTCCAATTGAAACATTTGAAAGTACAGTTACATTAGGTAATAAAATAGAACCCTTTCCTATCTCGACGTTTTTTTCTATCACACAACCAGGTCCAACATAAACATCATCTGAAATTACAGCTTCTTTATTAATAAATGCTTCCTTAGATAAACCTTTTTTTTCAGACAAAAAAGTTGATTCAGCAAATAAGTCAGTTGCTTTGGCATATGCCAGATGAACGTTATCTATTATTAATTTATTTCCTTTGAAGTATTTTGAATTCGCAGTATCTGTAATAACAGCACCTGCGTTAGTTTTTGAAAGGTCTTCCTTAAACTTATTACTATAAAAAAATGAAATATCTTTATCAGAAGCCGAAGCCAAAGATTTCATGGATGATATCTCTATATCATCTCCATCTAATGAGGCACCGATATATTTTGCTATGTAACTAAGCTTATAGGGCTTTGAGGACAAAATTTAATCTTATTCTTCGCTTTCTTGATTTATGAGCTCAATTACTTCAGGAGTAATATTTATCAGTGGATTAGTTCCCTCAAATGCTGCTAAAGCCTCTCTTCTGAATAATAGCTTGATTTTTTTGGCAATAATTAGCTCATTAACGACTTTTTGAACTGTTTCTGCTTGCTCAGCTTGTAATTTTTGACCTAATTCTTGCTCGAGCGCCCCTCTCTTTTGAGCTAAAAACTGCAAATCTTGAGTTAAAGATTGAATCTTTTTATAAAGATCAGCTTTTTCAGATTCTGACATTGTGGGTCCATCTTTTTCGAGCTTATCTGCAGCGTCCTTTCTTTCCCCATCTTTTAAGGCAATATCATCCGTGATTTCTTTATATTCATCAGACTCTTGGAGCTCTTCAAATGCCTGTCTTGCTGCATCAGTTCCAAAAAAGATTGCTTGATAGTCGATAACGGCCATTCCATCAGTATTTGCTAATAAATAACTACCAAAAAATAGTTGAGAAACTAAAATTAAAGCGGAAGTAATTTTTTTCATAATATGCCTTATGTCTTAATTTTATAAATTTGACGGCAAGTTTACATGATTGCGGGGCAAATTATCCAATAAATATTTTAGAATTGCGTACCAATTTCAAATTGAAACTGCTCAATTTCTTCCAAAGGATCTCTATTGAATACTTGAGAAATAGCAAATGATAAAGGACCTAATTGTGTTATCCAAGTCACGGCTAAGCCAACGGAATATCTGAGATTTTTTGTATCGAATTTAAAACAATTTCTTTCATAAGCTTTGCAACCGTCGCTAAATACATTTCCATAATCAAAGAAAACAGAGCTTCTTACAGATCGAGTATCTTGGCTGATAGGTAACGGGAATATCCAGTCTACTCCGCCTTCAAGAGAGTATTGTCCACCGATAGGTCTTCTTTCATAAAAGTAATACGGATTTGGTATTGGGTTACCATCTGAATCAGTTACGATTTGGCCATTTGAATCAATCACATATTCACTTGCTTCCGACCTTGGTCCTAAAGTATTTGCTCTAAAACCACGAACCGAGTTCATCCCCCCAGCATAGAAATGTTCAAAAAATGGTGGCGTAGAAGTATCTCCGTATGCTGCTAGGATTCCGATCTGATTTCTGAAAGAAAAAACCCAATCATTCCCCATGGGAGCATAATATTTCATTCTATAAATTAGTTTTCCATAATTTAAACTGCTGCCAGGAAGTGAGGTTTGGATACTTACAGCATGCGATTGACCGGCTGTAGGGAAAATACCTCTATTTAGGGTAACTCTAGACCATGTAGTGGTTAATTTATAAGTCTCAAATGTATCTCCTTCCTGATTAACAAAATCATTCAATTGCAAAGACGAGAAATTACCCGCATCCAGCTTTGTATTATCGTAGGAGATATTTAGATTCAATCTTTCAATTTCACTTATAGGGAATCCAAATTGAGCTCCTAAACCGTAAGAATCTGTTGAGTAAGAAGCAAGATTGTAAGAACCAAAGTCAGATGATCGGTAAAATGCGTTATAACCAAGGCTTACTGCATCAATGGTGTAGTAAGGATCAAAAAAATTGAAGTTATAGCTGGTTTGCCAGGCATTCTTATTGATTCCTACCACCAATCTGTTACCAGTTCCAAAAGCATTATTCTCGGAATAGTTTGCACCCAAAGTGAGTCCCCATGCACCATATCCAATTGATCCTCCAATGGAACCAGAAAATTCTTCCTCTACGGTGTACTCAATGTCCACTTGATCACTAATACCTGGCACTGGCTTGGTTTCAACCTCAACTTGTTTAAAAAAACCTAACCTTTCTAAACGCAGTTTAGAATTTTCAATTAAAGCATTAGATGCCCAAGCTCCTTCCATTTGCCTCATCTCTCGCCTGAGCACAACATCATAGGTCCTTTCGTTTCCAATAAATTCTATTCTTCTGACATAGGTTCTTTGGCCAGGCTCGACAAAAAAAGTAAGATTTACCGCTTGTTCATCTTCTAAGATTTCAGGAACTCCTGAGACTTCTGCAAAGGCGTAACCTTCATTCCCAAGTGTATTAGTAATAAATTCTTCGGATGCTGTTACGAGCTCCTGTGAGAATACTGTATCTGGCTTCACAAAAATTAAGTTTCTTAGATTGTCTTTTGATAAAGGGAGATCACCAGCCAATTTAGTCTCTTTAACTTTATAGACTCCTCCCTCTCTTACTCCTATAGTTATAAAAACCGATTTTTTATCTGGAGACACGCTAACTACTCTAGAGTCAACTGAGAACTTTACATATCCTCGGTTTTTGTAAAAAGACTCTAGCGTCTCGAGATCACCCCTCAACTTTTCTTGAGCATATTTATTGTCATTCGTGATAAAAGATAACCAATTACCCTTGCTCAGTTCAAAACCTCTCAAAAGTTCTTCATCCGTAAACGTCCGATTACCGACTATATTTATATCTTTAATTTGAGCCACTTCGCCCTCATCAACTTCGATTAAGATTGCAACTCTGTTTCTTGGCAGATTATTACTTTCCACCTTAACTTTTGCGCCGTATCTACCTTGAGCTACATATTGTCTTTCTAGCTCTACACTTAACCCTTCTACAATTGATCTTCTATAAAGTTGGCCCTCGTATAAATCAGAGTTTCTCAGTCCTTCAAGTAATGCATCAGTTTTTATTGCTTTGTTACCTTGAATATCTATAGATGCAATGGAAGGCCTTTCAACCAAGTTAATTAGTAAGGCTCCTCCATCCCTTCCGATTTCTATATCGTCGAATTTACCAGTATTAAAAATTGACTTTGCAACAAGTTGAATTTCTCTTTGATCTATTTCATCTCCCACAGATACTGGCATTGAGGCAAAAACTGATCCTGCTGAAACTCTTTGAAGGCCAGTAACTCTTATGTCTTCAATTACCCAGGAATCTGCAAAAGTACCAACAGAATATAAAAATAGAAAAAAGGATAATAATTTTCTCATCAAAAAATCCTAGAAAGGTCATTAAAAAAGGTAAAGATCATAAGACATACAATAAATGCAATACCTAGCCTATACGATATTCCTACAAAGTTTTCAGAAAGAGGTGAACCTTTTATTTTTTCTAAAGTCATCATCACGGCTTGGCCGCCATCTAGAACCGGAATAGGCAATAGATTGATGATACCCAATCCGATGCTGATAAGAGCCATCAACATTAAGAAGGAAAAGAGACCCCCATATTTAATTGAATCTCCTGCATATTGACCAATCATAACCGGGCCACCTAGATTTCTAGGCGAAATCAAGCCTTGTACCATCTTTCTTAGAAAAATTAATGATTCTGCAGATTTAGAATAAGTATCCTTAAAGGCTTTAACTGAACCTCCAAGAAGACCGTACCTTTTTTTTATAATCGAAGATGGAAGAATCTTCAAATTTGCTGCTATTCCAATTAACCATGCAGGTTCAGGAGATTCTCTATACTCAGGCTGAACAAGATAATCAAAGTTGGAATTATTCCTTGAAATACTTACCAATATTTCTTTTCCTGCAGATGAATTGATAAAAAATTTAAGATCTTCCCAAGATTGTATTTCATTGAAATCGATAGCAATAATTTTATCGCCAATCATAAGTCCAGAATTTTCAGCTGGACCGTTTTCTGTCATTTGAGCAATGATTATTTCCGAAGGCAGATACATTCCTAGATCTCTCATTAGGTCATTTGGTTCTTGTCCCTTTAGCCACTCAGATATATAAATCTGATGCGAAGAAGTGGCGCCTTGAAAATCTTCAGTTTCAATATTTATAATGCCAGTTTCCCCTAGCCGTCTTAATAAGGCAGATTGAACCTCCATTCTGGTTTCAACAAAAGATTCATCAATACGTTTTATCTTGGTTCCTGATTCTATTCCAGCGTTATAAGCAGGACTGTCTTTTTTAACCTGGCCGATGTCAGAGGATATTTCTTGAATTCCATAAATATTCAAACCGGCAAAGATTATGAAAGCTAAAATAAAATTAGCCATAGGACCAGCGAGAACTATGAATAATCTCTGATGATATGGTTTTGATTGAAAGGAATCTTTTTCAGCGGAGCTCTCACCCTCCCCTAGCATTTGTACGAATCCTCCGATTGGTAAAATTCTTATGTTGTAATTTGTCTGATGCTTGTCCTGTTTCTGTAGGATAGATGGTCCCATACCTATTGAGAAATCTAAAACTTTTACTCTGCAAATTCTTGCAGCAAAAAAATGACCTGACTCATGAATAATGGTTATTACCGAAATCAGTACAACAAATGCTATTAAGTAAGTTAGAACGGCTGTCATGATTAGAAAGTATATCTCTCTGCATAAACTTTAGCCTGTTTTTTAGATAAGGCTTCTAAATGCAAGATTTCGTCAACAGTATCAAATTTTATATTTATGTCTAGACTATCTTTCGCATCAAAAGCATGACTAATCAATTGAAAGATATCTAGGTAATTTATTTTTTCTTGCAAGAAAAGATCAACAGCAACTTCATTGAATGAATTTAGAATTAAGGGAAGGTTCCCTCCCAAAGATAAAGCTTTTTTTGCGTAATCTAAAGTTGGAAATTTTTTATGATCAGGCTCAAAAAAATTTAAAGAAAGATCAGAAAAAGATAGTCTTTCTATTCCAGATTCAAGCCTCTTAGGAAATCCTAATCCATACGATATTGAGGCTTTCATATCGGGTGCTGATAAATTAGAAAGTATTGAGCCATCCTTAAACTCAACCATTGAGTGAACAATGTGTTGAGGGTGAATCACAACGTCTATTTTATTAGCATCTACCCCAAATAAAACCGATGCCTCTATGATCTCTAAAGATTTATTCATCAAGGTTGAAGAATCAATTGATATTTTTTCTCCCATTTTCCAAATAGGATGATTCAATGCATCTTGGACAGTTATCTTTTCAAAAGATTCAATTTTTTTATCCCAAAATGGACCACCTGAGCAACATAATATGATTTTATTTACATCATCTTTAGAAGAACCTTGAAGGCATTGGAAAATAGCAGAATGCTCAGAATCGAGAGGTATTATTTCTGATTGATATTTTTTAGCCTCATTCAATAAGAATTCGCCGCACATTACCAGCGGCTCTTTATTAGCGATCAATACTCTTTTGCCAGTTTTTATGGCCTCATGAGTTGCTTCAAGGCCAATTGCACCTGCAATTCCAACAACTACGATGTCTGCATCCATATCTCTAATCATTTCACTTTGGCCATCAGAGCCTCTATAAATTTTTATGTCTGAGTTCTTTTCAATATCAGTTTCTGAGGTAGAGCCGTCCTGTATGCAAATATTTTTAACTGAATATTTATTTGCCTGCTCGTGCAAAGCTTGAAAATTTTTATTTGCGCTTAAGCCGATACACTTAAAATTTTCTTTATGAAGATCCAGCACTTCAAGCGTACTTTTTCCTATAGACCCAGTTGATCCCAGAATAAGCACTGTCTTCATAGAAGAACCTCATATAAAACAAAAAATACTGGAATACATAGGATGTGACTATCAATCCGATCTAACAGTCCACCATGGCCAGGTATGAGGCTCCCTGTATCTTTCAAATTAGCTTGTCTTTTTATGGAGCTTATTAACAGGTCACCAGACACAGCTGCTACTGCACAAATAAAGATCATAAGAGTAAGCATGATTACATCCAAAGTTTTTAATGAGTTTTGGAAAATCAAAGTTATTATCAGAGAATTGATCACAACTGATGAAACTACTCCCCCGATCGTTCCCTCTAAAGTTTTATTGGGACTTATAATAGGGAATATTTTATTTCTGCCTAAAACTTTACCTGCAAAGAATGCAAATGCATCGGTTGCAACTGAAATCATAACCGCTATCAAGATCAAGGATCGTTCCAGCTCGTATAAATATAAACATAAGATTGCGGTTACTATAAGAATAAAAGCTAAAAGAGATTGAAGAGAGAAAACTCTCAACTTGATAAGCTCATAGATTGAAATGCCAAAAATAATTATCAATCCAAAGTTAAAAAAGAAGGATGGAGATAAGAGTATATAAGCAAGAAAAAGGAATCCTAGAGCTATGCCCGATATCCATCTAATCATTATTATTCCTTTCCAAATCGTCTATCTCTTGTAGAGAATTTATTTAATGCAGATTTAAAATTAGATAATTTAAAATCAGGCCATAGTAATTTTGAGAAATACAACTCCGAATATGATATCTGCCAAAGAAAGAAGTTACTTATACGAATTTCGTCTCCTGTTCTTATCAATAAATCTGGATCCGGAAAATCAGAAGTCGATAGAAGATTAGAGAAGTCATCTTCACTTAATTTGTCTGTATTTATTTTATGATCTTTGATCCTCTTTATAGCATTCAGAATATCCCATCTGCCACCGTAACTTATGGCAACATTAAGATTAAGGTTTGGTTTCTTGGTTTGAGTATCCTTCATGGCAGAATTAATTTGGGATACAAGAGATTTAGAGAAACGAGGGATGTCACCAATAAAATTTAGCTGAACCTTGTTTTCAATTAATTCTGGAACTTCTTTAATTATTGATTGAAGAAAGAGTTTCATTAAATCTGAAACGTCTGAAGCAGATCTTTTCCAATTTTCTGTGCTAAAAGCAAATACAGATAAATGGGTTATTTCAGATTTTGCAGAATATTTAACAATATCTCTTAATCGATTTACTCCCTGCTTATGACCTTGAATTGTCTTTAGGTTCCTTTGCCTTGCCCATCTTGAGTTTCCATCCATTATTATGGCCACATGACCAATCTTATTGGATGAATTGCTCGTCATAGAAACTAAATTTCAAGTAAGTCTTTCTCTTTTAATTCAAGTAATTGCTCAACCTTGGAAATAAAATCGTCAGTTAGATTCTGAATAATTTCTTGACCCCGCCTTTCATCATCTTCACTAATTTCTTTTTCTTTAAGATATTCTTTGAGCAGCCCGTTGGCATCTCTTCTCTGATTCCTTAAAGCGATTTTTGAATTTTCTGCTTCTGATTTTGCTACTTTAATTAGATCTCTTCTGGTTTCCTCAGTTAAATCTGGAAGAATGACTCTAATGACATCACCTGAAGTAGCTGGATTGATACCTAAGTCAGATGACTGAATTGCTTTCTCTATGTCAGGTACTAAGTTTTTTTCCCAAGGAGAAATCAACAATGTTTTTGCATCTTGAACAGAAATGTTACTTACTTGAGAAAGTGGCGTCATGTTCCCATAATAATCAATTTGTATGGCGTCTAGCAGAGAAGGATTAGCCCTGCCCGTTCTTATTTTTTGTAATGAGCTTTCAAGAGATGAAATGCTTTTTTCCATTCTCTCTAGAGTCTCTTGTTTTATTTCTTCTAACATATTAATTTTTAAGTAATGTACCTATTTCTTCTCCAGATATTGCTTTTTCAAATCCGTCCTTTTCATCAGCATTGAATACTCTAACTTGTAAATTATTATCTCTGCAAAAGCAAAGGGCAGTTTGATCCATTACTTGAAGGTTTTGATTAATTGCATCATCAAAAGTTAAGTTTTCAAATTTTTTGGCCTTTGGATTCTCTTTTGGATCCGTATCATAAACTCCATTTACATTGGTTGCTTTTAACATAAAATCTACTTCCAGTTCATTTGCTCTTATGCTTGCAGTTGAATCCGTGGTGAAAAGGGGATTTCCTATTCCCCCAACTAATAGGACAACTTTTTTGTTCATAAGAGCATTTAAAGCATCTTCGGTATTATAAGCTTGAACAAAGTTTCCAATAGCAAATGAAGAGAAAAGTTTATTCGAATGGCCTTTTTCTCTAAGGAAGTTTGATAAAGCTATCCCATTCATAATAGTAGATAACATTCCTATGTAGTCTGCAGACACTCTATCGATTTTTATGTCTTTGAGATCTCTTCCTCGAAAGATATTTCCTCCTCCTAAGACTATCCCTAGTTGAATTTTTTTTTGTTTAGTAAAGTCTATAGCTGAAGATATTCTTTCAAACGTTTTTTCATCAAAACCTTTTTCCTTTTTCCCAGCAAACCACTCTCCACTGAGCTTTAGAAGAACGCGTTTTGCTGATTCCATTTAAGAATTTTGGAGTTGTGCTTGGACTTCGGAAGCAAAGTCCTTTTGCTCTACTTCTATTCCCTCGCCTACTTCTATACGTGTAAATTCAACAATAGAGTTCTTGTGATCATTAAGAATATTTTCAATTGAAGTTGAAGGATCTTTAACAAAAGGCTGTTTAAGGAGACTTATTTCAGATAGAAATTTATTTAACCTGCCCTCGATCATTTTCTCAATAATTTCTTCTGGCTTATTTGTATCTTCAACCTGAGCCTTTAAAATTTGTTTTTCTTTCTCAATTGTTTCAGAGTCTACATCTTCTGGAGATAGAAATTTGGGATTGGATGCTGTGACGTGCATAGCAATATCCTTTCCTAATTCTTCATTGTCATCTTTAAGAGAAACTAAAGCACCGACCTTCCCATTACTATGGATGTATGAATACAAGTTATCTCCTCCGATAGATTCCTTTTTTCTGATAATTACATTTTCTCCAACCTTTTGAACAAGGCTTTGTCTTTCTGATTCAAGGTCATCTGATATTTCTTCTATAGATTTCGAATCATTCTCTAAACAATAATTTAAAACTTCTTGGCAAAAAGTTTTAAAGTTTTCATCTTTAGCAACGAAATCAGTCTCGCAATTAACTTCAACCATTAGATTGTTGGCTGTTAGCAATAGACCTTCAACGGCTGTTCTAGAAGCTTTTTTCTCTGCTTTTAAGTTGCTATTAATTTTTAGATATTCCACCGCCTCGTCAAGATTTCCTCCTGTTTCCTTGAGGGCAGCTTTGCATTCCATAATTCCAAGACCAGTTTTATCTCTGAGAGATTTTACATCTGCAGCTTTAATTTCAGTCATTCTTTTACCTCATTGGATTCTACCTGTTCTGATACAGATTCATTTTCCTCAGAAACATTTTCGGCTGGAGATTCTTCCTTAACTTGTTTTTTTTCCTTTGCATCGGAAGAAGTTTTGGCATCTACCTTTTCTTTCTTATCAAGATCGGATTTCTTTACAATTACTGGACCATCACCATCACCTCTAATGCCCGTGGCTTTCTCAGCTCCCTCAAGGCAAGCATTTGAGACTAATCTCGCAAGTAAAGAGATTGACCTTATGGCATCATCATTTCCGGGAATAATATAATCCACTGAATCAGGATCAGAGTTTGTATCTACAAGACCAACAATAGGAATCCCCATTTTTTTAGCTTCAGCTACAGCAATTTTCTCATTCTCTACATCGACAATGAATAAAGCTTCTGGAAGTCCCCCCATATTCTTTATTCCTCCAATAGATCTTTCCAGTTTATCCATTTCCTTTTTTAGCTTTAAAACCTCTTTTTTTGTGTATTGGTTAAACTTACCTTCTTCTTCCTGAGATACTAAAAACTCATATCTTCTTATTGAGGCTCTAATTGTTTTATAATTTGTCAGCATTCCTCCCAGCCATCTATGATTTACATAAGGCATACCGCACCTTTCTGCTTCTTGTCTTATGACTTCTCTTGCTGATCTTTTGGTTCCCACAAATAGAATTCTATTATTCGAGGATGCAATTTTTTTGCAAAAGTCTAGAGATGGCTCCAAGCAATCTAAAGTCTTTTGTAAATCAATTATGTGTACCTTGTTTCTAGACCCAAAAATGAATTTCTCCATTTTAGGATTCCAAAACCTTGTTTGATGACCGAAATGGACACCTGCTTTAAGCATCTGTTCTATGGATATTTCCATATTTAGCTCCTTTTGTTATAGGCATGACGCCGGGTTATTCTTCCTTGGATCAGATATTTAACTGCTTCGAAGCAAAGCAGCACCCAAATATTTGATTTATCCAAGTGTGTTTTTAAGCATTCGCGTGTGTTTTATATCACAACTGAATATAAAGGAAAACTAATTATTCAATGCATTTTGAACTGAATATATTCCAGGGGATTTACGATGAATCCATTCAATTAAATTTAGAGCCCCCAAAGCAAATGCTTTTCTATCAAGTGCCTTATGCTCTAGAGATAGAATCTCGTCCTCAAGATATATATTAATTTTATGAGTGCCTACAGAAGATTCATCTCGATTTGAAATTATTTCAATTTCATCAACATTAAATATTTCTATTAACTCCTTTTTTAACATCAAAGCAGTGCCTGAAGGGGTATCAATTTTTTTATTATGATGAGTTTCTTCGATATTAATTCTTTTCAAAGAATGCTTTTTTTCAGAAACGTAATTTAATAAATTGCTCAATAAAGCTATCCCGATACTTAAATTAGGTGCGGCTAAAACAGGAATTGATAGACTTTTATTATTAAAAATCTCCCTGAAATCTCCTTTTCCAGTTGAAGCAACAATTAAGCTAGCACCGATTAGTTCGCATTTTTCTTTAATTTTTATTAAATCTAGCGAAGTAGAACAATCAATTACGACATCAGCATCAGTTAGGTCGTTTAAGTCAGAAATGATTTGAACTCCTTGTGAGCTTAAGTTTATATTTGAAGAGTCCTCCCTGCCGCTGACTAAACCTCCTATCAAGCTTATGTTTGATGCTTTTTTTACCTCATCAACAATGCTAGATCCTAGTCGTCCTGAAATACCGCATATGAATAATTTAATCATTGCCCTCTCATAAAATCCCTAGCGTTTTCAAACCATGATTTCTCTTTGGGAGAATTCTGATCTTTATCGAATGATTCTTTAAGTTGCTCAAGAAGTTTTTTTTGCTCTGACGATATATTAATTGGAGTTTCAATCTGCACCCTTACTAATATATCCCCTTTTGATGCTCCATTAATAGGCCTGATTCCCTTACCTTTAAGTCTCATCAATTTATGACTCTGCGTTCCTGAGGGAATTTTTAATTTAACCTTTCCTTCTAAAGTTGGAACTTCAACGTCTCCTCCAAGAACGGCATCAATGTAATTTATTGGTATCTCGCAATAAAGATGTCTTCCATCTCTTTGAAATATTTTATGCTCCTGAATATCTACCGTGATGAAAAGGTCTCCATTTGGATTATTGCCGTATCCGGGCTCGCCTTCACCTGAAAGTCTTATTCTATCTCCCGAATCAATTCCTGCAGGTATTTTCACTGACAAGGTTTTATCTTTTTTGATATATCCCCGACCATGACAAATATTGCAATTAGGATCATGTATCTCTCCTTCTCCTCTGCATTGAGGACAAGTTTGTTGCATTGAAAAAAAGCCTTGTTGCATCCTTACAACCCCTGCTCCAGAACAATAAGAACAAGTGGAAAACTTACCAGAACATCTTTCTTTTGATGGGATTTGAAGACTAACCTCTGTCCCCCTTACAGCTTCCTCAAGTGAAATGCTCAAATTATAGGCTAGATCTGCACCGGTCGATCTCGATCTACCCCTTGTAGACCCTCCAAAAATATCTCCAAAAATATCTCCAAAAATATCACTAAAGGCATCTGCAGCACCTTGTGCACTTGAATATTGAGAATTTACTCCCTGATGGCCAAAGTTATCATAGGCTTGTCTTTTTTGATCGTCAGAAAGAATTTCATATGCCTCAGATAGTTCCTTGAATTTATCCGCTGCCTCCTGATCATCTGGATTTCTATCCGGATGATATTTCATTGCTAATTTTCTATAAGCTTTTTTTAGCTCATCTTTTGAGGAGGATTTAGAGACTCCCAAAACATCATAGTAGTCTCGTTTACTCATTGGAACTGATAAGAATCTATCTAGATTCTTCTTTTACTTCTTCAAAATCAGCATCAACAACATTTTCTTCATTCGATCCCTGATCATCGCTATCATTAGCTTGATCAGCTCCCTGTGATTGTTGTTGCTGTTCGGCATAAAGTCTTTGTGCCATTGATGAGGAAGCATCTGTTAAAGCTTTAGTTTTCTCTTCTATGCTATCTTTATCATCTCCCTTTAGAGCTTCCTCTAAATCTGAAATTGCAGCCTCAATAGCAGATTTTTCATCTTCTGAAACTTTATCTTTGGATTCTTCCAGAGTTTTCTTACAACCATGAATGAGAGTATCTGCTGTGTTCCTAGCGTTTACCAGTTCCTCAAACTTCTTATCGTTATCAGCGTTCGCTTCGGCATCTGAAACCATTTTTTCTATCTCATCTTCAGATAATCCTCCAGATGCCTGAATAGTGATCTTTTGCTCTTTGCCAGTTGCTTTGTCTTTGGCTGAAACATTTAATATTCCGTTTGCATCGATATCGAAAGCTACCTCAATTTGCGGCATGCCTCTAGGAGCAGGAGCAATACCGTCCAGATTGAAAAGACCTAATTGCTTATTATCAGCAGCTTGTTTTCGCTCTCCTTGAACAACATTTACTGTTACAGCTGTTTGATTGTCTTCTGCAGTGGAAAAAATTTGAGATTTATTAGTTGGGATAGTTGTATTTTTCTCTATTAATGGAGTTGCAACACCACCTAAAGTTTCTATCCCAAGCGTTAAAGGAGTTACATCCAACAATAGGATATCTGTAACATCTCCTGCTAAAACCGCACCTTGAACAGCTGCGCCCATAGCGACAGCTTCATCAGGATTAATATCCTGTCTTGGCTCTTTCCCAAAAAATTCTTTAACTTTCTCTTGAACAAGAGGCATTCTAGTCTGACCGCCAACTAAAATTACATCAGATATGTCAGATGGAGATAAGCCAGCATCTTTCATAGCAATTTCAACGGGCTTTATGCTTCTCTCTACCAATTCTGATACCAAAGATTCGAATTTTGCTCTAGTGATTTTATAAAGTAGATGTTTTGGCCCTGAAGTATCTGCAGTTACATAAGGAAGATTAATTTCAGTTTGCTGATTGGATGACAATTCAATTTTTGCTTTTTCGGCAGCTTCTTTTAATCTCTGAAGCGCAGCAGGATCTGCTTTTAAATCAACGCCCTGATCTTTTTTAAATTCATCAACCAAATAATCGATTATGGCAATATCAAAATCCTCTCCACCAAGAAATGTATCTCCGTTTGTAGAAAGAACTTCGAATTGTTTTTCTCCTTCGACCTCAGCAAGTTCAATTATAGAAATATCAAATGTCCCTCCTCCTAAATCATAAACAGCAATTTTCTGATCAGAGGTTTTTTTATCTAAACCAAAAGCAAGTGCAGCAGCCGTAGGTTCATTGATAATTCTCTTGACATCAAGGCCAGCTATTTTTCCAGCATCTTTAGTGGCTTGACGTTGAGAGTCATTAAAATATGCAGGAACAGTGATGACTGCCTCTTTTACTTCTTGCCCTAGATATTCCTCAGCTCTTTTCTTCAAGGTTCTGAGAATTTCGGCAGAAACTTGTTGTGGTGCTAAGCCTTTTCCACCTGCTTCGACCCAAGCGTCTCCATTATCTGCTTTAATGATTTTAAATGGCACCATGTCTTTATCCTTTGACACAACATCATCTTCAAATCTTCTACCTATAAGTCTTTTAATGGCATATAAAGTATTTTCAGGGTTTGTTACAGACTGCCTTTTAGCGCTCTGCCCGACTAGAATCTCATCCGTATAAGCCACTACAGATGGTGTTGTTCTTGCACCTTCTGAATTTTCAATAACTTTTGCTTGGTTACCTTCCATTACAGCAACACAAGAATTAGTGGTTCCTAAATCAATTCCTATAACTTTAGACATAACTTTTATCTCCTTTTAACCCTAAATATGGCTTTTTTAGGAAAAAACAAGATTAATGAGGGATTTTATTTACTACTACAAGGGCAGGCCTAATAAGTCGATCATTTAATGTGCAGCCTTTTTGTGCAACGGATAAAATAATATTGTTTCCTTTGTCCTTATTATTTGAAGTTGATATAGCTTCATGCAATTTTGGATCAAATTCATCTCCTAAAGGATCTAATAGAACTATTCCATTTTTACTAAGAACATTTTCCAACTCTCTCAAAATTAACTCGTAACCATCCGCAGGAATAGTATTTTCTTCGGTTTTAAAATCTAGGTTTCTAAATAGATTATCAATTACTGAGAGCAAGTCTTTCATAAATGACTCTAAGCCGAATATTCTTGCGCGTGCAATGTCATTTTGAGCAGATTTTCGTGTATTAATCATTTCTGCTTGAAGTCTCATCATCTGATCTTCAAGAGAGGAAATTTTTTCTTCTGGTGAAGGCTCAACTTCTTCTTCTAAATCTAATTCTTCTAACGGTTGTTCAATACTTTCTTGAACCTCTTCAAGCTCTGAGACGTTATCCTGATAAACTTTAGAATCTTTCTTTTTAGTCATTTTTTATAGGTTCAACGTATAAAACCAACCTATGATCTACGATTTTATACCCCAAGGACTTGGCTAATTCTTCTTGTTTTTCTTCGATGATCTGATCATTAAATTCAATAACCTTGCCTGTTTCCATACATACCATGTGGTCATGATGATCGTCTGGCATCAATTCATAAACTGAGTGACCTGATTCAAAGTTGTGTTTCATTAGTATATCTGCCGATTCAAACTGAGTAAGAACTCTATAAACAGTAGCCAAGCCAACCTCATCTCCAGCCTCAATAAGTTTTTTATAAACTTCATCAGCACTAAGATGTTTCTGGTCAGATGACTCAAAAATTTCCAAAATCCTTACCCTCGGCAAAGTTACCTTGAGTCCTGCGTCTCTAATATTCTTATCTTTAACCATTTTATTATGTGTATTCCCCATTATAATTGGGATTCCTATGAATAAATCAATAATAGCAATTCTTGTCTCTCTTGTATTAATTTCCTGCGGGGATAGATTTTATAGAGTGGTGGTACCTCAAGGAAACCTTGTCACAGACGAGATGATCCAACAATTAGAAGTTGGTATGACAGAAGCTCAAGTAAATTTTATTATGGGAACCCCCTTAATCCGCGATCCTCTAGAAAGAGATAGATGGGAGTATTATCGACAAATAATTCATGGCGAAAAGCTTCTAGGAAAAACTAGCTTTACCCTTAAATTTGAGTCAGGAAGACTTATGTCTTGGACAAATAATTTAGAAGAGAGCAAAAATAAAGACCAATCCAATTAAGATTGGAGCGACATACCTAGTTAGATTTATCCAAATTTTCCAGTAGAGTTCATTTTTAATCTTCATCTCTTCTTTGACAAAATTCTCTGAAAGAATCCATCCAACTAGTAAAGCAATAAACAAGCCTCCTAATGGAAGCATGATTGAGTTCGTTAAAAAGTCCATAAAGTCTAAAAA
This sequence comes from SAR86 cluster bacterium, assembly GCA_028140145.1. Taxonomy (GTDB): domain Bacteria; phylum Pseudomonadota; class Gammaproteobacteria; order Magnimaribacterales; family AG-339-G14; genus CACNYO01. The sequence goes on along the minus strand of JAOIOC010000002.1, from coordinate 1,268 downwards.
CGACATTGAAAATATTTGAAACTCTGCAATTAGATTAAAAGAGAACAAACTTCCAAGTCCCAATAGCCAAGCAATGGAACCAAGAATAGTAACAGCATAAGTTCTGGAAATTTTAAATCTATCTTCCATCCAAGCTGTGCTGGGTTCAATCAAGGATACAGACGAACTCAAAGCAGCTAACGAAACGAGAATAAAAAACAGAGCTGAAGCAAAAAAACTAAAGGGAATTCCATAAAAAGCTACAGGTAGAGTCTCAAAAAATAATGACGGACCAGCTGTTGGAGTAAGCTCTGGATTAGCAAATACGATTGGAAAAATAATTATTCCAGCAATTATGGCAACAAAAGTATCTAGAAAAATTATCAAGCTAACGGTTTTGGTTAAGTTTTGTTCCTCAGGAATATATGCACCGTAAGCCATAATTGCCCCCATGCCTAAACTAAGAGTAAAAAAAGCCTGGCCCATGGCACTTATAATTACACTTGACGAGATCTTAGAAAAATCTGGCATGAATAGAAAACTGATAGCTTTTCCTATTTCTCCCGTAAATGACGAATAAATGGAAAGCAGAATTATCAAAAAAAATAATGTTGGCATAATTATCTTAATGGTGGCTCCAATTCCATCAACAACTCCCTTAGCCACTATGAAACAAGTTAAAATCAAAAAAAGGCTGTGCCAAAAGATCATCCTCATTGGAGAGGACTGAAACTGAGCAAAAAAATCTACAGAATATTGAGAGGGATTCAGTGAGTCAGTAGGAATTGGACTAAAAATATAAGCCAAAGAAATACCTGCAAAAACGCTGTAATAAGATAAGATCATTAAACCTGCTAAGGCACCAAACCAACCTAGCAAAACCCAATACGAAGAAATTCCCTTAAGAGAAACAAATTTTTTCATTGTATAGACTGGGCTCGATCTTCCGTATTTTCCTAAGAAAATCTCGGACATCATCACTGGAAATCCAATTAATACGATGCAGGTTAGGTAAATTATTACAAATGCTCCTCCACCATTTTCACCCGCCATGTAAGGAAATTTCCAAATATTGCCAAGGCCTACAGCGGATCCTGCTGCAGCTAATATAAAAGTCCAATTACCTTTCCAGATTTTTGAATTATTTGCCATACAAAGACGTCTCTAAAAGAATCATTACTTAATAGTTATACTACATCAATGAACATCTCCAAAAAAAGTAACTTGCGACCAACAATAGAAAATCGACAAGCAAGATTTAATTATGAGCTTTTAGATGATTTTGAAGC
>JAOIOC010000019.1 GCA_028140145.1 SAR86 cluster bacterium | reverse complement strand
TTTTTGGATAGTTCATTAACTTTTTGATGCACGCTTGAGGAAGCAGCAGCAGTGCTGCTGTAGACGGCTAAAAAAGCTTTTGTTATTGCTACTTCTATTTTAGAAACATCAAAAAGTACTACTTTTCCATTTCTTTTAATGATCCTAAGTTGTCCTGGCTTAAGTTCATCGAGAGGAATGCTCTCTGAGATTTTTGCTTCTTTTATATTTTCTGTCTGTTCTGTTGCTTTTGTTTCTTCCACTGAAACGCCCCAATAATTGGTTTTATAGTCTTTTTGGCTGCTTATAATCCTTAATAAAACACAAGATGTTGTGGTTATAAGATCCTAGAAACACAAGATAAAGTGTTTTTCTCAAAAAATCAATAGAAAAACCTTTAAAAAACACTTAATTTCTTGTGGATAATGCTAAATTGTATAAACCTCAGAAGATGAAATATTTTTTAGTAATAGATCAGGGGACATCCAGCACAAGAGCAATTCTTTTTGATGAGAAATTTGCCGTGGTAAATGTTTCTCAAACAGAATTTAAACAATTTTTTCCAAAAGATGGATGGGTTGAGCATGATGCTAATGAAATTTTTGACACGGTTGTAAGCTGCATCAAAGACGTAATGGAAAAGTCAGAAACAACTCATAAAGAAATCATAGCAATTGGAATCACGAATCAAAGAGAAACATGTCTTTTATGGGATAAGAAAGGCAACCCCTTGGGCAAAGCAATTGTTTGGCAAGACAGAAGAACCGCAGAACTTTGTAATAAATTTAAAAGAGAGGGGCTGGACAAAAAAATTAATCAAATAACTGGTTTGCTGCCTGATCCTTATTTCTCAGGTACAAAGTTAAGTTGGCTATTAGAAGATACTGAAACTCCAAAGGACTTTTACATGGGGACAATCGATACTTTCCTAGTTTGGAAGCTAACAGAGGGCAGGTCTTATTACGTTGATGCCACAAATGCCTCTAGAACTCTACTGATGGATATAAATAATGTTTCTTGGTCAGAAGAAATGTGTAATCTGCTTAATATCCCTCTTGATAGATTGCCAGAAATCAAAAATTCTGCAGATGAATATGGAGAAACCTCGCTGTTTGGTGGGAAAATTAAAATTTCCGGTATAGCCGGAGATCAACAAGCGGCTTTATTTGGACAAGGTTGCTTTAAAGTAGGAGAAGCCAAAAGCACTTATGGAACAGGCTGTTTTATGATGCTGAATACTGGATCAGACATAAAGCTTTCCAAATCTGAGCTGCTTTCAACTATAGGATATCAAATTGATGGGAAAGTAAGTTATGCGCTAGAAGGAAGTATATTTATGGCTGGCGCGTCTGTTCAATGGTTAAGAGATAATTTAGAGTTTTTTTCCTCTGCTCCGGAAATAGAAAATTTAGCAAAAAATTCAAATAAGAATTCAAATGTTTCCTTTATCCCAGCATTTACGGGTCTTGGAGCACCTTATTGGGATCCAGAAGCCAGAGGGGCTATTTTTGGATTGTCCAGAGAGACGACAAAAAATGATATTTCTCAAGCCCTTCTTGAAGCAATTGCATTCCAAACAAAAGATGTTTTTGAATGCATGTCTTTTGATGGCGTTGATCTAAAGTCCCTCAAAATTGATGGCGGAATGGTAGAAAATAAATATTTCAATCAAATTTTAGCGGATGTACTAAATTTGAAAATTCTCTTGCCAGATAATAAAGAGGCAACCGCAAAAGGAGCCGCTTTTCTAGCTTCCTTAGGCTCTAAACATATGAACTCTCTGTCCGATCTCAACGAATTCGTTGGATCGTACGAACAGTTCACTCCGCTAGAATCTAGAGATAGCAAATATAAAAGCTGGAAGAGTTTAGTCACTAAAATTCTAGCTTAGCAAATTCTCAATCAATGCTTCTTGCACGTGCATTCTATTCTCTGCTTGTTGTAAAACTTTACTCGAAGGATGTTCCATCAATTCAAACGTAATTTCTTGACCTCGATGCGCAGGAAGACAGTGAAGGAAGATGCTTTTCTTGCCAGTATTTTCAATAAGATCAGTATCAACAAAATATCCTTCAAAAGCTCTTTCTTTAGTTTTTTCATCCCCCATAGAGACCCAAACATCTGTAGTAATTATGTCAGCGCCTTTTGCTGCTTCTTCTCTGGAATTAGCAAAACTGGAATTTTGCTTTGCATAATTGAGGAAAGAAGGGTCAGGTGAATATTCTTTAGGACAATAAATAGAGAGCTCAAAATCTAATATTTTCGATGCTTCAATGTATGAGTTACATACGTTGTTTCCATCCCCAATCCAGCAAACTTTTTCAAGTTCACTTACTGAATTTTCCTTGAAAGTCATCAAGTCGGCCAATATCTGACAAGGATGAGATAAATCTGAAAGAGCGTTAATTACAGGAACAGAAGAATTAGCTGCAAACATATCCAATGTCTCATGCTTATCAACTCTTAAGGCAATTACATCTAGCATAGAAGATGCTACTTTTGCAGTATCAGACACCGGCTCTCCCCTAGATAACTGTAAATCAGAAGAGGACATAAATATTGCATTTCCACCCAAATTTAAAATTCCAGATTCAAAAGAAATTCTTGTTCTTGTAGACGGCTTTTCAAAAATTAGACCTAACTTTGAGCCAATTAAGGTTTTTTCTTTTTGTTTCTGACTTTTCCTTTCAATGGCTCTATCTAAGATATTCAAAATATCTTGATTGGATAAATCTCTAAGATTTAAGAAATGTTTTGTCGTCATAGATAATGCGGGATAGAATCTTAGCTTTCAAAAATAATACTATAGATGAAAACAAAAAACCTTATGAATTACAAAGTTAAAACTATTAATAATATTTCTGATAAGGGTTTAGATATTCTTATAAATAAAGGTTATGCAGTAGGAGAAGAACAGTCTGAACCCGACGCCATCATTTTAAGAAGCCATAAATTACAAATGAGTGAAATTCCTTCATCGGTTAAAGCAATAGTCAGAGCAGGGGCAGGAGTTAACAACATACCTGTTGAAGAGTGTTCAAAAATCGGTATTCCTGTATTTAATACACCAGGAGCGAATGCTAACGCGGTTAAGGAAATGGTTTTAGCGGCATTATTGATGTCTTCTAGAGGAATTTTTGATGGTGTTAAGTTTGTTCATGGAATTGAAGATGTTTCAAAAGAAAACTTGAAAGCTCATATTGAAAGTGGAAAAAAGTCATTTAAGGGCAGAGAACTTAAAGATGGTTGTTTAGGAGTAGTGGGCATGGGCGCAATTGGTGCCAAGGTAGCTGAAATGGGGGTAATGTTAGGCATGAGAGTGATTGGCTTTGATCCTCAGATCACAGTTGAGGCAGCATGGGCGCTTCCAAATGAGGTAGAACGTAAAGAGACAATAGAAGAGATCTTTAAAGAGTCTGACTATGTGACTCTCCATGTTCCAGCAAATGAACATACAACAGGTATGATAAATAAGGACCTTCTCTCACATAGCAATAAAGGATTAAGGTTAATTAATTTCGCAAGAGACGAGATTGTTAACAGTGAAGCCATAATTGATGCTTTAGAAAACGATAAACTCAATAAATATGTTACAGATTTTGCCGATTTATCCTTAATTGAGCGATCTAAGTCAAATGAGGATGTCGTTTTATTGCCTCATATCGGTGCTAGCACAATGCAAGCGGAAGAAAATTGCTCAGTTATGGCAGCGAATCAAATAATTAACTTTCTAGAACATGGAAATATTGAAAATTCAGTAAATTATCCGCAAATCATTGAACCCATGGAGACAAATTACAGGCTTACCATTGCTAATAAGAACGTTTCTGGAATGATAGGAAAAATTACGGCAATTATTGCTGAAGAAGGCTTAAATATCATTGATATGAAGAATAGAAGTCGAGATGATATTGCTTACAATGTTATCGATTTGGACTCAGAGCCATCAAATAAATCAATAGAAGCCATAAAAGTCGAAGAAAACATAATAAACGTGAGGCAAATTAATGGATAAGAAAGTTGCAATCATCACTGGCGGCAGTAGAGGGGTCGGAGCTGATTTAGCGAAACTTTGCGCAGAGAAAAGCTGGAATATGACAATCACTTGCTCTAATTCAATTGATGACGCAAAGAGTGTTGCTAAAGAGTGCGAAAAACTTGGATCCGAAGTCCTTGTATTACAAGCAGATGTTTCTTTAGATAAAGATTGTGAAGAAACAGTTTCTAAAACAATAGAAAAGTGGGGCAGGCTTGATTCTCTGGTAAATAATGCTGGGAAAACTAAGTTTAATGCCCATCATAATTTGGAGGGTTTATCTTCGGAAGATTTTATTGATCTTTATTCCACTAATACTGTCGGCCCTTATCAAATGATTAAATATGCTAAAGATCATCTCATGAAAGCTGAAAGCCCAAGCGTTGTTAATATTGCCTCTATTGCAGGCGTTATGGGGATTGGAAGCTCGGTCGCATATGCTGCATCTAAAGGAGCGTTAATAAATATGACTAAATCTCTAGCTAGAGCGCTAGGTCCGATTAGGATAAATGCTATTTGTCCTGGTTTTATCCAAGGAGATTGGCTGAGAGGAGGGCTGGGAGATGAAGCTTATGAATTAACAAAAAAATCTATTGAGGATATGGCTCCATTGAGCCTAACTTGCACACCAAGACAGGTTGCAGAGACCACATTTCATTTTATGACAGAATCGGTGACCGTAACTGGAGAGACTTTGATCTTAGATGGTGGTATGCACCTAGGGCGCTAAATCAATAATAATTCTCTGCGTGCTTCTTAGAAAAGGGAATAACTTCATCGTAACGACCTTCTTTAACTTTATTCACCCATTCAGGGTCCGAGAGTAAAGCTCTGCCCACAGCAACCATGTCAAATTCCTTGTCATCCATTCGTTTAATTAAATCATCAATTGGAGCTGATTTAACTTCGTCTTCACCTTGATAAAAACCTATGAAATCTGACTCCAGACCTACACTGCCAACAGTAATGGTAGGTAAGCCGGTTATTTTTTTTGTCCAACCTGCCAAATTAAGATTAGATCCCTCAAACTCTGGCTCCCAAAACCTTCTGTTGCTGGCATGAATTACATCAACTCCTGCATCAACAAGCGGTTTAAGAAGAGTCTCTAAATCATCCTGATTTTTTGCTAACTTTGCTTCGTAGTCTTGCTGTTTCCATTGAGAAAATCTAATAGCTATACAGAAATCATTACCTACCTTATCTCTAGCCCTTTTTATTATCTCGGATGCAAAAGATGACCTTAGTTGGATACTTCCTCCAAACCCATCTTTTCTTTGATTCGTATCTTCCCAGAAAAATTGATCTATTAAATATCCATGAGCGCCATGTAATTCAACTCCATCAAAACCTAAATGCTTGATAATTTCGATATCTCTTGCATAAATTTCGATCATATTTTCTACATCATCAGCTGTCATTTCATATGCAACCTTTTTATCTTTTCTAACTAAGCCGGAGGGAGTGAATCCCGGGACATCTGGTTCAGGCGGCAAGCCAGGTTTTCTTATTGCTCCTACGTGCCAGAGTTGACAGAAAATTTTGGAATCATATTTGTGAACTTGAGATATTACGTTCCTCCAGCCTTCATGAGCTTCAGGTTTCAAACCCGGCACATCGGGATATCCACTAGAAGAAGGGTGAGATACCTCAACTCCTTCGGTGATAATTAGGCCAACACCACCCTTAGCTCTTCTTTCGTAATAGTCAGCTACATTTTGACCAGGAATTCCATTGGGGGACTTATTCCTTGTCATAGGCGCCATGGCAAATCTATTCGGAATATCTAAGTTATTAATTTTTATAGGATTAAAAAGTGCTTCCATTTTGTTAGTTAATTTTGTACTTGATTATTTATAAGATTATCACCTAAAAAAATCATTTTTTAAAACAATTTTGATGTTTTTTCATGTGACTTACACACATTGAAAACTTTGTAAATACCTAAAAGTACATTTTTTAAGATTATTTGAAAATTTTTCTTACTCATTAGTCTATTTTATGTAAGTTATTGATTTTATTGATATTATTTATATTGATCAAAATTTGATCAATTTAACTCAAACCTTTTATTCATAGTCTATACGTTTAATCTCGGCTTATTTATCCAAAGACTTATCCACAGTTTCTGTGGATAAAATTTTTTGATATTCTAGTGGCAAATGTCCTTAAAAATTGACCTTACTAAATCGTGGCTAAATCATCTTGAAGATGAATTTAGTAAAACATATATGATTAAAATCAAAGAATTTTTAAGAAATCAAATTAGTCAAAGAAAAACTATCTATCCGCCTGGTAAAGAAATATTTAACTGCTTTAATCTTACCTCCTACGAAAACACTAAAGTAGTAATTCTGGGTCAGGATCCCTATCATGGAGCTGGTCAAGCACACGGTCTGAGCTTTTCCGTCAAAGATAATATCTCTTTACCGCCCTCGCTCAAAAATATATTCAAGGAATTGAACTCTGATTTAAAGATTAAGATACCTATTTCAGGAAATTTGACTTCTTGGGCTTTAGAGGGAGTGTTGCTTCTAAACAGCACTCTTACAGTAGAGTCAAATAATCCGAACTCACATCAAAATATCGGATGGAAATTTTTTACTGATAAAGTAATCGAAGTTTTGGGTAATAAAAAGGAAATGGTTTACATTCTTTGGGGTAAAAATGCACAACTTAAAAAATCTTTAATAAATACCCAGGAAAACTTAGTTATTGAGTCAGCTCATCCTTCACCATTTTCTGCCGATAAAGGTTTCTTTGGATCAAAACCGTTTAGCAGAACAAATGATTACCTCATTTATAAGGGGAAGAGGCCAATTAATTGGAAATTAGTTTAATTCTAGAGACTTAATGCCTGTATTTTCTGTATTGTCTTTTAAAGATTCAAAATTTTTTGTTTTTCCGCTCACTAAGTATTTGCCATTTACATATTCAATGATATTTCCAACCTTTTTGTCATTTACAGTAAATACTTCATTAAATGACTTGTTTGTGTCATCAATTTCTACTTTAGCAATGGAAAAAATGCCAGGCGATCTGTAATGCATCCTTGCAATAATTTCTTGTCCAGTAAAACATCCTTTTTTAAAGTCAATTCTTCCGTTTTTATCGTATCCTAATTCTTGAGGAGTATATTTTTCAGAGTTCTCTGAATATATTTCTGGATCAAGGTTATCGATCATTGAGCTTTTCCAAGCTTCATCATCGATATAATCACTCACACTTTCATCTCCTTCCTCAATTGATACTTTAGAGAAAACAGCATATTTTTTTAACGTATCCACTAGTTTTTTTACAACAGATTGATGAGTAACTAAATGAAATAGGTCATTACTGATTTTTTTACATAAAAAACTAGCTATAACTCTACCTTTTAAGTTGCATATGGCTGAACGATCGATTTGTTCAATTTCTTGCTTTGATACGTCTGTTGAAATCTGTCCTTGCAAGAAATCAATTGAGTCTTTTCCTTCAACTACTATAATTCTGTGATATTTTGATATGAGCACGCTTGAATTTTAACAAAATATGGAATCACTAAGGAACGAAATTAATTTTAGGTCAAGAAGAGGTCTTCAGGAGCTTGATATTCTTCTAAAAAGATTCTTGGAAAAACATTTATCTAATTTAGAGGAATCTAGCTTAAAAGCGCTTATCGAGATATTAGATATGGAAGATAACGATTTAGCAGATTTATTAATTTATAAGACTGTGACCCCTAAAGATGCTCATAAGGCTATTATCAAAAAAATTTTAAGTGATTGATAAACTTTTTAACAAAAAAATTGTCAAATTGAAGTGAATTCAGAAAAAACATTAATCAAACTGAGCAAGGAAGGGAACAAAAATGCTTTTGAGGCTCTCGTCATTAAGCATCAAGATAAATTAATGGGTTCATTAAACAAACTTTTCAAAAATCCAACTTTTTCTGAAGATATAGCACAGGAAGCTTTTATTAAGGCATATATAAATATCGGAAGCTTCAAGGAAGATAGTGCTTTTTTTACTTGGCTTTACCGTATTGCAGTAAATACAGCAAAGAATCATCTTTCTAGTAAATACAATAAAAACGAAATTATGGAGTCTGAAATAGATGAAAGCATCCTTACTTATATAGGTATTGATTCACCAAGCCCGGAATCAATTTTAGAAGCCAATACTTTAAGAGATAGGCTGTTTCAATGTCTTAATGACATGCCAGAAGAGATTAAATCTGCCATAACTCTCAGAGAATTCAATGGCCTTAACTACGAGGAGATTGCAAAAATATGCAATTGTCCAGTTGGCACAGTAAGGTCAAGAATATTCAGAGGAAGGCAATTACTAGATGAAATACAAATTTCTATGAATAACGAGGCTAAAAGCAATAATGGAAGATAGCATAGAACATAGACTGTCTGCTCTCCTTGACGGAGAAACGTCTGAATTTGAGACTAGACGGCTTATTGAAGAAATAAATAAAAATCCTGGGATTAAAGATCTTTGGATAAGAATGAACAAGACCAAATCCTTACTGACTGCAGAAATAGATTTCTCTCCAAGAAACATCGCTTCAACAGTCATGGAGGAGTTAGATGCTTCTGACATCAAGCAAATAAAATTCTCAAAAGATGAAAAATCAAAACAATTAAAATATTACGGCTTTGCATTTGGCCTTTTATTATCATTGGGCCTTGTTTTTCAACCTTTCATAGCTCAAGAGGAAGAGTCCTTTCAGTCAACTTCTGTTATACCTGCACTATCTATTGGAAATATCCCGGTATCATCAAATGAAAGCTATTTACAAGAGATTGGTAACAATCTGCAAGGTAGCCTCAAGAAAATAGAATTTATGGAAGAAGGGGACATAATCGCAAATTACGTAGAGAACGATTCAAAAAGGAGTTTTAAGCTTAGAGTTTTATTCAGAGACCTTTCAATAGAAGATAGATTTAAGTTATCTTCATCGGGTATAACGGTCCATTCTTTGGCAAACGATAAACCTGTAGTCATAAACTTATCAAGTGATGAGATCAATAACCAAGGCTTGGTTGAATTGTCGAACAGGATTTTTTTAAACTTAAGGAAATAAAATGAAAAAATTTTCAATATCACTGATTTTTCTTCTGCTTAGCATCTCTGCAACAGCTGATTATCCAGATTTTTCTGACTTAGTTGATGAAGCAGCTCCTGCTGTAGTGAATGTAAGTGTCATTAAAACAATCAGCACCCAGAACAGGATGAGTCCCTTTAATAGAAGACAAAATCCATTTGATGATTTTTTTAATTTCCCTTTTCCATTTGAAGATGAACCCAGAAGAGAGCAAGAAAGAGAGGTCAGATCAGGCGGTTCTGGTTTTATTATTTCAAAAGACGGTTTCATAATAACGAATCATCATGTCGTAGAAGATGCTTCACAGATTTTTGTTAGCCTAAACGATAGGCGAGAATTCATAGCTGAACTTATTGGGAGTGATAAAAAATCTGATGTAGCTCTATTGAAGATATCTGCAAAAGAATCCTTACCTTTTTTAGATCTGGGAGACTCTGATGATGTAGATGTAGGTGACTGGGTACTAGCCATTGGTTCGCCTTATAGACTAAATTTTTCTGTCACAGCAGGAATTATTAGCGCCAAAGCTAGAAGTGTTCCTGGCCAAGGAACTTCTTATATTCCTTTTTTACAATCTGATGTTGCTATTAATCCAGGAAATTCAGGAGGTCCTCTATTCAATTTAGATGGTGAAGTAATCGGTATAAATGCAATGATTTACTCAAACAGAGGGGGATACATGGGGATTTCTTTCACAATTCCTATCAACTATGCCCAAGAAATTATTGATCAATTAAGAGAAGATGGCTTTGTTAAAAGAGGCTGGTTAGGAGTAAGCGTTCAAGAAGTAACTAAGGATCTAGCGGATTCTTTTGGATTGGATGTACCTAGAGGAGCACTAATTGGAAGCGTTTTAACAGATAGCCCTGCTGAATCTTCAGGCCTCAAAGATGGTGACGTGATTGTAGATTTTGATGGGAATGAAATTATTTATTCAGGTGATCTACCGATGGTTGTCGGTAGAATCTCTCCTGGAGAGGAAGTCAAGGCTACTGTTTACAGAGACGGTAGAAAAAAATCTATCAGGGTGACTGTAGGAGAACTAGAAGAACCTGAAGAGGATAGTAACCCAATTGCTTCAGCACCAAAAAATAACAGACTTGGCATGGTGGTTGAAGATTTTGAAGACATAGCAGAGAGAAGAAATACGGACGTTGAAAAGATAAAAGAAAATTTTGGCGTTAAAGAAGGCGTAGTGGTAAGCAGGGTAGTTTCTGGGCCTGCCTTTGATGCAGGGCTTAGAAGAGGAGATGTGATCACAAGAATCGGCATGACTGATGTTTCGTCCAAAACAGAATATGAAAATGCTCTTGAAGATTTGAATAATGAAAATGTTATCCCTTTAAGGTTTGTAAGAAACAAAAATGGTGCATTTGTTACGATAAAAATTAAAAAATAAGGGATAATTGTCCAGCTTTTTTAAAAAGCACTAAATAATGGACAACATAAGAAATTTTTCGATCATAGCTCACATCGATCACGGCAAATCTACTCTAGCTGATAGGCTCATAGAACACTGTGGAGGCTTATCTTCTAGAGAGATGAAAGAGCAAGTCTTAGATTCTCTCGAGCTTGAAAGAGAAAGGGGCATAACAATCAAGGCTCAATCTGTTTTTCTTGAATACTCAACTAAAGAAGGGACTAATTATCAATTAAACCTAATTGATACTCCGGGACATGTAGACTTTTCTTACGAAGTTTCGAGATCTCTGGCAGCATGCGAAGGAGCAATTCTTCTTGTTGATGCTTCACAAGGCGTTGAAGCTCAGACAGTTTCAACTTGTTATACAGCGATAGAGCAGGGCGTTAATATTTTTCCTGTATTGAATAAAATCGATCTTCCTCAAGCCGATCCAGATAAGGTTAGGAAGGAAATTGAAGAAATTATAGGAATAGATGCGTCTGATTGCCCTGAGATCAGTGCAAAGAATGGACAGGGTATTGATAATCTTCTTGAACAATTAGTAGTTCAAGTTCCGCCTCCAGATGATACAGATGATTCTCTACAAGCTCTCATAATTGACTCATGGTTTGATCAATACCTTGGGGTAGTGTCTCTGATAAGAATTTTTTCTGGATCAATAGAACTAGGTCAAAAAGTAAAAATTAGTTCAAATAATCAAATTCATACTGTTGAAAAAATTGGTGTATTCACTCCAAAACCTGAAGATAGAAAATCACTCTCCAAAGGAGATGTTGGATTTATTTGTGCGGGAGTAAGAGAGGTAAGAGGAGCTCCAGTAGGTGACACTATATGTTTACCTAAAGATACAAAAATACTTCCTGGATTTAAAAAGATTAATCCTCAGGTTTTTGCTGCTTTATACCCTTTAGACTCAGGAGAATTTGAATCATTTAGAGAATCTTTAGAAAAATTAGCCATTAATGATGCGGCTTTATCTTTTCACCCAGAGCAGAGTCAAGCTTTAGGGTCGGGTTTTAGATGTGGGTTTTTAGGCACTCTTCATATGGAAATTGTGATTGAGAGAATTAAAAGAGAGTATGGCATAGAGCTTCTAGCTACTGCTCCTACAGTTGTTTATGAAATTGAAAACAAGGGAGGAGAGATTGAGGAAGTTGAAAACCCTAGCAAATTTCCTGATCCTGCTTCTATCGAGAAGGTTCGTGAACCTATTGCGAAAGCTACCGTGCTTACTCCAGAAACCTATGTAGGAAACGTAATCGAATTATGCGTTGAAAAAAGAGGCGTACAGAAATCATTAAGGTATGTCGGTGGGCAAATTGAATTAGTTTATGACTTACCTATGAATGAGATAATTTTAGATTTTTTTGATCGGCTAAAATCAACTAGCAAAGGATACGCTTCTCTTGATTATGATTTTGATCGTTTTCAAGAAAGCCAAATGGTGAAAATGGATATCTTATTAAATGGAGAAAAAGTTGATGCCCTAAGCTCTATGGTTCACAAATCCCAATCTGATTTTAAAGGAAGGCAACTCGTTAAATCGTTAAGAGAAGTTATTCCTCGTCAGATGTATGATGTCGCTATCCAAGCTGCAATAGGAGGAAAGATTCTTGCAAGAGAAACAGTCAAAGCTTTTAGAAAAGATGTTACTGCTAAACTCTATGGAGGAGATGTTACTAGAAAGAAAAAACTTTTAGAGAAACAAAAAGCTGGGAAGAAAAAAATGAGACATATTGGAAAGGTTGAAGTTCCTCAAGAAGCTTTCCTTTCAGTCCTAAAAGTAAATAAATAATGAATTATTATTTTCTTCTTTATTTTTCTTTGCTGATTTCTTTATTAGGTATCGTTGGCTGGTTAGTTTCCGAGGCTAAATACGAAGGTCGACACTCAAAATTAATTAATAGAATAACCTTTGTTTTTCCATTTTTTGCTCTTTATGCTTGGTTTAGACTGAATTTAGACTTTGGCGTAGTTCTTGTTTTTTTGACTTTTGGCTCCCTGTTGATTTGGCTGCTTGCAAAATATTTAGTCATTCCTAGAGCAAGCAAAGAGAGTAGAAGTTTTTTTATCATCATATTAGCAATAACGATCTTTCGTTCTTTTTTATATGAACCTTTCCAAATTCCTTCATCTTCTATGTTTCCAGGATTGAAAATAGGAGATTTTTTGTTAGTAGAGAAATTTACATATGGATTAAGAAACCCAGTAAATCAAAAAACTTTCATTCCTACCGGAAAACCAAAAAGAGGTGATGTGGTAATTTTTGTTCCAGAACACACTAAATGTAGCTCTGATTTTGATATTGCTAATCCTAAAGGATCTTATTCATCAGATAGAGAGAAAAATCAGAGAATGTATTACTGGAGCATCTTGTCTGAAAATTGTACATCACAGGGTGTTAAATATATTAAGAGGGTAATAGCTGAACCGGGCGATGAAGTTATCTATAGAAATAAAGAATTCATCATTAACGGCATTAAACTTGATCAAAAAATTCTTGATAAGAGAGATCAAGAGGAATTAATCGAGGAAATAAACGAAGGCAAGGAATATATTGTTCGAAAACTTTCTAGAAAACCTGAGAACGGTTCCTGGAATGTTCCCGAAGGATATTATTTTCTTGCTGGAGATAATAGAGATAACAGCCTTGATAGCAGAAGATGGGGACTAGTTCCACAAGAAGAAATTACCGGTAAAGCCTCACTAATCTGGATGCATTGGGAGTGTTTTTCGTGTTTGCCGTCATTGTCAAGAAATGGACTTATCAAATAATTTAGATTCTTTAGAGGAACTACTCTCATATAAATTTTCTAATAGAGAATTATTAAAACTTTCGCTAACTCATAGGAGTTTTTCTAAAGAAAATAATGAAATTTATGAATTTTTAGGCGACTCAATTATTAATCTGTGCGCATCAATCTGGCTAATGAATAAAAATAAAGATTTAAGTGAGGGTGAGCTAAGTTTTCTAAGATCAAAAATTGTCAGCAGAAAAAATCTAGGAAGGCTTGCAAAAAATTTTAAATTGGAGGAATTTGTAATACTGGGAAATTCAATTAGTAGAAAAAAAATCCATCAAACAGAAATTTTAGGGAATACTTTTGAGTCATTAGTTGCCGCCATCTACTTCGATTCAAACTTTGAGAATACTTCTAATTGGTTGTCTCAAGTTTTTGAAAAATACAGCGATTTGATGGATTTATCTCTGGAAAAAGACTCAAAAACAGAGCTCCAAGAGCTCCTGCAAAAAAGGCAACTACCTTTACCAAAATATCTGAATATTTCACCGAAAGAAGGTTTATTCGAAAGCTCCATAGTATCTGAACAAAACAAACACTTTTTAGGTAAAGGCTCGAGTATCAAAGAGGCAGAGAAAGATGCTGCTGAAAATTATTTGAAACACTTGATGAAAGATGAGTAAGTTTGGATTTATATCAATAGTTGGAAAAACTAATGTCGGTAAATCTACCTTGCTCAATAAAATTTTGGAAAGAAAGTTAGCGATTACATCAAGGAAGCCTCAAACCACAAGAAATAGAATTCTTGGAGCATGGAATCATGAAGATATGCAGGCAATATTTCTTGATACGCCCGGGGTTCATACAGGGCATAAAAAAGCTCTGAATAAATATATGAATCAGGTGGCAATGCATGCTTTAAAGAATGTTGACCTTATTTTGTTGATTGTCGATCGAGATAGATGGGGTGAGGAAGAAGAAAGAATTATCAAGCAATTAAACGGATCTAAAATCCCTGTAATTCTGGTGATAAACAAAATAGATAGGATAAAGAATAAAGAAGATTTATTACCAACAATAGAGAAATTAAAAGCAAAGTTCGACTTTGAAGAGATCATCCCGATATCAGCTTTGAAAAATAAAAATGCTCCTAAAGAGTTGTATGAAGTAATTAATAATTATCTTCCTCACGGCCAACCACATTACGAGGAAGATTTTGTAACAGACTTGTCTAAGGAATTTTTTATCTCTGAGATAATCAGAGAAAAGGCCATAAATAG
>JAOIOC010000018.1 GCA_028140145.1 SAR86 cluster bacterium | reverse complement strand
CATTAAAAAATAAGGAGTGGAGAAAAGAAAAATCTTCGTTAGAAAATTTTTCTAACTGATGATCATTAGATACAATTACTTGCTTTTTTGGGGGCGAACAGGATTAGACATCTTTCTTTCGAACCTTAAGTGCATGTCGAGATTGAGGAGTTCTCGTTAAACAATTCTCAAAACAATTAGTTGGCAAAAACAACTACGCACTAGCTGCATAATTAAGCTAGCTTCCTTACCCTGACTTCTACTAAGGGATAAGTGAAGTCGACTAGTAGAATGCTTGAAATGTGTTGCTCAGACCCATTTTGATAAGACTTTTCTGAGCTTACTCTTCTAATCCCTTTTCATCGGGCCATGGAAGTAAAAGAAAATTGATGAAATAAGCATGTAGATCTGAAGGTAAGAGTTAGTTGGACGCGGGTTCGATACCCGCCGCCTCCACCAAAATTAGAAATAAAATTGATCTATTTTATTGATAATCTATTTTCTATATTTCCTAAGATGAATGAAAAGATTTCTGAATAAGAATCTAAGATTATCTCGGTTGGAGTGCCTGCACCATGTCCTGCTTCAGTTTCAATTCTAATGAGGATAGGACTATCTCCACTGTGTAATTCCTGTAATGAAGCGGCAAACTTATATGAATGAGCTGGGACTACCCTATCGTCATGATCACCTGTTGTTATCAATGTGGCGGGATAAGAGACTTCGTTTTTAATATTGTGCAATGGTGAATAAGATAAAAGATAGTTAAACATCTCTTCACTTTCATCCGATGTACCATAATCATAAGCCCAGCCTGCACCGGCAGTAAATTTATGATACCTGAGCATATCTAGTACACCCACCGCAGGGAGAGCAACTCTAGCAAGCTGAGGCTCTTGGGTCATAACAGCACCAACTAAAAGGCCTCCATTTGAACCTCCTCTCAAAATTAAGTTTTCTGATTTTGTATAGCCCTCTGAAAAAAGAAATCTTGCGGCATAGATAAAATCATCAAATACATTTTGCTTGTTCATTTTTGTCCCAGATAGATGCCATTTCTTCCCATATTCTCCGCCTCCTCTGATATTTGGAACCGCATAAACTCCGCCTTTTTCTAACCAATAAGCCATAATGCTGCTGAAATTTGGAGTGAGGGAAATATTAAAACCTCCATATCCATAAAGAATTGTTGGATTTTTACCATTTTTACTCAAACCTTTTTTATATGTGATGATCATTGGAACTTTTGTTCCATCTTTGGAGGTATAAAAAACCTGCTCTGATATATATTTATCAGGATCAAAATTTATCTTTGGCTTGAAATAAATTTTTGATTTACCGCTCTTAGGATTGATGCTGTAGATTGTGGGAGGTGTATGGTAGTTGGAGAAAGAATAGAAAAGTTCATCATCCTCTCTTTTCCCTGAGATTGGAGAAACACTACCTATGCCCGGTAGATCGACTTCTCTAATGAGCTTTCCAGAAAAATCATATTGAAAAGTCTTTGAAATTGCATTCTGCATTAACTCTACAAAAATATATCCTCCTGAAGAGCTTGGACTCATTACAGAATCCTGTTCTGGGATTAAATCCTTGGATTTATCTAAAGAAGGTTCTGTGGCTTGAACTGAAATAATTTTTTGATTATCAGCATTATTGTTAGTTACTAAAAAAAGTTCGTCATCTAGACTATCCAATAAATAAACATCGATAGAAAGATCGTCATTTATAGTTTTAATTTCTGGATTTTCATCTGAGTGATTTATTAAATAGAGTTCATTTCCAGATGTGGAATTTGCGGCAGATATAATTAAGTAATTTTGATCTTCTGTTACAGAGGATGAAACATATCTTCTTTTTTGTTCAACTTTGTTTCCAAAGATAATTTGATCTTTTTCTTGAGTAGTTCCTAATTTATGAAAATAAAGTTTATGATTATTAGTCAAAGAACTTAGTTCACTTCCTTCAGGAGCATCGTAAGTTGAATAGTAGATACCCTCATTGTTTTTCCAACTTAATGAAGAAAACTTAATGTTGATTAGAGAATCTGATAACAATGATTTGGTTTCTGTATCTAAAAAAAATACTTTCCTCCAATCACTTCCACCTTCAGAAATTGCATAAGCAGCAACACTT
Source organism: SAR86 cluster bacterium (assembly GCA_028140145.1). Taxonomy (GTDB): domain Bacteria; phylum Pseudomonadota; class Gammaproteobacteria; order Magnimaribacterales; family AG-339-G14; genus CACNYO01. The sequence goes on along the minus strand of JAOIOC010000018.1, from coordinate 14,799 downwards.
CCATCTTTACTAAAACTAATATCAGATAAAGAGATAGTTCCATCTTCACTGAACGAGTTAGGATCTAAAAAGACTTCCTCATCCCCTTGAGAGTCTTTTCGGTAGAGCACTGATTGATTTTGTAGGCCAGTATTCTTGAAAAAATAAATGTAATTTCCTTCTTTGAAGGGCGAAGAAAATTTCTCATAGTCCCAAATTTTTTTTAAACCTTCTTTTATTTGCTCTTTGGATCCTAAACTTTCGAAGTATTTATCAGTAAAGAGATTTTGATCCTCTATCCACCTCTTTGTTTCTTTATCGAGATCATCCTCAAGCCATCTATATGGATCTTGAATTTCTTTTGAAAAATATAAATCAGAAATATTAACTTTTTTAGTCATGGGATAAATTGATTTCAAATTATTATTATCAACCATGCTTAACTGCTCGCACGATAACAAACTAATGGAAATAAGGATTATGGCTAGTTTTCGCATGAATGAATAAACTTGTTAAGTATTATATTGACAAATTAGTTTGTTATCTTCATCATTCCGCACCTATGGCAAACATTAAATCAGCAATTAAAAGAGCTAGGCAAGCTAATAGAAGAAATGCCCTTAAAAGCTCTCAACGCGCTTCTGCGAGGACAAGTATTAAGGCTTTTGAAAAAGCACTTGATGATAAGGACATCGAAGGTGCCGGTAATGAGTTTAAGAAAACTCAGAAACTAATGGACAAACTTGTCAATAAAAAAGTTCTTCCTAAAAATCACGTTGCAAGAACTAAATCAAGACTCAACAAAAAATTAAAAGCTCTTAAGTCAGCTTAATTTCAATCTAGTTCTCTTTTTTTGGTTCTGCAATGAACCAAATAGATCTTTTTCATGACCGCTTAGGATATAGCCAATCCTTTGATTATTAATTAAGAAAATTTTCATAGCTGACAATTTAGTTTTCATGCCTCCCCTTCCTAACTTACCAGAGTCTCCAAAAATAATTTTTTGATTTGAAAGAGCTTTAAGGTGGACCTCGTCAATAAGAACTGCGTCCTTATTTATTCTTGGATCTTTTGAATATAAACCCTTTTGATCTGTATAAAGTATAAGTTTTTTAGAACTAATAAGATTCGCAAGTTTTGCACTTAATTGATCATTATCTCCTCTCTCAATTTCTTCTGTTGATACAGAATCATTTTCATTAACTATTGGCGTTATACCCCATCTAAGGAGATTATTGATGCTTGATTTAATATTGTTGGATTTTGTTGCAGATTTAAAATCACTGTGACTGAGTAGAACTTGAGCAACCTCTATTTTAAATTTATCAAAATTTTTCTGGTAAGCATTAATAAGCCCTATTTGGCCAACAGCTGATAATGATTGAAGTTGTTTGATATTTTTTGGTTTTTTTTCTATGCCTCTTTTCTTCATTCCATAGGAAATTGCACCAGATGAAACTAAGACTACATCAAAATCATTTTCTCTGAATTTCTGAATGCACTTAGCGAGTCTTTTAAAAAAAGCTGAATTTTCTCGACTTCCTTGTGAAATTAAGGAAGACCCTACTTTCATTACTACTATTGAATTACTCATTACTGTTAATCTCTATGATTTTTGTGCTGACCTTTTTGACTAGTTCGCTTAATCCTTCCCCAGTTATAGAAGATATTAAAAAAACCTCATTGCTGTAAATCTTTTTTGCCTTAGATAAATAATCATCCTTCGATTCTGTTTTTGTGTCTACTTTAGTTAGTACAATCCATTGCTCTAGTTTAGATAAAGATTCGTCAAATTCTTTAAGCTCTTTATCTAAGGAATTCTTTTTTTCCTCTACATCTTCAGGTTTGATTTCTGATACATCAATTAGATGAAGCAATAACTTTACTCGAGATAAATGTTTTAAAAATCTTATCCCAAGCCCTGCTCCCTTGGCAGCTCCCGGAATTAATCCTGGAATATCTGCAATTACATATGGATTGAGAGATTTAGCCTCAACCACTCCAAGATTAGGAGTTAGAGTAGTAAACGGATAGTCGGCTATTTTGGGTTTTGCCTCAGATATACTCGAAATTAGGGTAGATTTTCCTGCATTTGGAAATCCTAAGAGACCAACATCAGCTATTAATCTTAGTTCTAACTGAAGCGATAGCTCTTCTCCCTTTTCTCCATCTGTAGTTTTTCTGGGAGCTCTATTAGTAGATGACTTGAACCTTGCATTCCCTAATCCACCCTTTCCTCCAGAAACAACTTCAAAAAGATCGCCATCTTTTTTTAAGTCTGCTATCTCTTCTTCTGTTGATTCCTCAAAAACAACAGTACCAACGGGAACTTTTAAAATTATGTCACTGGCATCCTTGCCATGTTTATTTTTACCCTCGCCAGGAGAACCATTTTTAGCTTGGTATTTTTTTTGTAATCTAAAATCTTGCAGCGTTGTTAAAGAGCTATCAGCTTTAAGAAAAATGCTTCCGCCTTTTCCTCCGTCACCACCATCGGGACCACCCTTAGGAATAAATTTTTCTCTCCTAAAGCTCAAACATCCGTTTCCACCAGAGCCCGCTATTAATTGAATAGCAGCTTCGTCAATGAAGCTCATTATTTAATCTGCGGGAGTAATATTTATGAATTGTCTAAGATTTCTACCTTTTTTGCTGAAAGATACAGTGCCGTCAATTTTTGCAAAAAGTGTATGATCTTTTCCAATTCCAACATTTGTGCCAGGATGAAACTTTGTGCCCCTTTGCCTGACTAGAATAGAGCCAGCAGATACCAATTGGCCGCCATACCTTTTAACGCCCAGTCTTTTGGATTCAGAATCTCTTCCGTTTCTACTACTACCACCTGCTTTTTTATGCGCCATACTTAAACCGAAATTTGCTCTATTTGAATTTCACTATAATTTTGACGATGACCTTGCTTTTTCCTGTAGTCCTTCCTTCTTTTCATCTTGATGATAGTTACTTTATCTTCTTTTCCGTGTCGAAGGATTTTTGCAGTTACCTTCGCCCCTTCAATAAAAGGAGAGCCAAGAGTAACTTCGCCATCTTTCTCAATTAATAGCACATCAGTAATATCAACAGGTTCCCCTTCAGAAGCTTTAAGTTTTTCAACTTTAAGGATTTCTCCTTCAGCAACTTTATGCTGTTTACCACCTGTTTTGATTACCGCGTACATTTTTATATCAAAATTGAGGTCGAATGATATCTAAATAAGTTCTTTGTCGCAATAGATTCGATAAATCAACTATGATAATTTGTACTTGAGAGATTGATGAAATTTACAAAAAAGAATTCTTTCACCAAAGAAGAACTTCAACTTTGCTCTAACGGAAAGCTATTTCATGAAAATGATGGAAAGCTTCCAAGTAGCAATATGCTGATGTTAGATAGAATTACTTCAATATCAGGAGATCAGGGTAATTACTCAAATGGACTTATAGAGGCAGAACTTGATATCAATGAGAATCTTTGGTTTTTTGATTGTCATTTCAAAGATGATCCAGTTATGCCCGGATGCTTAGGTTTGGATGCAATGTGGCAAATTTTAGGGTTTTATTTACTTTGGTCTGGGAATCATGGAATAGGAAGAGCTCTTGGTGCCGGGCAGGTAAAATTTTATGGTCAAGTGCTTCCTCATGCTAAAACGGTTAAATATGAGATTCATGTAAAAAGAATGCTCTCAACAAAAACTGTTCTTGGAGTTGCAGACGGATTAATGTACGTTGATGGGAAGGAAATTTATTCAGCGAAGAACTTAAAAGTTGGGCTTTTTGAGAACCCTGGTAATTTTTGATGAGTACTTTAAAAAGAGCAGTAATAACAGGAATTGGTGCCATATCTTGCATAGGTAACAATATTTCTGAAATAACGAAATCTCTTAAATTGGGTACATCTGGGATATGTTTCAATGAATCTTACAAAGAACTTGGTATGCGAAGTCATATTTCTGGCTCCATTAATTTAAATCTAAAGGATCTCATTGATAGAAAACATTTGAGATTTATGGGAGAAGCAGCAAGCTATGCCTATTTAAGCACTGCAGAGGCTATAAAAGACTCAGGCTTGAATCTATCAAGGTTTTCTTCACAAGACGTTGGGGTCATTGCAGGTTCCGGTGGAGCATCTTCTAGAAGCCAGGTTGAAGCAGCAGATATAGTTAAGAGCAAAGGAGTTAAAAGAATAGGACCTTATAGAGTTACTCAAACAATGGGGAACACCGTTTCAGCAGCTCTTGCAACTTTTTTTGGCATCAAAGGGGTGAATTTCTCTATTTCCTCTGCATGCTCAACAAGCGCACATTGTATTGGGTCAGCTTTGGAACAAATTCAATTGGGAAAACAAAAAATAATATTAGCTGGTGGCGCTGAAGATGAGCATTGGACAATGTCTAGTATGTTTGATGCCATGGGAGCGCTGTCTTCTTCATATAATGAGAGTCCTGAGAAAGCATCAAGGCCTTTTGATAAAGATAGAGATGGTTTTGTTATAGCAGGAGGAGCGGGCATGCTCGTCATTGAAGAATTAGATCATGCTCTAGAAAGAAACGCTGATATTTATGCAGAAATTACTGGATATGGAGCAACTTCTGATGGAGATGATATGGTCCATCCATCCGGAGAAGGAGCAACTAATTGCATGCTAAAGGCTGTTGAAATGCATGGAAAAGATAATATTGATTATATTAATGCTCACGGAACTTCAACACCTGCTGGAGATCCTGTCGAGTTAGAATCTATAAAAAAGGTTTTCAAAGATAAAATTCCTCCCATAAGCTCAACAAAATCACAAACTGGACATACCCTTGGTGCCGCTGGGGCTTTAGAAAGTATTTTTTCACTATTAATGCTAAAAAACAGTTTCATATCAAAAACCCTTAATCTCTCTAGCTCGATTGATGAAGGTGAAGGTTTGGACTTAGTTTCAGAAGTCAGAAATCAGGATTTGGATGCAGTAATGAATAATAGCTTTGGCTTTGGGGGAACTAACGTTAGTTTAGTTTTTGAAAAGTTAAAATCCTAAAAAGGAATTTCATCGTCTATGAGCCCCTCCTCAGGTTGAGGACTAGAGCTATTCATCTGAGGGCTCTGATCCATATTATCTTCAGATCTTCGTCCTCCTAACATTTGCATTTCTCTCCCAATAATCTCTGTTGTATATCTCTTATTTCCTTGATCGTCTTCCCAATCTCTTGTTCTTAATGATCCCTCAATATAAACAGAGGAACCTTTTTTTAAATACTCCCCACAAACTTCTGCAATTCTTCTAAAAAAAACAACTCTATGCCACTCAGTTTTTTCCTTTTTTTCTCCGGTTTGATTATCATTCCAGCTTTCAGATGTAGCGATACTCAAATTTGCAACTGCATCTCCTCCCGCCGTATATCTCATATCAGGATCTTTCCCGAGATTACCAACTAATATAACCTTATTTATTCCGCTTCGAGCCATAATGCACCTTATTTTTAATGTAAATTCATTATAATCCATCTGAAAGACTATTTATAAATAAATGAAAAATATCGAAGTTAAAGGTGCTAAACAGCACAATCTTAAAAACATCGATGTAGTAATTCCTCGAGATAAGCTTACCGTTATTACGGGGCTTTCTGGATCAGGAAAGTCTTCTTTAGCATTTGATACTTTATATGCTGAAGGTCAAAGAAGGTATGTTGAATCATTGTCTTCTTATGCAAGACAATTTTTGTCAGTTATGGATAAGCCTGATGTCGATCATATAAATGGTTTGTCCCCCGCTATTTCAATAGAACAAAAATCCACATCTCATAATCCAAGGTCTACAGTTGGGACTGTTACTGAAATATATGACTATTTAAGGCTGCTTTATGCAAGGGTCGGCACCCCTTTTTGTCCAGATCATGGAATCTCCCTTGAATCTCAAAGCATCGATCAGATAGTCGATAAACTTTTTAAAGATGAGGAAAATGAGAGAGCTATTGTCTTATGTCCTATAGTAAGCCAACAAAAAGGTGAGCACTTAATCCTACTTAACGACCTTAAGGTGCGAGGATTTATTAGGGCAAAAATTAATGGAGAAATCATTGATCTGGATAATCTCCCTCAACTTAATAAAAATAAAAAACATGATATTGATATTGTCATTGATAGGCTATCTATTTCGAAGAAAAATAAATCAAGATTATCTGAATCAATAGAAACTGCGTTGAGAGAGTCAGATGGAATAGTAACTATCTCTTTCCTCGATGAATCTAAAAAAGACATAACATTTTCGACAAAAATGGCCTGCACCGAGTGTGGTTTCAGCATTGCTTCATTGGAACCTAGACTATTTTCTTTCAATAGCCCTTCTGGAGCTTGCGATGATTGCGATGGATTAGGTCAGAAGTCTCAAGTTGATAGAAGAAAAGTTATTGTGAGACCTGAATTAAGCTTAAATCAAGGGGCAATTGAGGGATGGGATTCAAGTCAGATGTATCATCACTATCTTCTCAACAGAGTAGCAAAACACTATGGCATTTCCTTGGACGAACCCTTCGAGGATTTATCTGAAAATATAAAAGAAAAAATACTGAATGGTAGTTCAGGGGAAATTATAGATTTTAGTTATGTTTCTAAAAGAGGGAATCTCAGAGAGTCATTTAAACCTTTCGAAGGTGTGCTTAATAATATTGATAGAAGATTTAGAGAGAGTGAATCAGCTTTTTCTAGAGAGTATTTATCCAAATATATGACCAATACTGTTTGTATGTCATGTGAAGGCTCAAGATTAAATAAAGAGGCAAGATCTGTAAAGATTGATGGTAAAGAGCTTTGGGATATAACAAACATGACCATTGATGATTGCCTTGATTTTTTTAATAACTTGAATTTAAAGGGCAAAAAGGGAGCAATTGCAGAGAAGGTAGTAAAAGAGCTGAAAGAAAGATTAAAATTTTTATCTGATGTCGGGCTTAATTATCTAACTTTATCAAGAAGCGCCGAAACTTTGAGTGGAGGAGAAGCACAAAGAATAAGACTTGCCAGTCAAATAGGTGCTGGGCTCGTTGGAGTTACATACATTCTTGATGAACCATCAATTGGCCTTCACCAAAGAGATAATAAGAGACTTTTATCTACTTTGTTTAGATTAAAAGATTTAGGAAATACGGTTATCGTGGTTGAGCATGATAAAGAGACAATAGAATGTGCTGATCATATTATTGATATTGGTCCAGGGGCAGGTATTCATGGTGGGTTTGTCAGTTTTGCGGGCAATTATAAAGAAATCCTTAAGCAAGAAAGTTCGTTAACCGGACAATATTTATCCGGAAAAAAAGATATTAAGATTGATAAATTTGAGAAGTCTGAAAAAGGTTCTCTTTGTATTAAGGGTTGCAATGGGAACAATCTCAAGAATGTTAATTTAAATTTACCCTTGGGAAAAATTATCAGCATTACTGGAGTTTCGGGTTCTGGAAAATCTACTCTGATTAATCAAACTTTATATCCTGCTTTGGCAAATAAGATTCAAAAATCTAACTATGACTGTCAAGAATTTGAAAATATTTCAGGTGAAAAAAAATTAGATAAAATTATTGAGATTAGTCAATCCCCAATAGGAAGGACTCCAAGATCAAATCCTGTTACTTACACAGGAATATTCACGCCTATCAGAGAGCTGTTTTCAGAAACGGAAGAGGCAAGAGCTCGAGGCTATAAGCCAGGAAGGTTCAGCTTCAATGTTAAGGGTGGCAGATGTGAAACTTGTCAAGGAGATGGATTAATTAAGGTAGAAATGCATTTTCTGCCGGACGTCTATGTTAAATGTGATGTTTGTGATGGAAAAAGATACAACAAAGAAACGCTTGAGGTGAAATTCAAGGGGAAAAACATCTTTGAGGTTCTTGATATGAACGTTGAAGAATCCCTGAAATTTTTTGATTCGATTCCAACCATCAAAAGAAAATTACAAACTCTTTATGATGTGGGATTGAGTTATATAAAAATTGGCCAGCCCGCTACAACGTTATCTGGAGGGGAAGCCCAAAGAGTAAAACTTGCTAAAGAGCTTGGCAAGGTAGCCACAGGGGATACTCTTTATCTATTAGACGAACCAACAACTGGTCTTCATTTCCATGATGTAAACCTACTATTAAAAGTGATAAATAAATTGAATGAACAAGGCAATACTGTTGTCATTATCGAACATAACTTAGATGTGATTGTTAATTCTGATTGGATAATAGATCTTGGCCCAGAAGGCGGATCGGGTGGCGGAGAAATTATTGGAGAAGGAACTCCAGAAGAAATTTCAAAAATTAAAAAATCTCATACTGGGAGATTTCTGAAGGAAATGTTGAATTAATCTTCTTGAGATATCTCTTCAGAGGAATCCTCAGACTTATCGGTAAGCTCTACAAAAGCCATTTGGGCTGCGTCACCGGGTCTTGGTCCCATCTTTATGATTCTGAGATATCCGCCAGGTCTATCTTTAAATCTAGGACCTAGGTCTGAAAAAAGTTTTCCAACCGCAGAATCATTTCTCAGTTTTGAAAAGGCTCTTCTTCTGTTGGCAACAGAATCTACTTTAGCCAATGTAACTAAAGGCTCAAAGACACCTCTAAGTTCTTTTGCCTTTGGAACAGTGGTTTTTATAGATTCAGTCTCAATCAAAGAAATAACCATGTTTTTAAACATGGCTTTTCTCTGATCGCTTGTGCGACCAAACTTTCTTCCTGTTTTTTGGTGTCTCATCTATTAACCTTCAACATTTGACGGGGGCCAATTCTCGAGTTCTAAACCTAAAGATAATCCTCTAGCTGCTAGAACTTCTTTGATTTCATTAAGTGACTTTCTACCTAGATTAGGAGTTCTTAAAAGATCAGATTCCTTTCGGGTTACTAAGTCTCCAATATAGTGGATCTTTTCTACTTTTAAACAATTGGCTGATCTCACTGTTAATTCAAGTTCATCTACAGGTCTCAGCATAATTGGATCAACAGGAGGAGTTTCATCTTCCTCTGGTTCTTCGGTTTCAAACCCTAATTCAGCAAAAGCCATTAATTGTCTTTGTAAAATAGTCGCTGCTAACCTCACAATCTCTTCAGGATCGATTGTTCCATTGGTTTCAACCTCAAGAATAAGCTTGTCTAGGTCAGTTCTATTTTCTACCCTTGCATTTTCAACTGAATAAGAAACTTTTTTAATTGGGCTGTACGAAGCATCAATCTTTAGTGAGCCGACCTCAGTATCTTCGCTCTCGGCCAAAGCTATGATATCTACAGGAACATAACCCCTTCCCTTGGTAACTTTTGCCGTCATCTCGAGGGAGCCTTTGTCAGCGAGAGTAGCAACTACGTGATCAGGATTTACAATCTCAACTCCAGCAGGAATTTCAAAATCACTGCCTTTGATATCTCCTGATCCTGACTTATTCACTGATATTTCGACTTCTTCTTGATCTGAAAGTCTCACAGAAAGACCTTTTAAATTTAAAAGGATATTAATGACATCCTCTTTAACTCCATCAATAGAGCCAAACTCGTGTAGAACCCCATTAATTTTTGCTTCTGAAACCGCTGCACCAGGGATTGAAGATAAAATTATCCTTCTAAGAGCATTTCCCAAGGTATGTCCAAAGCCTCTTTCAAGAGGTTCTAATACTATTTTTGAATTGTTTGAATCAACTTCTTCTACCAAAATTTCTTTGGGAGTTAAGAAGTCTTTGATCATATCGAAATTATCTGTCATAGAATATCCTCTTTAAAATTATCTTGAATAGAGCTCAACAATAAAACTTTCATTAATTTCACTGCTAAGCAAATCTCTGTCTGGAGTATTTTTGTAAATGCCTGAAAAGTTATCGTGGTTAACCTCAATCCATTCACAAGGCTCTCTTGTTTTAAAAATCTCAAAAGATTGAGAAATTCTTTTTTGATTTCTTGATTTCTCAGAAATACTTATCTCATCTCCTTCCGCTACTTGATAAGAAGGAATGTTTACTTTTTTTCCATTAACCAAAACTGACTTATGATTGACCAATTGTCTTGCTTCGGCACGAGTAGCAGCAAATCCCATTCTGTAGACCACGTTATCCAATCTAGCCTCCAAAAATTGAAGGAGATTTGTTCCTGTCTCACCTCTGCTACTAGCTGCAGCCTTGTAGTAATTTCTAAATTGTCTTTCTAAAACTCCATACATTCTTTTCACTTTTTGCTTTTCTCTCAACTGCAAACCATAGTCTGAAGTTCTTATTCTTTTTGCTCCATGGTGTCCAGGAGGATTTTCAGATCTGATTTTGGATTCGTATGACCTATACCCACTTGTTAAAAGCAAATCAGTCCCTTCCCTACGAGATAATTTATTTCTTGGTCCTCTATATCTTGCCACTTTACACCCTTCTCTTTTTTGGAGGACGACACCCATTGTGAGGAATAGGAGTTACATCCGAAATTTTTGTAATCTTAAAACCGCAACCATTCAAAGCTCTTACCGCTGATTCTCGACCTGCTCCAGGTCCGGAAACTTCAATTTCCAAATTGTTTATTCCGAAGTTTTTAGCAGCATCTCCAGCTTTAGAAGCTGCCACCTGGGCCGCAAAAGGTGTACTTTTTCTTGATCCTTTAAAACCTGATCCACCAGCACTTGCCCAAGTTAAAGTATTTCCCTGTTTATCCGTAATATTGATGATGGTGTTATTAAATGTAGCGTATATATGCGCAACAGCATCATTATATGTTCTGCTATTTTTTTTAGATTTTGTCCCTTGTTTTGCCATATTTATCTTCTAATAGGTTTTCTAGGCCCTTTTCTGGTTCTAGCGTTAGTTTTTGTTCTTTGTCCTCTAACAGGTAAATGTTTCCTGTGCCTCATTCCTCTCAAAGTTCCTAAATCCATAAGTCTTTTTATATTGGTACTTATTTCTCTTCTTAAATCTCCTTCAACAAGAAACTCATTTACAGCTTTTCGAAGTTTTTCTAAATCTTCCTCACTTAAACTTCCGATCAAAGAAGTTTTTTCAATGCCCAATTGATCACAAATAGACAACGCTCTCGTTCTGCCGATACCAAAAATATGAGTTAAAGAAACCCAAGCTTGTTTTTTATCTGGAATATTTACACCTGCTACCCTTGCCATATTTATTACCCCTGCCTCTGTTTGTGTCTTGGTTCATTGCTACAGATAACAAAAACGGTGCCGTGTCTTTTAATTATCTTGCAATCCTTACACATTTTTTTTACTGAAGCTCTTACTTTCATAATTACCTTCTATAATTTTTTAAATTAGCTTTTTTCATTAAAGACTCATATTGACTAGATAAAAGGTGCGATTGTACCTGAGCCATGAAGTCCATGACTACTACCACAGCAATTAAAAGTGATGTTCCCCCGAGATAAAAAGGTACATTTGCAGAAACAATTAAGAATTGAGGAAGTAAACATACTGCTATCATGTATATTGATCCCCATACTGTTAATCTAGACATAACACTGTCAATATAGCCTTCTGTTTGATCGCCAGGCCTTATTCCAGGTAAGAATCCTCCAGATCTTTTAAGATTATCTGAAATATCTTTTGCCGGAAATTGAATGGCGGTATAAAAGAAACAGAAATAAGCTATCAAAACCGCAAAAACTATTACATATAAGGGTTGCCCGGGACTTAAAGCCAATGATATTTCTTGCAACCACTCAAAACCTTCAGATTGTCCAAACCAAGTACTAATTGAGGCTGGAAAAAGAACTATCGATGAAGCAAAGATCGCAGGAATTACTCCTGACATATTTACTTTCAATGGAACATGAGATGATTGACCCATAGCCATCTGGTTACCGATCTGTCTCTTAGCATAATTAACCGAAACTCTTCTTTGTGCCCTTTCTACCCAAACAATAAAAGCAATAGCCAATATTGCGAGAAGAGCTACAGATAAAAGTATGATTAAGTTAATTTCTCCTTGCCTAGCTCCTTCAAATGACTGACCTATTGCTCTTGGCAATCCAGAAACAATACTGGCAAAAATAATAAGAGATATTCCATTTCCGATGCCTCTCTCATTTACCTGTTCCCCAAGCCACACCAAAAACATTGTTCCAGTAACAAAAGAAATAACTGCGGTAACAATAAACATATTTCCAGGAGTGCTAGCTAGCCCTTGACTCGATAATGCTATTGCAAAACCACTTGATTGAATGATTGCAAGCCCTAAAGTACCAAGGCGAACATAGTTGGTCCTTTTTCTTCTTCCAACTTCCCCTTCCTGTCTAAACATTTTTTTAAGGCTTGGAGTTGTTGCCTCTAATAGATTCATCACAATAGCCGCAGTGATGTAAGGAACGACATTTAAAGCCATGATGCTCATTCTTTCTAGCGCACCTCCAGAAAACATATTAAATAAACCTAGAAGAGTTCCTTGATTTTGATCAAATAAAGAAGAAAGTTTCATAGGATCAATGCCTGGAACAGGAATATGGGTTCCAATCCTATAAATAATTATTGCATAAAGAACAAATCTAAGCCTTGCCCAAAGTTCAGACAATCCAGATGATTTGGCTGGATTTCTAGCCACTTATGATTTCTCCACCTAATTTATTAATTAATTCCTCAACAGATTTAGAAACGGATAAACCCTCAATTTTCACTGTTTTTGTCAATTCGCCGCCGTTAATGATCTTCACTTTTTTTATCTTGTTTGAAATGATTTTATTTTTCTTCAAAACTTCTAAAGTAATATGATCATCAGCAAGCTTTTCTATATCTCTGAGTTTTATATGTGTACTGTATGGTTTTTGTCTAGAAGTAAATCCAAACTTTGGAAGTCTTTGTTGGATAGGCATTTGACCTCCCTCAAATCCAGGTCTTATTGAAGCTCCAGATCTTGCCTTTTGACCTTTATGCCCTCTTCCTGATGTTTTTCCTGAGCCAGATCCTGTTCCTCTACCAATACGCTTAGAGACTTTATTTTTGTTTGTTCTTTGAAGACTATTTAGTTTTAGCATTTAATCTATGACCTCCAGCAGATGATGGGCTTTCTTGATCATACCTAAGTTTTCAGGCGTGTTTTGAACCTCAACTACTTGATTAATTTTTTTTAATCCCAATCCTCTTACGGAGAGCCGCTGATTTTTCATCGAGCCTGCTAAACCTCTCTTTAATTTAACTCTAATAATTTTGTTAGACATTTCTTCCTCTTAAGATCTCCTTTCTGCAACCTGTTCCGGTGATTCAACGCTTGCTAATCCCTTAACAGTCGCTCTAACAACATTAATAGGATTGGTTGAGCCATATGTTTTGGCTAATACATCTTTAATGCCAGCCAACTCAAGGACAGCTCGCATTGCACCACCTGCAATCACTCCAGTACCTGGAGAAGCCGGTTGCATATAAACAGTGGAACTTCCATGAGTTGATTTAACTGGATAATGGAGAGTAGAACCCTTAAGTTCAATCTTGATCATATTTTTTCTGGCATTTTCTAATGCTTTTTGAATTGCCATTGGTACTTCCCTGGCTTTTCCTCTTCCGAAACCAACCTTGCCTGCTCCATCTCCAACGACGGTAAGAGCTGTGAACCCAAAGATTCTTCCGCCTTTTACAACTTTTGCTACTCTATTAACTCCTACAAGTTTTTCTTCTAGAGCTTCGTTACTAAACTGATCTATATTTTCTTCCATAATTCCTCAAAATTCTAAGCCTGCTTCACGTGCAGATTCAGCAAGACTCTTTACACGACCATGATATTTATATCCCGATCTATCAAACGTAACCTTTTTTATGCCTTTCTCAAGAGCTCTTTTAGCAACCAATTCTCCAACTTTTTTTGCAGCTTCTTGATTTCCACCTTTATCAAGTTTTGCTTCTTTATCTGCAGAAGAAGCATGCGCAAGCACTTCTTTTCCATCAGGAGAAAAAACCTGAGCATAAATCTGATTATTGGATCTAAAAATGGATAGCCTATGATTACTCATTTCTTTAGTCTTAGATCTAAGTTTTCTAGATCTTCTTTGTCGTGCAGTAAATTTATCACTCATGCTTAAGCCTTCTTAGATTCTTTACGTTTAATTCTTTCTTCGGCATATTTAACCCCCTTTCCTTTATAAGGTTCTGGAGGTCTAAATGATCTAATTTTTGCAGCAGTTTCTCCTAAAAGTTGCTTATTAGCTGACTTTAAAATAACTTCAGTTTGAGAAGGCACGTCGGCGTTTACCCCTTCAGGTAGTTGGTAAATTACTGGATGAGAGAATCCTAGCGAGAGTTCCAATTTATCTCCAGAAAGCTTTGCTCTGTAACCAACCCCATTAATTTCTAATTTTTTTTCGAAACCGTCTGAAACTCCTTTAATCATATTTATTGCTAAAGCCCTCATTGTCCCTACCATTGCGATAGATTCCTTTGTTTCTTCTTTAGGAGAAAACAATAGTTCTTTCTCAGGAGTGGAAGCCATTACTGAAGGATGAATAGACATAGATAAGTCTCCGTTCTTACCCGAAACTTTAAGTAAGTTTTCAGCAAGGGATATCTCTATACCTTCTTGAATTGGAATTGGTCTTTCAGTGTTTCTAGCCATAATTAAAATACAGTGCAGATTAATTCTCCGCCTACCCCATGTTCTCTAGCTTCTTTATCAGTCAAAACTCCTTTACTTGTCGTAATAATTCCAACCCCTAAACCATTTCTGACTGAAGGAATTTCTTTTGATGAAAAGTATTTTCTTAATCCAGGTTTGCTTATCCTTTTCAATTCCCTTATAACCGGCGATTCTTGATGATATTTGAGGGAAACTAAAATAGTTTTTTTGCTCTCCTCGCCCTCAATCTTAAAAGATGAAATGAATCCTTCTTTCTCTAATACTGAGCAAATGGCG
>JAOIOC010000017.1 GCA_028140145.1 SAR86 cluster bacterium | reverse complement strand
TATCTTTTGTTGCTTGAGGCCCAACATAATCTTGAGATGCGATTGTATCTCCTCGAAGTTTGGGAGGTTTTACAGAATTCTTTGAAAGCGCAGTTTCAGCATTTGCGCTAATGGTCTGATCGCTTTTATAAAGTGTAGTAAGTATTTTTTCTTCCGAAACTTCTTTAGAAATTACTTCAAATTTTTCTTTGTCGTACAACGGTGAAGTAATCATGCATTTTGCAAAACCGTTATTGAGCCACTCGACTCCCCACTTTTCTATCACAGGATGTACTAGATAAGCAGAAATGGTTACACCAGGAACTAAACCGCCCTTAAAACCAAATTCTTTTGCCAGCTTATCTCCGTGGATTTCATTTTTTGAATCCGGAGCTGTGTTTAACGCTTCCGCTGCCCAAGTCTTCATAAGATTTTCTTAAATAAACTTTCTATTTTTGTTCGCTAAATTTAATATAAAACATAATGGCATTTTTTAGTAAAAAAAATAAATTGTTTCCTTCGATTGAACCTTTTGATTCTGGTTTCATTAAAAAAGGTATCCATGAGATTTACTACGAGCAATCAGGAAATCCAAAAGGCAAGCCAGCCATTTTTCTGCACGGTGGACCGGGTGGAGGTGGCGGCACTCTTTCAAGGCGTTTTTTTAATCCAAAAAAATATCGAATTGTTGTTTTTGATCAAAGAGGCTGTGGGAGAAGCAAACCTCATGCCTCACTCGAGGATAATACGACTTGGCACTTAGTCGATGACATTGAATCCATTAGAGAAAAGCTTGAAATTGAAAAATGGCTTGTCTTTGGCGGTTCTTGGGGAAGCACGCTGTCTTTGGCATACGCACAAAAATTCCCTGATAGGGTTTCTGAGTTAATTCTCAGAGGTATTTTCATGCTTCGTCAAAAAGAACTGGAATGGTTTTATCAATACGGCGCGAGTGAGATTTACCCTGAAGCTTGGCAAGGATTTTTAGATGAAATTAAGCCAGATGAAAGATCCAATCTGATGGAGGCTTACAGAAAAATATTTAACGGAGAAGATCAAGAAAAAAAACTCTCCGCTGCAAGGGCTTGGTCAAAATGGGAAGCCTCAACAAGCTATATAAACCATAATCCTGGAGCGGTTAAAGAATCTATCAACGCAGAATTTGCTCTAGCATTTGCACTTATTGAAAATCATTATTTTGTTAATAAAGGATTTTTGGATCATGAAAATCAACTCCTAGATAACGTTGATAAAATTAGGCACATTCCCTGTGTGATAGTTCAAGGCAGATACGATGTAGTTTGCCCGCCTACTACAGCCTATGAACTCAGCAGCAGATGGCCAGAAGCAGAATTAAAAATAGCACCTTTTTCAGGTCACTCAGCTTTTGAAAAAGAAATTAGAGAATTACTTATTGAAGCAACTAATAAATTTGCCTAGTTTGCAGTAAGCATATGCACATGAAATTCTTGAACTGTGGTGCCGCAAATTTTTGCAACGTCATCGTACATTTTCGACCATTTTTTATCTGACTCTTGCCAAGCAAAGGCCTTTTCCATTGCGCTTTGTGATGCATGCAGATCAACGGCGCCAACTTGACCATCTTCCCAGTTACCTGGTGATGAAGAATAACTTACTGGACTGTTTTTTCTTTCGTAGCTAATTATTTTTTCGATCTTTCTCATAGCAGCTTTTGTTTTTCCGCTAGGGCAAGGACCTCGGTAAATCACGATTACTTGACCCTTCTTTGCAACCGGCTCTAATGTTTCAGCTGCATAAGTATTAACCCCTGTGATCATTAAGACTATGTAAAGCAAATAAGATAAATAGCGTAGATTCATTTTTCTCTCCTTTGTTCAAATAAGTTAATACAGAAGTTATGTATAAACAACTTTTTTAAAATTAACCAGAAAACATATCGTTATGCACCATTAGTTATCAAAAAAGTAACTAAAATAAAGCATTAACTTTTATTCATTGATGTCATATTACATTCTTTCTTATGTCAGCTAATAAACAACAAATTGAATTCTGGTCTGGTGGCGGTGGCGATTATTGGGTCGATAAACAATTTGAGATGGACACCATGCTTAATCCTTTAGGGCAAAAAGCTATCGATAGTTTACATATTCAAAAAGGAGATTCCGTATTAGATGTTGGTTGCGGAACCGGAACAACAACACTTTTACTTTCCGAAAAAGTAGGCCCCGAAGGAAAAGTTACTGGACTAGATATTTCTGTACCCATGTTAGCTCGAACTCTAGAGCTTGCCATTGAAAACAATAAAACCAACATTTCCATCATCAATAAAGATGTTCAAGAAAATGAGCTTGATGAACAATACGATCACTTATTCTCTCGTTTTGGCGTCATGTTCTTTACTGATCCCATCACGAGTTTTAAAAATTTAAAGAAGAGCTTGAAAGCAGACGGAAGTTTTTCCTTCGTTTGTTGGCAACATCCTAGTAAAAATCCCTGGCATACAAAACCCTTAGGGATCTTAAAAAAATATTTTGATTTACCTCCTGCACAACCCAGAGCGCCGAGTCCCTTTGCTTTTGAAGAGAAAGCCTATCTTGAAGAAATTTTAAAAAGCTCTGGTTTTAGCAAATATTCCATTGATGATAATCAAGAAAATATCCACTTATTTCCCAATAAATCTTCTTACGACGCAGCTAAAGATTTCATGGCATTGAATCCCATTATTAGTAACGCTCTTCAAGGGATGAGCGATGATGAAAAAGAACCTATTGTTACTGAATTGGCCGAGGTCTATGAATCCCACAAAAATAGCCAAGGCTTAGAATTCGAGAGTGCTACTTGGGTTGTTAACGCTTCTAGTTAACTTAAAATAACTACATGACTTTTTGGCAAAAGAATTTAATTCTTTTATCTTGTTTATTATTTTTTTGGTTTCTCTGTTCCTTTGGATTTGGAATACTTTTTTCAGAGTACATATCCTTCATAAAAATTGGAGGCTTTGAATTAGGTTTTTGGTTTTCTCAACAAGGAAGTATCTACGTCTTTATTATTCTAATTTTTACTTATTCTTATCTCGTTGAAAGACTAGAAAGAAAAGAAAAGAAATAATATGGAAGCGCAGACTCTTACTTATATTTTTGTAGGTCTTTCTTTTGCTCTTTATATTGGCATTGCCATTGCTTCCAGAGCCAAATCAACAAATGATTTTTACGTTGCCGGAAAAGGAGTTAATCCAGTGGCTAACGGTATGGCTACAGCAGCTGATTGGATGTCTGCTGCCTCTTTTTTATCAATGGCTGGATTGATAGCATTTTTGGGTCGCGATGGTTCGGTTTATTTAATGGGTTGGACCGGTGGATATGTCCTATTGGCTCTTCTCCTGGCTCCATATTTAAGAAAATACGGTAAGTACACCGTACCAGATTTTATTGGGGAGAGGTATTACTCTAACGTTGCACGAGTAGTTGCAGTTATATGTTTAATATTTATTTCTTTCACCTACATAGCAGGACAAATGCGGGGTGTCGGCATTGTTTTCTCAAGATTTCTTGAAGTTGAGATAGAGATGGGAGTCATTATCGGCATGGGTATCGTTTTTATTTATGCTGTTTTAGGTGGAATGAAAGGAATTACCTACACTCAGGTTGCTCAATATTGCGTCATGATTTTTGCTTATCTAGTGCCGGCAATATTTTTATCTATTATGTTAACTGGCAATCCGATCCCGCAGTTAGGGTTTGGAGATAAGCTTTTAAACAGCGATATCTATCTAATCGACAAGCTTGATAAAACGATAATTGATTTAGGTTTCTCACCTTACACAGAGTATTCAAAAAGTCTGATAGATATTTTTTGCATAACCGCAGCTTTGATGTTTGGAACGGCTGGATTACCTCATGTGATTGTAAGGTTTTTCACAGTACCCAATATGCAGGCAGCAAGGCGATCTGCTGGATATGCACTTGTATTCATAGCAATTCTTTATACCACTGCCCCTGCAGTAGCTTCATTTGCAAGACTGAATTTTATAGATTCGGTCCAAAACACGTCTTATGAGGATGCCCCCGATTGGTTTAAGAATTGGGAAAACATTGGATTGATTTCCTGGATGGACAAAAATCAAGACGGAAAAATGCAGTATTCTTCTGGCTCTCCTTTTGTTGAAAGCAGACCAATTTTCACCGATAAAAGAGGAAGTCTAGGACAAAGATTATTGGAAAATGAAGCTAATACATCCAGTTCAAATGAGGTTTATTTAGACAGAGATATTATTGTTCTAGCCAATCCTGAGATAGCAAACCTGCCTATATGGGTCATCGCACTTGTTGCTGCAGGAGGTTTAGCAGCTGCGTTATCTACAGCAGCAGGATTGTTGCTGGTGATTTCATCATCCATTTCTCATGATTTGATGAAGCAAACCTTTATGCCCCAGATTACAGAAAAAAAAGAGCTTTTATATGCCAGGCTGGCAGCTGGGATAACTATTCTTCTCGCAGGCATTCTGGGTATATTCCCTCCTGCATTTGTTGCGCAAGTAGTAGCCTTTGCATTTGGATTAGCGGCATCAACACTTTTTCCAGTTTTATTCATGGGAATTTTTTCAAAAAAGACCACCAAAGAAGCTGCGATAGGGGGAATGCTTACAGGTTTAGTTTTCACATTCAGCTACATTGTCTTTTTTAAGTTTATTTCTCCAGAATTAAATAATTCTGATCATTGGCTTCTAGGAATTTCACCTGAAGGAATTGGAGTCATCGGCATGATTTTTAATTTTCTGGTTATGTTATTAATAACTAAGTCTACAAAGAGCCCTCCAGAATCAGTTATTAACTTAGTTGAAACTATTAGGCGTCCCTAGATAGAACTTTAGGTTTAAAAAGATTTGTTAAGGCAATTCCAAAAAGAATAAAGCCTGCACCAAGTAAAACATTGTTAGTGATAACTTCATCTAAAAAGATCGCGCCCCAGAATATCCCTGTCACAGGAACTAGGAATATAATTGAAGAAGCTTGGACCGGTGATGATCTTTGAAGCAAAACAACGTAAGCAATAAACGATACTCCAGTTGAAACTAACCCAAGAAAAAAAATTGCAAAAATTATTTTTAAAGATAAGTCCATCGAAAAATCTGTGGGTTCCAAAAAGATTAATGGCAACGAGAAGAAAAATCCTGAAATCATGGTAACCGATGCCAGAGCTGCGGACTTGATGTAGTTGAGTCTAAAAAGAATATTGTTTGAATACGCGTAGCAAAATGCACCTATCAAGCATAGTAACACTGGATAAAAAATAAAAGATATTTGATCTGTGCCAATGAATACCATTAATCCTAAAAATCCTAAACCTAAACCCAAAATTTGTATCAAAGTGGTGTTTTGCCTAAACCAAGTTATAGCAATAATTAATGCAAATAATGGAGAGGTGCCATTTAATATTGATAACATTCCTGCGCTTAAATCTTGCGCAGCGTAAGCGAAAAGAAAGAACGGTAAAGCAGCATTTATAATACCAAGAATTAATATGGAAGGTATTTCTTTCCTCATCAGAATTAAGTCTTTTTTTCTGATAAAGATAGGACCTAGCAAAATACTTGCTAAAAAAAGCCTTGTGACAACTAAGTAGGTAGGAGCTATTTCATCTACTGCTAGCCTTGTAAACATAAAAGAAGCTCCCCAGCTAAAGCTTACAAAAAGTACAAGCATCCAATTAACCAATGTAGTGTTCATAATCTGAATTCAGGGAGCTAATTCTACATGCGTTTTTTGTTAAAAATTATTGTGTTAGTATTTTTTTGGGAGAAACATATGAAAAGTTATCAAGTAGTTGAAAATGGAAAGCCTCTTATTGAAAAAGAGTTAGAAAAACCAAAAGCATCTGGAAAATCTATTCTTTTAAAAACAGTATCTTGCGGTATTTGTCACTCCGATGTTCATATCCATGATGGATTTTTTGAGTTAGGTGGCGATGATAAATTACCTATATCTTTGAGAGAACCTTTAACCATGGGGCATGAGGTTTATGGAGAAGTTGTAGAAATTGGAGAAGAAGTAAAAAACATCAGCTTGGGAGAAAAATATGTTGCTTATCCATGGATTGGTTGTGGTGACTGTGAAGTATGTAAAGCTGATGACGAACATCTATGCAGTCCATTAACAACAAAAAATATAGGCATAAACATCCCTGGAGGATATGGAGAGTATGTTTTAGTTGAAAATGAAAAATACCTTTTTTCAGCTGGTGATACACCAGATAGCTTAGCTGGTTCATACGCCTGTAGAGGTTTGACTGCGTATAGTGCGCTAAAGAGAGCAAATCCCTCCAAGGGAGACAATAGTCTAGTCATTGTAAGTGCTGGAGGTCTAGGATTATTGGCTCTTCAAATTGCCAAAGCTGCTTACGATATTAATCCTATAATTGTAGATATTGATGATGAAAAACTTGCTGCTGCAAAAGAGGCTGGTGCATCGGAAGTTATCAACTCTACTCACGAAGACGCCGCTCAAAAGCTAATGGAGCTTACTGGAGGCGGAGCAAGATATATTGTGGACTATGTCGGCGCTGCTGCTTCAGTAAATTTTGGATATAACTTACTCCGAAGAGGTGGAATTTATGTTGTCACTGGCTTATTTGGAGGATCTATCAATATTCAACTTCCTTTATTAACCGTTGGGGCAAGACAGTTGGTGGGAACCTATGTGGGAAGTCTTGCTGAGATGAGAGAACTTATGGAGCTTGTCAGGAATGGAAAAATTCAACCAGCAAAAGTAGAGAGCAGACCGATCGATCAAATTAATGAAACTTTACAAGATATGAAAAAGGGTTCTTTACCTGGGCTCGTGTCCGTTCATCACGATTGATGGATTTTCTTGAAGGAAAAGTTGAAATACTAGACGATGTTCTTGTTGGAAAAGCAGGATCTAGAGATTTGCTAGCTGATTTATTTCTACCTCCCACTAAAGAAAAAGGTAAGCCAGCTATCGTGGTTATTCACGGTGGCGGCTGGATGGAAGGAGATAAAAATCAACTCAGAGGTCATGGTTTATTCCTAGCAAGGATGGGTTTTGTGTGTTTGTGTGCATCTTATCGACTCTCTCAAGAAGCAAAATGGCCATCTCAATTAGAAGATGTTAAATGTGCCATACGATATCTAAAAGCGAATTGTGAAAAATATGACATTGATCCTGAAAGAATTGGAGTTACTGGAAATTCTGCTGGTGGGCATCTATCTCTGATGGCAACAGTTGATAGTGAAAATTTTGAGGGCAAGGGGGGTCACAATGAGTTCGACAGCAAAGTAAAGGCAGTTTGCGCGATATATCCCCCAACACTGGTAAGAGAGGAAGTCCCTGAAGGAAAATTCAATGCTTTTGCATTTATGATGGGAGATAAAGCAACCTCATCGGATTATGAAAAAGCCAGTCCCATAAAATATGATTTATCTAATTTCCCCCCCTGCCTATTAATACATGGATCCGGAGATCAAACAGTTCCTTTGAGTGAGACAACAGATTTTTATGAAATTCTTAAAGAAAACAATAGGACTGCTGAGCTTCATATTTATGCTGATGAAGGACATGCCTTTGATGGGGAAAGGACTATAGGTAGAAATGTTGTTGATGTATTAGGTATTTTCTTTAAAAAATACCTATAACTAAACAGATACCGCTATTTTGTTCATTGCAATCACGGAATCAATAAGAAGATTTGGAATAGCAGGACCAGGTTGAGATGATAGTTTCACAATTACTGTTTCATATTTAGGATTAACATAAATGCATTGCCCAAATATCCCCAAGCAGTAAAGAGAACCATTTTTATCAACAAGTGTCTGGTTTCTGTAATGACCTCCAGGCAAAATCTGACCTAAAAGGTCTTTACTAAAATTATCCTTATATTTTTTATCGGCGTTTACTGTATCTTTAATCCATTCGGGTGGAATTACTTCCTCGCCTTCAAAATAGCCTTCTTTTGAGAGCATTAACCCAAATCTAGCTAGATCCCTAGTACAGGCGTTCATACCAGCACCAGTATATGAAGCTCCTTTATTATCAACGACAATAAGTGCATTCTGCTCAGGATAGAGTTTTTTCCATATAAGCTCTTCAAATAAAATTGAGATTTTTTTTCCTGTTGCGGCCTCTAAGATCATTCCTAGAACGTTTGTTAATACCGTTCTGTAATGATAGGAACTGCCATCTTTTTGCTCTTTATCTTTAAGCGATAATGCATAATTGAATAGGTCGGAAGAGTTTTTATTCAACAGACTAGGACTCCAGCCAACAGCTGAAGTTTCTTGCCAAAAATCAGTTGTCGGATTGTTATAATCCTCGTCATATTTGACAGCGGCAGTCATATCAAGGACTTGTCTCACAGTGGTTTCATTAAAAGCTGAGTCTTTTAACTTGGGTAAATAATTGATAACTTTTTCATCAACGTTAATCAAGCCAAGCTTCACAATCACACCGGTCAACATGCCAGTAAAATTTTTAGAAATAGAATTTAAAAGATGAAGAGACTCTTGCGACATTCCATTGAAATACTCTTCAAAAATTATCTCGCCTTTTTTTAATACTAAAAAAGAATCTGCGTAGCCATTTATGAGCATCTCTCTTACGGTTTGTTTTTTTTCTTCGAGATTTACAAATTCAATAGCATCTATTTTAGAAAGATTAGAAGAGAAAACAGATTGTTTTTTATGATTTTTTTTAATTACTTCTGTTGCAAACAGCTTTTCTATATTTTGAAAACTCCACTGGTTGTTTGGATGAATTCTCCAATTAGCAGCAGTAATTACTTCTTTAATAGTCACTTTTAGGCAACTTTTGAGCTCTCTTCCAAAATAGCGACGATCTCATCAATTTCTTTTTTCGTAGAACACAAAGGTGGAGCTATCACAGTATTAGGTCCAACAGGCCTTACTATCAGACCTCTTTTTAAACACTCGTTAACAAAATCAAGTGAATATTGATCAGCATATCTTTTGTTGGCTAAGAGTTTTTTTCTTCCCATGAAATTTTCTGGTGCTTCTCTATTATTTTTCCAGTTTATTCCAGCCATCAGGCCTAATCCTCTAATTTCTTTTACCTTAGGATTATTTTTAAACTTTGCTTTTAATTGATCGAGGAGGTATTTGCCCTGGATTTTACTGTTATCAACGAGATTCTCTTTTTCTATGATTTCTATGTTTGCCAGAGCAGCGGAACAGGAAGTGGCATGATTAGAGGATGTTAGAGCGCCGCCAAAAAATAAACCTGGAGGAGTTTTGTTTTCTATTTCTTTCCAAACCTTTTTTGATATGCCTGTAGCGCTTAGAGGCAAATAACCGCTGGTTATGCCTTTTGATAAAGAAATGAATTCAGGGTAAACACCATAATGTTCCATACAAAACCATTTTCCAGTTCTTCCAAAGGCTGTAATAATCTCATCAAAAATCATTAGAATTCCATACTTGTCACATATTTCTCTAACTTTTTTGAAATAGTTTTTTGGTGAGATATGCACCCCACCATTAGCCATGACAGGCTCTAATATAATTACGGAAAAAGTGTCTGGCCCCTCTTTGAGTATAAGATCCTCTAATTCATCTGCATCGTATAGGGGCACTTCGAAGTAAAGGTTCGGATCGGGTTTCTCCCAGAGATGATACAGTGGAAGGGTTGTTGCACTAACTGCTGATTTTGTAAATCCATGGTAGGAATATTTTCTAGAAATTATTTTTTTTCTTTTATTCTCGCCTCTTATGGTATGAAACATTCGAGCTAACCTGAATGCAGTTTCATTTGCATCTGAGCCTGTTAAACCAAAAATAAATTTTTCTATTTTTGACTTTCTTGGAAGTAAAGAAGTAAGTTTTTCAGCAAGCTTTATAGGAGGCTCTGTTGTGTATTCAAATGCTGATGGATAATAAGGCAATTTTTCCATTTGCTTATTGGCAGCTTTTGCTATTTCTTTCCTGCCATGGCCTACGTTTACATTCCACAGACCTGACAAACCGTCTATCAGTTCTTCTCCATTGGATAACTTAATTCTTATGCCTTTGGCGTCTACGACCTCTTTAGCACCATAAAATTTTAATTTTCTTGGCTCAATGTATGCATGACTAAGATGCTTCTTATCTGAATCTAAGTTACTCATTTGTTTGCACTTCTTATTTGAGGATTAATAAGATACTTGCTGCCCGTGCCAGTTCTAGCATATTCCCTAATGTATTTAAGACTCAAAACATCCTCAAGCCCAATGGTCTTCTTGAAGGATGACTTAAAAGTAGTATCAATATTTTTCTTAACTCTATTTTGCAAAGCCTCAAATCTATCCTCATTCAAGGCTGTCAAAAAAGGAAACAAGAGCCAGCCTCCAGCATTCCAGTTCATTCCGTAAGCCTTATTCAAAGTTAATGGAGAAGGATCTAGTCCTCCGTAAATATACACCTGTTTATAGGCAGAAGACCCGTATGGACTGTAGCCCTGAATTGATATTGGAGAATTTTCTTCCATGGCTGACGTGGCAAATTCCATTGCAGTTAGAATTTGATCGGTTAAATAACCGCCTCCAGTTGCATCGAAGGCTATGGTGGCACCAGTTTCAATAATCGCTTTGATTAAGTTTTTTAAAAATTCTGGATCGGTAGAATTAAGAACAATTTTTGCACCTATGGATTTTAAGAGTTTAACTTGATCATCTCTTCGGACTATGTTGATCAGATTAATCTTGTCTTCATTACATACTCTAACGAGCATTTGACCTAAAGAAGACGCTGCTGCAGTATGAATAATCGCACTATGGCCTTCTATCTTCATGGTTTCAACCATTCCTAGAACTGTGAGAGGATTTATGAAACCAGCAGCTGCTTTCTTTGAATTAATACCTTTTTTCATCTCCAAGCAATTCATGGAATCAATGCATTTATATTGTGAATAACAACTTCCACCTGAAACTGAAACAATTTTGCCTAAAAGATGCTTTGAATCTTTTCCAGTTTCAATAACTTTTCCTGCTCCTTCATTGCCAATATTCAAACTTTTATTCAATCTTTTAGAAAAAAAAGGCAAGTGAGACTTATCTATGTCCATTGAAACTTTAGGAAAGTTTGCTTTCTCCTTCTTTAATGTTTTGGGATTTGCTGATGCTAACAAAACTCCAAGATCTGACGGATTAATTGGACTGGCTTGCATTTTAACAAGCACCTCATTACCAACAGGTTTTTTTACTTCTACTTCTTCAATAGACAGTTCAAGCTTAGCTTTGTCTGTAATTTTGCTTCTTATTTCTTTTGACTTCACTTTTTAAAATCTCTTTAGTACAAATGTACTATATATTTATCTTTTCTTTTTTGTAAATAAATTAAAAATTGAGATAAATTACCAATAAAAAAATTAATTAAGATATTGTATGGCGGTTAAAGAGAAATCAAAAAAAAGATTATCTAGAGAAAATATCCTAGATTCGGCCTTAAGGATAATTGGAACAAATGGGATTTACTCTTTAACTCATAGAAGTGTAGCCAAAGAAGCTAAAGTTGCTCACTCTACAGTTTCATATTATTTTCGAACCATTGATGATCTGACTGTAGGCGCTTTCAAAAAACTAATCGCAGATGATGAAGCAGTATCAGATGCACAATTATTGAACTTAGTAGAAAAAAAGGGAACTTTTTCCATCGAGGAATTCGTGGGCGTCATAGCTAGCGGATTAAAATCTAAACATAAATCAGGCTATCTTCTTCAGGCTGAATATGAATTGTTTGTTTACTCGTCAAGAAATAAAGAACTTGCCGAGGCAATGAGAAATGCGAGAATAAGAGATGTTAATGGAGTTCAAAAGCTTCTAGATAGAAAAGGATACAAAAATGTAGATGCAGAAATAATACTGAGTATATTTGGAGAATTTGCTAGAGACTTGGTTCACAACAACCTTAAAGGAGCAGAATTAAAAGTTAAAAAAGTTTTAAATTTGATAGAAAAATTAAAAAAATAGAATCAGATATATCTTTTCAATAGTTTGCCTGTCTCAGATCTTGGCAGAGAACTAACAAAATCAACTGACTTTGGACATTTGTAATGAGCTATTTTTGATCGGCAATACTCAATTATCTCTTTTTTTAAGTCTTCGCTTTCTTTTATATTATCTGCAAGAACAACCATTGCTTTAACTTCCTCTCCCATCTCATCATTAGGCACGCCTATAACGGCGCAATCATAAACGTCATCTCTCACTACGATGATGCTTTCACTCTCTTGAGGATATATGTTCACTCCTCCAGAGATGATCATAAATTTTTCTCTATCTGTCAGAAAAAGATAGCCCTCATCATTTATGTATCCTATATCTCCCATTGACTTCCATGTCTTATTGTTTTCATGCAGCGCTTCTTCACTTTTCTTTTTATCCTTGTGATAAGTAAATTCATGATCACTCTCAAAATAAATTTTACCAATATTTCCAATAGGAAGTTCTTTGCCATCTTCATCACAAACATGGATGATCCCCATTAATGCTTTTCCTACTGTGCCTGGATATTTCATAGCATCTTCAGGCGTTGCATGAGTCATTCCCGCACCCTCACTTCCAGAGTAGTACTCATAAATAACTGGACCCATCCAATCAAGCAAATTATTTTTTAGTTCAACAGGGCATGGTGCAGCTGCGTGAAGAACATACTCCAAAGAGCTCAAATCATATTTTGATTTTATTTCATCTTTTAATTTATAAATTCTTAATAATTGAGTTGGCACCCATTGACCATGAGTAACTCTATATTTCTGGATGATTTCTAAAGCTTTTTCAGGATCAAATTTTGGCATCATTACGACCGTTCCACCAAAAGCATGTCCTGTAAGAGCCATGTATGCCGGTGCAGCATGATGGAGAGGAGAAGTACATATAGATACAGATTTATCTTGAAACCCCCAAAGCTCTTGATGAAATAAAAAATGCTCAGAATCATCAAATATCTCTCCGGACGGTAGAGGCCATTTCACCCCTTTTGGTTTCCCAGTAGTTCCAGAACTGTAAAACATGAAAGATCCTCTGGGTTGCTTTTCTCTTGGTGAACTCGGTAAATCTTCTATGACGCTTTCATAATTTTCAAAACCATAGATATCACCATTAAAAGATATTTTTTTTATTTTTTTGTCTACTGACTTCAACGCCTCTAGGCAATTTATCTCCAAATCTTTAGAACAAATTATTGCTTCTGCTCCACTGTTATTGATCACATAAGATAGTTCATCTGCTTTTAAATAGTGATTTGCAGGTGAAAGATAGATTCCTGATCTTAAAGCAGCCCATGCTATCTCAAAGAACTTTATATCGTTATCTGAAAAAATAACTACGTGACTTCCTTTTTTAATATTATTTTGTTCAAAATAATGAGAAAGTTGATTAGACCTTGCTTCTAACTGTTTGAAGGTTAATGTTTCTTCTGTTTCGCTGTTGATTATCGCTGGCTTATCTGGAAAAAGTTCAGCCCACTTTCCTGGATACATTGAATTAGCTGTATGTGTCGATTAGATCAGGGCCAGAATCAAGAACTCCATCTATAGACTTGTTGTAACTTTCATAAAATTTATACATTTTTTCTTTTCTTTCCGGTTGCTTTCTATAATCTGTTACGGAATAAAAGTGGCCTTGTTGCATAAGAATAGGAAACCTTGGACCATTTCTTTTTAGCATCTCATCAGGAACAATTTCGCATAAATTCTCCTCAGTTCGCATATAAGTTCTTGCCATTAAAACAGGCATGGTAACTCTTAGTCCTTTTGCTGTTCTGTTATAAGCACCATGCCAACAAGCACCATGGAAAATTATCAGAGAGCCTGCCTTTGCATCTACATGAATTGCATTGCTATCATTAGATAATGTAGTTTCTGATTTATTTGGGGCTCTGTTTTTTTTATGACTGCCGGGCACAAAAGCGATAGAACCATTTTCTTTATTGTAATCCGTTAACGCATAAGTACAGTTGCAAACTAAAGCATGATCGGGTAATGGATTTGGCAATAAGGTATCGCAATGCAAGTCTAAATTAACTTTATTTGGACCTTTTACAAATGCAGTCATACTAGACATTACACATTGGTATCCCAACAAATAGGTTGAGATAGCCAATAGAACTGGATTCATAAGAGCGTCTTCGAAAACCTGTCCTTCAAAAATCAAAGATGGAAGGAATTCTCCTATAGGGGAGTCATTGGAAATACCATCAGTAGATTCAACTCCCAAACCTAGATCCTTATTTTTTTCAGCTAATTCAGTTGCTCCAAAATTTTGATGAGTGGAGCCATTTTTCAAATCGGGTTTTATACCGCTTCTCTCTTCAGATACTCTGAGTATTCCTTCCAGTAATCTTTTATCTAACCCGTTAGGACATGCTATATCTGGAGGAATAACGGTAAAACCTTTTTCATCGAGTTCAGCAACGTAATTGGATAATCCAAGATCCTGAATTTCCTTTATGATTCTCAGTTCTGCTGAGCTTTTTGCTTCCGAGCTATCCATAGGTAAGATAAAACTTTAATATATTTTATAAAAAAACTCTAAATTACTCTAAGCTGCATCAACTGTCTTTAAATTAACTTTTTTGCCTTTTGCAGATCCGTTTCTTAAGAATAATCCAGGAGTCTCATTGGAGCATTCCCCGTCCTTAAATGTAACTTCACCGTTTACAATGATGTAATTATAGCCCTTAGCTTTTTGGACAAGCCTCCAATCGTTAGCAGGAAAATCATGAAGTCTTTCCATTGGAAAGATCTCTAATTCATCTAGATCATAAATGACAATATCGGCACCATAACCTTCGGTTAAGTGTCCTCTATCTCTTATACCTGCTACTTGAGCGGGGTAAGCTGATAACTTCCAATGTGCTTTTTCTAAACTCATTACCTTGTTGTCTCTACACAAGGTTGCAAGAAAATAAGTTGGATAGCATCCTGCAGTCAAGAATTTAGCGTGAGCACCTCCGTCAGATAATCCAGGCACTGAGAAAGGATGATTTGCTAATCTGCTCATCCCTTTCATATCAATTTTTTGGGGTGGTGTAACCCATCTTGAAGAAAGATTTTCTGAAATGGAGATGTCAAGAAAAACATCAATGGGATGTTTATTTTCTGTTTTTGCTATTTCATCAATTGTTCTTCCTTCATACTTATTATGAACTTCTATATTGTCTCCTTCTCCGTATCTAAGCTCTTGGATGTTTACTGCCATCGATCCAATGAAGGTATGTTTAGGATTAAATTTCTCTTTGAGAGGCTTTCTTAGTTCCGGATTTGCCATTTTTTTCATTTTTTCTTCTATGCTACCGGTAGTAACTTCTCTCCAATCGGGATCGCTATCTAATAAATTAAAGTCAATTAATTGGAATTGAAAGTCAGTTGGACATGTTACAGCATGACCTACGATTCTTTTTCCTTCCGCATTGCATTTTTCAATCCAGTCAGTAATTTCCCAAAGACTTCCAAAGGTAAGTCCGTGTTGATCAGCAATAGTCACTAATGCATTCCAAATCATTGGTCTGCCAGAAGCTTCCATAAGTCTTTCGTTAACGTCAAAATCACCGCCAAGAACTTGTATGAATCCTCTGCCAAGCTTTTTTAGAACCTTTGCAAATTCAACAAAATCATCTTCATCCATTAGGTCAGTAATCATTGGTGTGCCATCAGAGTCTCGTTGTACCGAACTTTCGCCAAGTCTTTGGGCAGAAATCCCTAACGAACCAGCTTCCATAGACTCTTCAATGAGCCTACAAATTTCTTTTCTTTCATCATCGTTACATTTTCTTGATTTTGCAGCCTCTTTACCCATTACATACATCATTAATGGACCGAGTGGTGTGAAAGTAGCCATATTTACTCCTTTTGGAGTTCTTTCAATGCTATCCATAAATTCAGGATGGGATTCCCAATCCCAAGGCATTCCTTCTTTCATTGTTTCAAATCTAACGGCTTCATTTCTCTCCATTGTTTTCATTGAAGCGTCTCTATCTTCTTCCTTACAAGGGGCAAATCCAAAACCACAGTTACCAATGGTAACGGTCGTAATTCCGTGCCAACTATTCATTGTGCACCAGGGATCCCAAAAAACTTGTGAATCAAAGTGAGTGTGCAGATCAACAAAACCAGGGGCAACAATCTTTCCCTCAGCATCTATAACTTGCTTGGCATTTCCGGTATCTACCTTGCCGATAGTTTCAATCATCCCATCAACAATGCCTATGTCTCCTTTAAATCTAGGTGTTCTTTTGCCATCTACAATGGTTCCATTTTGTATGACTAAATCGTATTTTTTCATGATAATCTTTAATTGTTTTATGTCAGGATTAACATTATAGTACATTTGTACGAATAAATTTCAATAATTAAGGTAACAATTATTTTTGGCTAAAATTAGAGGGGCTAAATATGGATGCAGCAAGAGTTGATGAACTGATTCTAGAAGGAAAAAATTCCCAAGAAATCAGAAAAAAATTAAAAGAAAGAACTCAAAAATCTTTTGAGATAAAAAATAAAGGAAAAAAAGTAGCTCAAGAAGTAATCTCTACTGTAAAGCTACCTCATCCAATTTACATAGATAGTGCTAGCGGTGGAACCATGACAGATGTCGATGGAAATACCTATATTGATACAACAATGGGTTTTGGACCAATAATCCTTGGACATAATCATGAAACAATCAAAAATGCTTTAAATGCTCAAATGGAAAAAGGATGGTTATTTGGTCTTCCTGCAGATCAACAATTTGTATTAGGAGAGCTTTTAACTGAAGCCAGCCCTTGTGCAGAGGAAGTTATATTTGCGAATACTGGGACTGAAGCAACTATGTATGCCATGAGAGCAGCAAGAGCCTTTAGCGGTAAATCGAAAATAGGAGTATTTGATAGCGCTTATCACGGAGGACATGATTATGCCTTGCTCTTTGCAACTTATGAAGAAGGAACAAATTCAAAACCAAATGGAATGTATGCTTCTGCCGGTATAAGTAACGTTATCAAAGATGAAACCCTAATGTTGTTGCCTTATAGAAATGAAGCAGCTTATGACATGATTAGAAAAAATAAAGATGACCTTGCCGCCATTATTTTAGAAGGTTCACAAAATTCAAATCCGCGCCTAAATAATAAAGATTTTCTTCAGGGTTTAAGAGATGTTTGCACTGAATGCGACGTTTTATTAATCCTTGATGAAGTTGTGACTGGATTCAGAGTAGATTACGGAGGCATTCAAGGTTATTACGGGATTAAAGCTGATCTGGCTACTTATGGAAAAATTCTTGGTGGTGGATTTCCTATTGGGGCTGTTGCTGGAAGAGAGGATATTATGGCTGTCTTCAGTGGAAAAGGCGGAGAAAGAAGAATATTTCATGGGGGGACCTTCAACGGTAATCCTTTCTCAATGGTAGCTGGAATTGCTGCACTTAGTTACCTCAAAGAACATAAAGATACCATTTACCCTTCTTTAATGGAGAAAGGGAATAGACTTGCTAACGAAATTAATGATTTTTGTGAGAAGAATGATTACCCTGCGCAAATTTTAAATGCAGGATCTAAATTTCACATGAAATTCCAAAGAGAACCAATTAATAGCGGTTTCGATATCAAGAATTATTATGGCGGGATGCATAAGCAGGCAGAAAATGAATTCTATCTTCATCTCCTTGGTCAGGATGTAATTGTTCCTGGAGTAAGATTATCTTTTATTTGTGATGCACACACTGACGATGATGTTTCAAAGATTATTGATTCAATGAAATATTCATTTAATGCTGTAAGAGAAGATGGTCTTTTTTAAAAGCTAACTATGATTGAAGAAATATTTAACGTAAAAGATAAAGTCGTCTTAGTTACCGGAGGCTCAAAAGGAATCGGAAAGATGATCGCTGAGGTCTTTGTTAAGTCTGGCTCAAAAGTTTACATTACTGCTAGACATGGAGATGTCGTTGCAAAAACTGCAGAAGAATTGAGTGAACATGGATATTGTGTAGGAATTCAAAACGACTTATCGTCAATGGAAGGAGTTGATCATTTAGTAAGTGAAATCAACTCAAACGAAAGTCATTTGGATGTTCTTATCAATAATGCTGCTACGGGCTGGCATGAGGAGTTTGAAAGCTTTCCTGAAAAAGGCTGGGATAAAACTTTTAATTTAAATCTAAAATCAGTATTTTTTTTAATTCAGAAACTTGTTCCGCTTATGGAAGCAAATGCAACCAAGGATGATCCATCGAAAGTAATAAACATTGCTTCAATAGATGGAGTTGGCATTGCAGATTATGACTCTTATCCCTACACAGCTTCAAAAGCTGGATTAATTCATTTGACAAGAAGTTTGGGTAAAGTCTTAGTAGAAAAAAATATCTATGTGAATGGAATTGCTCCTGGTGCTTTTCCTACTGATATGAATGAAATGGCAAGAGATAATCCTCAAGTTCTCGGGGCTTTCGTACCTAATTATAGAGTTGGAAATAAGGAGGATATTGGAGGATCTTGTATTTATTTAGCTTCGAAAGCGAGTAATTATGTAATTGGTGAAACCATTGTGGTTGATGGCGGATGGACTTCTGTTGCCTATGGCGGAATGATGTCTAGACACCTTAAAGAAGAAATTTAAATTAACCTCTTTTTTCTTTCAGTTGAGACCTGATCTGTTCATGTTTTTCTCTTGTTAGGTCGTATTTTGAGTAAATAAATCCTCCAATCAATCCAAAAACTGCAACCACTGGTCCTAAGATAATACCTAGGTTATAAATGTTAAGGTCGGTGATTTCAGCTTCAGATCCTGTTGGCCAACCGATTAGTGTAAGAGCTACTCCTGCAATTGCTGCTCCGATTCCATAAGAAGCTTTAATAGAAAAGTAGGCGGATGCAAAAAATATGCCTTCTTGCCTTTTGCTATTAACCAGTTCTTGCTGATCAGCAGTATCTGCCATAGCAGCATTGAAGGCTAC
>JAOIOC010000016.1 GCA_028140145.1 SAR86 cluster bacterium | reverse complement strand
TCAATTATTTTTACTTCGTGATCCTCCGAAAGATTAGCAACCAACGACGTAAGAGTTGTCACAACGCCATTAACTTGAGGGGTCCAAGCATCTGTGGCAATAAGGATTTTCATGCTGCTTTTTCAGCAGTTAGTATTCTTTTTAAGTTAATGGTGAGATTTTCTTTTGAATAATCAATTAGTGAGATTTTCCCGTTATGGTCTTCAACGAGTGCAGTACATGATTCAACCCAATCTCCACAGTTATGATAGGTGATCCCTTCATAATCTTCTATTGCAGCATGATGAATGTGACCGCAAATGACTCCATCATAAGATTTTTTCTTACAGACGTTGACAAGTGTCGTCTCATATTTACTGATGAAATTGACTGCGTTTTTAACTTTGTACTTTATGTAAGCTGAAAAAGACCAATAATTTTTTACTCCAAAAATCCGTCTGACAAAATTAATAACGGTATTCAAAGATATTAAAAATTCATAAACCCAACTGCCAAAAATAGAAACCCATTTACTGTGCCTTGTCACCAAATCAAACTCATCTCCATGCACA
Organism: SAR86 cluster bacterium; assembly: GCA_028140145.1. Taxonomy (GTDB): domain Bacteria; phylum Pseudomonadota; class Gammaproteobacteria; order Magnimaribacterales; family AG-339-G14; genus CACNYO01. Next base: position 19,649 of record JAOIOC010000016.1, on the reverse strand, counting down.
ACCAAAATTTTTCTTCCGTTATTTGTGGTGTGTTCGACCTTATCAACCATTTTTAAGTTACTTAAATTCAAAGGACTAAAAGACCGTAAAAATTCATCGTGATTTCCAGTGATGTAAAAGACTTCTGTTCCGTTTTTTGCAAACGATAAAAACTTTCTGATGACGTTGGTGTGTTCTTGGGGCCAGTAAATTCTTTGCTCTAACTTCCAGCCATCGATAATGTCACCCACTAAATAAAGTTTGTCACAAGTGTGTTTGTAAAGAAAATCCAACAGTCTTTCGGATTGGCAACCTTTGGTGCCTAGGTGAATATCCGACAAAAAGATAGATTTAAAATGTTTTGCAGTGGGTTCCATATTGGTTATGGATCAGTAGAATACTAGCCAAAATTTTCTTATTCAATAGAATTATTCAATTATCACAATAAAGCTATATATTTATCACATCATGGTCACATTAAAGCGTAATTTTTTTCTAATGGTTTCCTTTTTTGTCACCCCGCTGGTAATGACCTATCCTGATTTCAATGATTTTTTTTCCAGAAGCATCATTGGAGGAACCACTGAGTATGAAGTGATCAGTGACAATCATGTGCGAAGTTATACCAATTCAGGCAATAGTGTATTCGTGACTACTGATACTTTTGATGTCCTAGATAAAAATACAGCTTCGTGGCAATGGAAAGTGTTAATTCCGCTTGAGGCTAACGAGCGTTTGAGAAGAAATCATGACTTTGCAGCTAGAATCATTTTTTGTAAATCAGACGGAATACTTCCTACACAAAAAAGATGTCTTAATTATGTTTGGACAGATTCAGTTGAAAAAGGAACGGTATGGGTTAATCCCTGGAACTCAAAACAGATCAATATTGCACTTAGAGATAGTCAAGATGGGGTCGATACTTGGAAAGAAGAAAAGATTAACCTTGTAGAAGATTTTAAAAAATACTTAAACATCGATGTTAAAAAGATCTGGGGTTGGGGAGTCATCACGGATGCAGATAACACAAGACAAATTGCTTCTGCCGAATACAAGGACTTTAATTTTCAATAAATCCTTTCTTTGGACTCCAAGACCAACATAAATTGCACGACAGTTTAGAATCATTTTCCTTTGACTCAAGACTGATGAGATCACAAGTTCTTAAATAAATATCTCTATGTGTAAGATGACTTACTACATCGCTTAATCCAGGATTATGCCCGACGACTAGAACAGACTCTTCACCTAATTTTCTTTGAAGGAAATCCTCTAAATGTTCTGCAGATGCATGATATAGATCATCCAAAAAAGTTACCTTTTCAAAATCATAAATCCCTTCTAAACCAACCGAACAAGTAATTTCTGTTCTAACCGAAGAGCTCGAATAAACCTTATCAAAGGAAATTTTTTTAGACTTTAAAAACGCGTTAAGCATTTCAGAATTTTTTAAACCTCTTTCCGATAAAGGTCTTTTGAAATCATCTAAATGAAGGTCATCCCAAGAAGATTTGGCATGACGCAAAAAATATAATTTCAAATTAAGGTTCGAGGACTACTTTGTTCTCAAGTGTTCCTACGTTTTCTAGTTCAATTCTAACTACATCATTAGGTACTAAATACTTTCCTAAAACAACGCCTACCCCACTGGAAGTTCCTGTAGCAATAATATCTCCTGGCTCTAAGGTGAAAGCCTTGGTGATGTGTTCAATTAAATCAAAGCAATCAAAAATTAATTGGTCAGTACATGAATCTTGTCTTAATTCATCGTTGACATAAGTTTTAATTTTTAAATTATGAATGTCAGATATTTCATCCATGGTTGCGATATAAGGTCCGATCGGACAATGAGTATCAAAACTTTTACCCATGGTAAAAGTTGGTGATGCAATTTGCCAATCTCTTACGCTGACATCATTGCAAATGGTAACTCCTGCAATTACATCTAACGCATCTTCCTTACTAACGTGTCGACATTTTTTACCAATCACGAAGGCCATTTCTCCTTCGTAATCAACCGCATCGGAGACTTTTGGTTTATGAATCTCACCTTGATGCCCTAAAACTGAAGTCGATTGCTTTGTGAATATCATTGGAACCTTAGGCAAGTCCATGCCTGTCTCTTTAGCATGATCTTTATAGTTCAATCCTACTGCCAAAACTTTTCCTGGTCGCTCAATAACAGGGAGAAATTCAATTTCAGATAACGGAATTACTTCTGAATTTGAGTTAATAAATTTTGATACTTTTGGTGAGAGATCGTCTATTTGTTCAATAAACTCCATCATAGACATTGAATATTTATCTGAGATTGATTTGAATGAACAAACCCCATCGTCTAATAATGCTCCTATGTTTTTCTCACCTTTGTATAAAAAATTTACTAACTTCATTTTTCGCTCCTTCGAAAATTCTTTTATTTTGGTTGCATTCTTATGCCGCCATCAAGTCTGATTGTTTCTCCATTTAGGTAAGGATTTTCAATTATTTGCATGGCCAGTAATGCATATTCCTCAGGATTCCCCAATCTCTTTGGAAATTGAGTCATCTCGATCAAAGGTCTTCTTACTTCATCGGGAGCCATAGCCATCATGGGTGTATCAAAAATACCCGGTGCAATTGTATTTATCCTTATGCCCATTCTTCCTAAATCACGAGCAATGGGGAGAGTCATCCCTACCACTCCAGCTTTACTTGCACTGTATGCTGCCTGACCAATCTGACCATCGTATGCTGCAACAGAAGCAGTATTGATTATTACACCACATTCGTTATCTTTTTCTGGTTCATTTTTGCCCATCTCAACTGCGGCAAGTCTTAGAACATTAAAAGTACCCACGAGATTCACATCCAGCACTATTTTAAAATAATCCAAAGGATGTGCTCCATCCTTACCTACAGTTTTACTAGCGCTTCCAATACCTGCACAATTCAAAACAATATCTATCTTTCCAAACTTATCCATTGTTTTGTTGATAGCTTCTTGAACGCTAGCTTCTTCAGCTACGTTTGCAACAGCATAATCAGTTTCACCATCTAATTCTGAGCATGCTTTCTTGGCATTATCTTCGTTAAGATCCATAACCATTATTTTTGCGCCCGCAGCAATTAGCTTTTGAGCTGATGCAAATCCTAGACCTGATGCCCCTCCGGTTATAAGGGCTACTTTATTTTTAATATCCATAATATTTCCTCTCTAGAAACATAAATTTAACATGCCAATAATTAAGCTCAATTCATTTTTAGAATTTTTTTGAACGCCTTTACTCATTTAAAACTATTCCTTAATATAAATCCTAGATTAAAAGTAGGGAGATTTTATGAAAACAGATTATGAATTTTTAAAAACCGATATAGATGGTCATATCTTGACTGTCACGATAAATAGACCTGAAAGGATGAATGCTTTGCATCCCCCTGCTCATGCAGAATTTGATGAAGTTTGGAATGAATTTGATAAAGACGAAAATCTTTGGGTTGGTATTATCACTGGTGAAGGTGATCGTGCTTTTTCTGCAGGAAACGATCTTAAGTTTCAGGCTGAAGCTGGAGGTAAGATGGATATTAATATGGCTTCATCAGGTTTTGCCGGTTTAACTTCTAGATTTAATTTAACCAAGCCTTTGATCGCTGCTGTAAACGGCGTATCGATGGGTGGCGGATTTGAAATAGCATTAGCTTGCGATTTGATTGTCGCATCCGCTAATGCAAAATTTGCTTTACCTGAACCTAAAGTTGGTTTGGCAGCACTTGCTGGAGGCATGCAAAGACTTCCAAGACAAATCGGTATGAAAAATGCTTTGGGCATGATGCTTACTGGTAGACACGTATCTGCTGAAGAAGGCAAAAGCTTAGGCTTTGTTAATGAAGTTGTGGAACCAGAAAATTTATTAAGCGCAGCAAAAGCCTGGGCAAAACAAATTGAAGAATGTTCACCGATGTCTATTAGGGCGACTAAACAAGTTGCTTATGAAAATTTCAACGAACCTGATCTAGAAAAATCTATGAAAGCCCACTATTCTGCAGTTAAAGAATTGTTTGGTAGTGAAGATTTTATTGAAGGCCCTGTAGCATTTGCCGAAAAAAGACTTCCTAACTGGAAAGGTAAGTAAATGAGTGAGTTATTTGATTTAACAGGCAAAAAAGCCATTATTACCGGCTCCTCCAAAGGAATTGGGAAATCTATTGCCAAAGCCATGGCACTTCATGGTGCGGAAGTTGTTATATCCAGCAGAAAAGCTGATGTATGCCAGGAAACAGCTGATGAAATTAACGAAGCTTGCAAGGATGGTCCTGGAAAAGCGATTGTGATTCCGTGCAATATCTCTGATAAAGCTGCTTTAGAGATGTTAGTTGAAGAAACAAGAATCCAACTTGGTCAGATTGATATTTTGGTCTGTAATGCTGCAACCAATCCTTTCTTTGGCTCTATCAAAGATATCCCTGATGAAGCATTTGAGAAAATTATGAATAACAACATCAAAAGTAATCATAATTTATGTCAAATGGTGATCCCTGAGATGGTTGAAAGAGAAGACGGAAATATTATTATTGTTTCTTCTATAGGAGGCATGAGAGCAAGTCAGGTGATTGGAGCTTACAATGTCTCCAAAGCTGCAGACATAATGCTTGTTAAAAATTATGCATCTGAATTTGGTAAATTCAACGTGAGAACAAATTGCATTGCTCCTGGTTTAATCAGAACTGATTTTGCAAGAGCTTTATGGGAAAACCCTGAGATTTTAAAATCAGCTCTAACCGGCACACCACAAAATAGAATCGGTGAGCCTGATGAGCTTGGAGGAGCTGCTGTATTTCTTGCATCTGCAGCAGGTAGTTATGTAAATGGTCACACAATTGTCGTCGATGGAGGCACAACAGTTTAGTTATGAGTAATAAAGATTTAGTTTTATATGAAGATTTAAAAAATGGTGTTGGACTGGTTAAATTAAATAGACCGGAAAGATTAAATGCAATAACCCCTGCTCTCAGTGCAAGGCTCAAGGAGATCTTAGATCAGGCATGTGCGGATGATTCTATTAAAGTAATCGTCCTTACCGGAGAAGGGAGAGGATTTACTGCAGGTGCTGACATGGACGGTCTTGCTAGTACCTCTGAGGGAAAATCAGATTCCTCTGAACAATCTAAAGATGATGAGCCTTGGAAAGGATTCAGTTATGTGCGTAATTTAGATAAACCGGTTATAGCGGCTATTAATGGTCCTGCTGCCGGGGTTGGTTTTATCCTATCTCTGTACTGTGATATCAGATTTGCATCCGAAACTGCAGTATTTTCAACAGCTTTCTCTAAGAGAGGTTTGATTGCTGAGTGGGGCGTTGGCTGGATGCTTAGCAGGATAATTGGTTTATCTCATGCTAATGATCTTCTTTTCTCTGCAAGAAAATTTGACGGAAAAGAAGCTGAAAGAATCGGTCTCGTAAATAAAGCTATTCCAGCTGATTCATTTATGGATGAAGTCATTGCTTACGCAGAAGACCTAGCAAAGAATGTTTCGCCAAGATCTGTGAAAATTATGAAAGAGCAAATGTATGCGTCCCTGGAAGAATCATTTGATGAACATATTCAAAAAGCATTTAAAAAGATGGTTGAAAGCTTCGGGTCTGATGATTTCAAAGAAGGAGTCAAACATTTCATAGAAAAAAGACCAGCGAATTTTACAGGTAAGTAAATTATGGCTGGCCAGTTGGATCTGATTGATCCTCAAAAAAGATTAGAAACATTTGAAAAGATTTCTTCTGAAGGACTCCTTGGAGTTAATAAAGAGACGATTAGAGGTAATGAATATTATGTTTTTTCCGAATCTCCAGATAATCTCTTAGGATATTATCAACTGGGTTTAACTCATGGCGAGTGGACTCACGTCGTTTTTGAAGATCAACAAATTCCTTATAGTGAAACTCTATCAAGATCGTATCAGCTGGCAAACTCTCTTCAGAACATTTACGGTATTGAAAAAGGAGATAAAGTTGCTTTTTCGATGCGAAATTATCCTGAGTGGATGTTCGCGTATATGGCGGTGACATCGATAGGTGCAGTTGCTGTTCCTTTGAATTCCTGGTGGCAAGGAGATGAACTTGAATACGGATTAAATAATAGCGAGTCAAGATTATTCATTGCTGATCAAGAGCGCTTAGAACGTCTTGGAGACAAATGTCCTGATATTAAAAGAATTTCGGTGAGATCTAAAAATCCAGAACACTCTGACATAGATTTTTATAAAGTTATCGAAAATCAGAATAAAACTCTTGATAATGAAGTTGCCGTCAGTCCTGACGATGATGCATCAATAATGTATACATCTGGTAGCACGGGGCATCCTAAAGGAGTTGTTTCATCGCATAGATCGGTAATGTTTGCCCCTTTTTATTGGATTGCTCTTCAAACTTTGTTGAAGGAGTCTTCAGATGAAGAAAATCTAGGAATTATGGGCGAGGGAGATCAAGCTGCTGTTCTTGTAAGCGTTCCTCTATTTCATGTGACAGGTTCTCATGCCATATTTTTATTATCGATTCCTGTTGGCAGGAAAACAGTGCTCATGCATAAGTGGGATCCAGAAGTTGCCTTGGACTTAATCGAAAGAGAGAAAATTTCTGATTTCACTGGCGTGCCAACAATGTCATATGAGCTTGTTGAAGCACAAAAAAAGAACCCGAGAGACATATCTTCTCTTAGAGGATTAAATGGCGGTGGTGCTGCTCGACCTCCTGAGCAAGTAAAAGAAATGAGAGAAAATTTTAAGGATACATCTCCTGGGATTGGTTACGGTCTTACGGAAACAAACGCCTTAGCAGCCAATAATGCCGGAGACTTATATTCAGAAAAACCCTCAAGCACAGGGTTTCCTTTACCAAAATTAATAGACCTAAAAATAGTTGATGACGATGGTAATGACCTTGGAACAGACGAAATTGGAGAAGTCTGTATAAGAGGTGCTTGTAACTTTAAAAATTATTGGAAAAATCAGGATGCCACTGATGAAGTTTTAGATGCTGAAGGTTGGTTTAGATCAGGAGATTTAGGCTTATTAGACAGCGATGGCTTTTTATATATAAAAGATAGAAAGAAAGACATTGTTATTAGAGGTGGTGAAAATATTGCTTGTCTCGAGGTTGAAGCCGCTATAACTGAACACCCTTCTGTTCTTGAAGCATCTGTCTTTGGGATTCCTGATGAAAGGCTTGGTGAGAAACTAGCAACTGTTGTATCGTGTAGAGAAGATCAAATGATTGATGAGGTAGAATTATCAGGCTTTTTAGCATCCAAACTAGCTAAATTTAAAATTCCAGAATTTATGAAATTTCAAACAGAAAAACTTCCAAGAATTGCTTCTGGAAAAATTGCAAAAAAACAACTTAGGGAAGAAGCAGTTTCTACCATAGGAAAATAATATGAATATTGAAAATAAAGTTGTAGTTGTTACAGGAGCTGCAAGCGGAATTGGAAGAGCTCTTGCTCAGGCTTTTAAAAACGCGCGAGCAGATAAAGTTTATATAGCAGATCTTAATGAAGAAGGATTAACAGAAACAGCCGATTTAATGGATGGTATTGCAATAAAAACTGATGTCTCAAAAGAATCAGAAATTAGGAACTTGATTGAAGAAGTTAATAAAGAAAACGACATAGATATATTTTGTTCAAATGCTGGAATTGGAGGAGAATTTGGCCTCCTCGATACCACTGCGCAAGGTTGGCAAACTATTTGGGATATCAATGTTATGTCTCATATTCACGCAGCTAAATATTGTTTACCTAACATGCTGAAACGCGAATCCGGTTACTTCATGAATACCGCATCAGCAGCTGGACTTTTGACTCAAATAGGAGCCGCACCCTACTCAGTCACTAAAGCAGCCGCTGTTTCTTTTGCTGAATGGCTGAAGATTACATACGGTTCGAATGGTATTGGCGTTACCTGCTTGTGCCCTCAGGCAGTAAGAACAGCGATGACTGCTAATGGGCCTGGTGTTGCGGGTGTTGATGGAATGATTGAACCTGAAGAATGTGCCGCTGAAGTTTTGGATGCCATAGTCAATGAAAGATTTTTAGCAGCTCCGCATAAAGAGGTTCTTGAGTATGTATCCAGAAAAGGGAATGATCGAGACAGATGGATTTCAGGCATGCAACGATTACAAACACAGTTTACTGATTTCATAGAATCGGCTGATCCTAATAAAGACAGTCATTGACGACCACATAGTTCATAGATACATACATCTCAGAATTTCCCCAGATTCTGCAAAATTTGACTCCGTCTACTCTCACCTCTTTTTCTATTAATTCGACAGAAAACTTATCGATAATTTCTCCTTCAGGAAAGGAAAATATATTTATTCGTGCACCAATTTCCATAGAAGTTACATCCAAAGTGACGGAATAATCAATTTTATATTCATCATTCTCTCTGTTAACGTAAAAAGAATCACCCTCCCAACTGATTTCATTTGATGTCTGATTTTCAGAGCACGAAATTAAAAAAGCTAAAAAGATATAGAATAAATATGTGCCTTTGACATAAGATTTAAACATGTTTACTGATGAGCCTTTCATAATATTTGGATCCGATCACTTAATAGCTCTGGGTTTGATTTTTATTTCCATAATCATTATTCCCTATTTAGTCCTAACCTTGAAAGAAGAAACTCAAAATGTAATTTCCACCTCATTGGCATTGTTGATTCTACTTAATGAATTTTCTAAACCAATATATTACCCTGCCCTTTATCCTGATTATTTCTCCATATTAAGGATTTTGCCTCTTCATTTTTGTCACTTATCAGCAATCTGTGCAGCCATTTTTTTACTCTCTAGAAAGAAGATTTTTTTTGAAATATCTTTTTTTTGGGGAATTGCGGGAGGATTGATTGCTAATACACAGCCAGATATCAGATTTGCCTTTCCTGATCCAAATTTCATTCTCTTTTTCTTTGGTCATGGCTTAATGTGGTTAGGAATATTCTTTTCCTTAATTGTCTACAAGGTAAGACCCTATTTTAAAACTTTCATAAAGATTTTCTTCATTACTGTCTTGTTATCTCCAGTTGTCTACTCTATTAATAGTTTTATAAATTATTTTGCTGAGGGTAACCCTGCAAATTATTGGTATCTAATGGCAAGACCTGATGGTGCATCAATTGCTGATTTTCTGCCTGATCCACCAGCTCAAATTCCAATTTTTGTTCTTCTTGCATTCATAATTTTTGCATTGATATATACTCCATTTGCAGTCTGGGATAAATTAAAGAAATGAACTTAGAGAAAAATGCTCCTTATTTAGCGATGGCTCTTATCGCCATTACTTTAATTTTTAGTCAAATAGGAATATTCGATGAAAAATATAATTTGGACCTTAATTTATTGATTCAAGAGTCAGAAAATGATGCCTTTTTAGAGTTAAATGAATATTCGCTATCCAAGATCCCTCGACTACAGTTATCTGTCAGAAATTCATCAGAGAGCAATCAATCAGAGGATTTAACGATTTTTGTGGATATTTATCGAACTAAGAGCGGTCAAAGTGATGCAGAAAAATGGAAAACTTTTGATTGTCCACCTAATCCCGATGGGTGCTTGGTATATTTTTCGGATACGTCTTTTCCTTCGGGAAGTGATCACATGACTTATTTCGCAAAAGCATCATTAAGCAATTCTGGTGAAAAAAAGTTTATATCCAATAAGATTAAAGCAATATTTAAAAAATAAACATTGTGTTTAAAATAAGTTACATTTTTCTTATTTCATTTCTAATTTTAAGTTGTTCGGAGGAAAGTGAGATGACAAATCCATTCTATGAAGATTATAAAAACGAGTTTCAAGTACCTAATTTCAAATCAATAAAAATAGATCATTACCTTCCTGCATTTGAGGAAGGCATTAGGGCGCATGAAAAGGAGATAAAAAATATTTCAAATAACGATAAAAATCCATCATTCGAAAACACAATCGCTGAACTTGAGAGATCTGGAGAGTTATTAACCAAAGTTACTGCTGTTTTTTATAATTTATTATCTGCAGATACCAACGATGACTTAGATAAGCTATCTGAAAAGATTGGTCCTAAGCTTTCTGCACATAGAGATTCATTATTCCTGAATGAGAAAATATTCAAAAGACTAAAATCCATTAAAACAAACGAGTATTCGTCTTTAACTTCAGAACAACAAAGATTAACTGATGAGATGATTAGAAACTTTGAGATGAATGGTGCAAACCTTTCTGAACAGAGCAAAGAAAGATTTATTGAAATCAATAAAAAACTCACTGAGCTTTCTATAAAGTTTGATCAAAACGTTTTAAAAGATACCAATAATTCTGAATTGTACATAAGCGATGAAAAAGAATTAGGCGGCCTCTCAGAAAAAATTAAAGACCAAGCTAAACGTTTAGCAAAAAATAAAGGTTATTCATCCGGATGGGTTTTCAATCCCACAAGAATTAGTATGTATCCATTCTTAACAAGTTCTACAAATAGGGATTTACGTGAGCAACTTTATAAAATGTATATAAACAGAGGAAAAAATCCTAATGAATTTAATAACGAGGAAATTGTCAAAGAAATGGCTAACTTGAGGTTAGAAAAAGCTCAACTAATGGGTTTTACAAACCACGCCGAACTCTCGTTACAGAAAACCATGGCAAAATCTTCGAACGGAGTTAACGCTCTTCTCAATCAAGTATGGGAGCCTGCAAAAGCAATGGCCCAAGAAGAAATAAAAGATATGCAAGACCTTATTCAAGAAGAAGGTAATAATTTTGCTCTTCAAGCTTGGGATTGGATGCATTATTCTGAAAAGGTTAGAAAAAGAAAATATGACTTTGATTCAACGGAGGTTCAACCGTATCTTGAGATGGATGCAATCAGGGATTCTGCCTTTGAGCTTGCTAACCGGCTATTTGGAATAAAGTTTATTCAAAAAAATGATATTCCTAAATATCATCCCGACGTAGATACCTTTGAGGTGCTAGATAAAAATGGTGATCATTTAGGAGTTTTTCTAACGGATTATTTTGCCAGACCATCTAAGCAAGGTGGAGCTTGGATGAATACTTTCAGGGATCAAAGCAATTTCGATGGAAGAGTTAGACCTATTGTGTTGAATGTTTGTAATTTCGCAAAACCTAGCGATGGAGAAAAAGCATTTCTAACCTTTGAGCATGCCGAGACTCTGTTTCATGAATTCGGTCATGCATTACATGGATTACTTTCGGATGTGGATTACCCTTATCTATCAGGAACAAGTGTCACAAGGGATTATGTCGAGTTTCCCTCTCAATTAATGGAAAATTGGATAAGACATTCTGATTTTTTAGCCGAATTTGCAAAGCATTTTGAAACCGGCAAACCTATTCCAAAAAGTTTGTTAGAAAAAATGTCATCTGCTGGCACTTTTAATCAAGGATTTGCTACCACTGAATACATGATAGCTTCAATGTTGGATCTTGCTTGGCACACAATTGAATCGCCAGTAGAGAACACAGAAGAATTTGAGCAAACTCTTTTCAAAGAAATTGGAAAGCCAGTCGAAATAGATAGTAGGTATGGAAGCACCTATTTCGGTCATATTTTTGCTGGAGGTTATGCTGCGGGTTACTACAGTTATATGTGGTCTGAAGTTCTTGATTCTCATGCTTTTGAGATATTTGATAAAGAAGGATTATATGACAGTGAATATGCTGAAAAACTAGAAGATTTTGTTTATAGTTCAGGTAACTCAGTTGATTTGATGAATCAATATAAAAAATTTAGAGGTGAGGAGCCAAACGTGAGTTCTTTGCTGAGAAAGCGAGGTTTAAATTAAAAATTAGGGGATAAAAATGGAGAACTTATATTGGAAATTTCATGGAATATTTGAGGATATTTATTATTACGTAACTGCCCTCCCTCGCTTTATTCTTTATTGGGGTGAAAAATCCCCACTTAACCTTTACACGTTTGTTAAATGGAACATTAAAAAGTATCCAAACGAAAACGCATTTCTATTCAAAGAAGAAGTTCTTACTTGGAAACAAGCTTCAGACAAGATCGATAGTTACTCTGGAGTGATTAGATCTCTGGGCTTAAACAAAGGAGATTCTTTTGCTCTATTAATGGATAACCGAATCGAGTATCTTTTGTTGATTTTGGCTGCTGTTAAGTCAGGAACTATAGCTGCATTAATAAATACGACTGTCAGAGGTGAAGGTTTAAGACACGTTTTGAACGTGGCAAATGCTAAAGCTATATTCATCGGTGCTTCGCACCTTGATAAATTTAATTCTTCTCTCACAGATGAAGAAAGGGGAAATTTAATTATTGTGGGAATAGATGATCAAGAGAAAGTTCCATCAGATATCCAAGATTTAGAAAGCATAGAAAAAAATTCGACTCCTTGCGATGAAGTAACTACGACATTCAAAGAAGCATGTATGTATATGTATACATCTGGAACAACAGGCTTACCGAAAGCAGCCCTGATTACAAATGAAAGAGCTGTTCGAATGACATATTTTGGTCAATTTTTAGGTTTTAATTTTAAACAGAGCGATGTTCTCTACAATACCCTGCCGCTCTATCATGCAACCGGTCTTCTTTATTGTTGGGCAGCTTCTTTAAGGGCTGGCAATGCAATTGTGATAAAAGAAAAATTTTCAGCCTCTGATTTTTGGTCAGATATACAAAAATACGAAGCTACGATTTTTCCATATGTCGGAGAACTTTGTAGATATCTTTTGAACTCTAAAGAAGTTCCTGAGGAGAAAGGTCATAAAATAAGAAGAATTTCTGGAAACGGTCTAAGACCGGATATTTGGGAAAAATTCCAAGAAAGATTTCAGATTCCTGAAATAAGGGAAATTTATGGTGCTACGGAAGGCGTGACTGGCTTTATAAACAGAGCTGGTAGGCCTGGCATGATCGGTAGGCATAGATCAGCTGATAAGATCGTTAAATGTGATTTAGAAAGCGGTGAATTAATAAGAAATGAAGAAGGTCGTTGTGAAAAGGTTAACGTTGGTGAAACTGGTCTTTATATCAGTGAAATTTCAAAATTAGCTTCTTTTGACGGTTACCTAGATTCGCAAGCTTCTCAAAAGAAAATTCTGACAGATTGCTTTAAGGATGGAGACAGATACTTTAACAGTGGAGATCTGTTAACCCTTCATGAAAACAATTGGTTGTCTTTTGCCGATAGAGTTGGCGATACTTTTAGATGGAAGGGAGAGAATGTTTCAACCATGGAAGTAGCAGCAATTGTTAATAAAGCTGAAGGTGTTCTTGATGCTAATGTTTACGGAGTTCAAGTTGATAATACCGAAGGAAGAGCTGGCATGGCCCAGATGAATGTAAGCGAAAGCTTTAATCTAACTTCGTTTGCTGACCACGTAGAAAAAAATCTTAACGGTTTTCAGAAACCCTACTTTTTACGTTTAACAAAGGAAATGCAAACCTTTAAACATCAAAAAGAAGACTTAAAAAAATTAGGTTTTGATCCATCTAAATCTCAAGATCCGGTGTATTTTTTAAATGGCGATAAATACGAAGAAATTAACGAAGAGTTATACAAAAGCATCCAATCGGGCAATGTAAGATTTTAATGTTAAAAACCCTTTTGAAATTTTTTAACAGATCGACTATTGCAGCTCCAGTGCGAAATCGCAATATGATGGGTTTTGCGGATAAACAGGCTTTTCTTGATCAAAGACTAAAAGCTGAAGAAACAAGAGCTAAAGAAAATCGTCCTCATGAAGTTTTATATTTTCATAAAGTAGATGACCCCTACTCGTATTTAACTGCATCTTATGCAGGAGAAATAAGCAAAAGATTTAACGTTGAAGTTACCCCAATATTAGTTGGCGATGATGTCTCTGAGACAGTTCATGAACCCAGCATGTATGATGTTCATTGTTTAAATGATGCAAGAAGAATTGGACCGTATTACGACGTGCATTATCATAAAGATACCTATCCAGATAATAAACTCGTTCAACAAGCAAATTCAGTTCTAATCAAAAGCGACAAAAAAGAATTCATCCCTAACGCCTTAGAAATTGCCAAGGTTATATGGGGAGATAAAAATGAAATGTCCAACGAACTGTCAAATAATGAACTATCGGACGCAGAAATTCAAAAAGCTCTTAAAGAAGGAAATATGGTACGAGATAAAGTCGGCTATTATTTTGGATCCGCCTTTCATTATGAAGGAGAAAATTATTGGGGTCTCGATAGGCTCAATCATCTAGAAGATAGGCTGGTAGATCTTAAATTAAATAAAGAAAATTTTAACGACTACATCATTTCACCTACATTAACTGCCCCTGCTGAAATTACTTCAGAAAAAAAATTAAATCTACATTTTTTTCCATCTTTAAATAGTCCCTACACGTATGTGAGCATTAATAGAACAAGAGATTTTGCTGCTAAATATAATTTAAATCTCATTACGCGCCCTGTCCTTCCTATGCTGATGAGAGAAATGTATATTCCTTTATATAAAGCCAAATACATAATTTCTGATGCGGCCAGAGAAGGAAGAAGGTACGAGCAAGAGATTGATAAAATTTATTCGCCTCTAGGCCAACCAGCCAGAAGAGCTTATTCTCTCTTTCCGGTTATTGATTCTTTAGGAAAAGGTTTTGAGTATATTGCTTTGTTGATGGATGCTTCTTTTAATCAAGGAATAAACATAGGTGAGATTGATAAATTGAAAGCTATAGCTGAAAAGTTGAATATCAACTGGGATGAGTTGGAGCCTCATCTTGATACAGAAGAATGGAAAAAAGTGTTATCGGATAATCTTAAAGATATGTATTCAGGTAACTGCTGGGGAGTGCCAAGTTATAAATTAACCAATGAAGATGGCTCAAATCCTTTCTATGTATGGGGTCAAGATAGAATCTGGCTTCTAAAAGAAGAAGCCTACATGCGTCTTTCATAAAGTCGTGCCTACAGAAAAGAAAAAATCCAAAAAAAATCCAGTCGCAAAAAATCTCTATAAATTTAATAAACCAAAGGTTTTTAAAGATAAAAGTAAATACAATAGAAAAAAAACTATCAAGGAAGATGAATCTACACAATGATATTTTAGAAAGCATAGGAAATACTCCTATGGTTAAGGTCAATAATATTGATACTGGAAAATGTGATCTTTTCTTAAAATTGGAAAACCTTAATCCAGGAGGGTCTATCAAGGATAGAGTTGGGAAAAGCATAATAGAATCTGCTGAAGAAAACGGTCTTTTAAAACCTGGAGGGACAATTATTGAATGTACTGCAGGAAATACAGGCTTGGGATTGGCTCTTCCCGCAATTTTGAAGGGATATAAACTGATTTTAGTTATCCCAGATAAGATGAGCGAAGAAAAATTAGCTCATTTAAGAGCTATGGGAATTGAGATCATTCTAACTCGTTCAGATGTACAAAAAGGAGATCCAGAGTATTACACTGAGGTTGCAGCAAAATTAGTTGAGGATACACCAAATTCTTTTTTTGCAAATCAATTTTCTAATCCTGCAAATCCATACATACACGAAACAACAACAGGACCGGAAATATGGGATCAAACAAATCAAAAAGTAGATGCATTTGTTGCTGGTGTTGGAACAGGTGGAACCATCTCCGGCATAGGAAGATACTTAAAAAGTCAGAATCCAGATATAGATATTATTGTTGCTGACCCAGAAGGTTCTGTTGTTGCAGATGCTGTAAATCATGGAACTTTCGAGTATACCGGTGGACAGTGGCTAGTTGAGGGAATTGGTGAGGATTACATTCCGGATAACCTGGATTTAAGTGTAATTGATGAAGGGATCTATGTTTCAGACAAACAAGCTTTTGAAATGGTTAATCTTCTTTTAAAAAAGGAAGGTATACTAGCCGGCTCTTCTTGCGGAACTCTAGTTAAAGCTGCGGTGGATTACTGTAAGAGGCAGAAAAGTCACAAAACTGTAGTTTCTTTGATTTGTGACACTGGAAATAAATATTTATCTAAGGCTTTTAATAATGCTTGGTTAAGTGAGAATTTATAATGAAAAATAAAGATTTAGATTTTGAGACAAAGGCTATTCATGTTGGTCAGGATCCTGATCCAGTAACAGGTGCAGTAATTCTACCAATATATACAACCTCCACTTATGCTCAGGAAAGTCCAGGAGAACACAAAGGATATGATTACTCTCGAACATCCAATCCAACCCGCCATGCTTTCGAGGTTTGCGTAGCTAGTTTAGAGGAAGGCGAGAAGGCACATGCTTTTTCTTCGGGTGTTGCTGCAATTTCAGCGTGTGTAGAGTTATTGCAACCTGGTGATCATATCATTGCGATGGATGATCTCTACGGAGGAACCGTAAGACTTTTCAATGAAATTAAAAGCATATCTCAAGGTATTGAGATTTCGTATGTAGATATGTCGAAAGAGGAAAACATTGAAGCCTCGATTAAGCCTAATACAAAAATGCTGTTTGCGGAGACACCTACAAACCCGCTACTAAAAATTATTGATCTCGAAAAATTAGCTGATTTTGCAAGATCTAAAAATATCATTACCGTAGCAGACAATACGTTTTGCTCGCCCTACATTCAAAGACCTCTTACCAAAGGTTTCGATTATGTAATCCATTCGGCAACAAAATACTTATGCGGTCATTCGGATGTGATCATGGGTGTTTTAGTAATGAAAGATGCTGAGACAGATAATTCCAAAAGACTATCGAACATACATAACTCTTTGGGACCTATAAGCAGCCCTTTTGATAGTTATCTTGCTTTAAGGAGCCTTAAAACTCTTGCCCTTAGAATGGAGAGACACTCTTCAAATGCCGAAAAAATTGCTGATTTTTTAGAATCTCATCCTAAAATATCAAATGTTATTTATCCAGGCTTAGAAAGTCATCCTCAACATTCTGTTGCTAAAAAACAGATGGATTTTTTTGGGGGAATGATTTCTGTAGAGATAAAAGATGGACTTAAGGCTTCTAAAACATTTTTAGAAAAAACATCACTTTTTACCCTCGCTGAAAGCCTGGGTGGAGTTGAGAGTTTAATTGAACATCCTGCTTTGATGACTCATGCATCCATATCAAAAGAAGTTAGAGATCAGATTGGTATTACTGATGGACTAGTTAGATTATCGGTTGGAATTGAATCAGCAGATGATTTAATAAATGATTTAGATAAAGCTTTAAATTAATCAAAGACAACAGTTTTTTTATCGTTGATAAAAACCTTCCCTTCCAAATGTTTTTTTACGGCTCTTGTAAGAGTAATGGATTCAATATCCTGACCGATAAGCTCAAGTTCTTCTGGACTCTGCGAATGATCAACTCTCTCAACAGTTTGCTCAATGATAGGTCCAGCATCTAATTCTTCAGTAATGTAATGGGCCGTTGCACCCATTATTTTCACTCCTCTTTCATATGCCTGTTTATAAGGTTTTGCTCCCTTAAAACTAGGTAAAAAAGAGTGGTGAATATTAATAACTTTACCTGAATATTTTGAACAGAAATCAGATGAAAAAATTTGCATGTATCTTGCCAAAATCATTAGCTCGATACTGTTATCATTAATTAATCCTTCAATTTCATCTTCAGCTTTTTCTCTTATTTCTGAATTATTTTTAATGTAAAAGAAAGGAATTGAATAATTATCTGCAATGGTTTTTAAATTTTCATGGTTTGAAACGATCCCGCATACGTTCATTTTCAAAGAATCAATGCTATTTTTGTACAGTAGGTCTTGTAGACAGTGCCCATATTTTGAAACAAAAATTAATGTATTCGGTGACGAGGGCTCATTTTCTAAAGTCCACTGCATCTTTAGATCACTACAGGCTTCTTCAAAAGCATTCGAAAAATTAGAGAATTCAATCTCTCCTTTGCTTGAGAATATTTTTAATCTCATGAAATAGGTTTTCGTTTCAGGATCACTAAAAAAAGAAGAGTCCATAATGAAAATATTCATATCGTTTAAAGATGTCGAAACTTTGGCAACAATTCCATAAGCATCGGGACATTTTATTCTTAATATGTATGTTGCGTTTTTCATAATCTTTGCAGGCGCATAATATAAAGCAAAAATAATACAAATAAAGACTAAATCTAATTAGAATAATAATTACAAGAAAAAGGAGTTTTATATGAATCTTGAATATGGTCCAGAATACGAAGATTTTAGAGCCGAAGTTATAGATTTTTGTAAGGAGTACGAGGGTATCTCTTTTGAAAACACATCAAGTAAAAATATTTCTAGATCCGAATGGCAGAAGATACTTATTGAGAAAGGCTTCATAGCAAGAGCAATTCCGAAAGAGTATGGTGGCTTTGGAGGCGAAACAGACATTATTAAAAGCAGAATCATTGCTACAGAATTTTCTAAGGCAAAAATTCCCGGAGGTATGGGTGGTCAAGGAATCGATATGCTAGTACCTACCCTGTTGGAATGGGGAACCGAGGATCAAAAACAACAGTATATCCAACCTACATTGCACGGAGAAATGATTTGGTGTCAGGGATATTCTGAACCAAATGCCGGTTCAGATTTGGCAAGCTTACAGACTAAAGGTGAGCTTAAAGACGGCAATTGGGTCATAAATGGACAAAAAATTTGGACAAGTACAGCACAATACTCACAAATGATGTTTTGCTTAGTTAGAACTGAACCACAAGCTCCAAAACATTCTGGGATAAGCTTTATTTTAATTCCTATGGATACTCCAGGTATTGAGATCAGACCGTTAGTAGATATGACTCTAAATGCTGGATTTAATGAGGTTTTCTTTACTGATGTTACGGTTCCCGAGGGAAATATTGTGGGTAAAAGAGGAGATGGCTGGTCGGTAGCGAATTCTGTTTTAGGACATGAGAGAGGATCTTTAGCAGATCCTAATGCAACGATGAATAGACTCAATACCCTTATTAATATGATGAAAGAAGAGACTATCGATGGAAGAAGGTTGATAGATATTCCATCGTATAGAGATCGTCTTATGCAAGTTCAGGGTAAGGTTATGGCTAATCAAGCTCACTCCTTGAGGTTACTCTCTTCAAAAATAAATCCTGGTCAGAATGTTAAATTGGGCGGCATGATTCAAAAACTAGTCGGGACAGAACTTAGACATGAAATGGAGGCTTTGGCGATTGATGTACTGGGTGAAATAGGAACCTTATATGAAGAGACACCAAGATTAAAAGAAAACGGATCATTTCAATTTCATTACATGTATTTCCTTGGGCTGATAATCGGAGGAGGTACTAATCAAATACAGAAAAATATCATTTCTGAAAGAGGGCTTGGAATGCCTAAAGAACCTAAAGTACAAGAGGCTTCATAATGTATTTCGGACTATCTGAAGAGCAAAATCAGTTTCAAGACTACGTAAAAAAATTTTTATCAGATAACGTATCCGTAGATGAGATCCGAAAAATAGCCAACGGAGAAGATCAAAAACTTCATGAGGATATTAAATCTGGTTTGATGAATCTTGGATTAAGTAGCTTATTAATTCCTGAAAATTATGGTGGCTTAGGCGGAGATTTATTATCTGCAGTGTCCATTGCTCAAGGATTAGGGACCGGAGTAGGACCAATATCCTTTGCTGGATCTTATGTTATGGCTCCTATTGCATTAAGTCTTGGTGGTAATGATGATCAAAAAGATAAATACCTGCCAAAAATTGCATCA
>JAOIOC010000015.1 GCA_028140145.1 SAR86 cluster bacterium | reverse complement strand
AACAAAGTTAAAACTACAGTTAAGGTATGCAATCTTCTAAAAGCTGTAGACCTGTCTTCATCTCGAGCTTTGTTAGTTGCTGGCACTACTAGGTAAGAAATAATCATTGAAATTGCAGTAACTGTTGCGATAACTATCCCCTGGATGCTCAAAAATACTGATGAAACGATTAAAGCGCTAATACCTAAGATAAAAATTACCATAAAAAATCTAGGAAAGATTTTTCTTAAAAACTTCGAGGCATTTTCTGCATCAAGTGTAGTAAAAACTACAGGAGCAACAATAGCAGTTTGAAAAAGAATCATTCCTGAAATTACTCCAGAAAGAAGTTCTATAAAAATCATTTGCTAGTCAGTAATGGTGATAACAGCATCATTAGCCATACCAGAATGTATAAAACAGAAATAATACAGCTGATCGGGAGCATCGCTAGGTACGGTAATATAAATTGCATTGTTTGTTTTAGAAGTTTTCACACCTCTAATGAATTCCGGTTTAGAAGCATGTAATCCATTTTTTTCTATTGAGAATCTTAGCGGGTGAGAAGTATAAGAATCAGTTTGAACAAAAGCGTACGTCTTACCTCTTTCTAAGGTAAGGTCTTTAGCTAAGTCACCATCAATATAAAATTTGTTTCCTGAATCTGTGCTCTGGACGGTTACCGTAAAAGATTGAGTAGTTTCAGGTACGGATTCTGTATCTTCTAGATTTACTGAACCATTTGGAAGAAAAAGTCTCCAGTTTGCATCTTCACAGCCTGCATTGTAGTCATACGCATCAGCGGAACATTGATAACTAGGACGAAAATTTATTCCTATAATATCGTTGCTATTTGCTGTATTGGAAAGCTTTGTAACTTGTGCGGTAACAGAATCAGATTTACTAATCTCGGTTCCAGAAAATCTTACCCTTGGCCATGCATTACCTTCGTAGGTTGCTACTGAATCATCATCATTGCTGTATGCATAAACAGATCTTTTTGAACTAGTTGCAGATCCTCCCATATTTGATTCACTGTTAGCACCCATTATCTGAATTATTTCAAGACCATTTATCGTAGCTGTCGATGCTGCAAGAGTAGGTGATGAGGATTGGCTGCTGCTTGACGAGCTCGATCCATAGCTTGATGAACTACCGTAATCACCAGAAGAACCTGTACCGGTTTCTTCAGAGCTTCCATACATGGAACCACCGCCTCCACCACAAGAATAGACAATAAGAATTAGAATAGGTATAAAAATTTTCATAACAACTCCGTAAAGTAAATCAGAATTGATCCTTATTAGCATTAACGCAGCAATAGGGCCAAATCACGTAAAAATTATTATAGCTAATTTTTATAATCAAAATTTTTAACTGAACTTTTAGAGATAAGCAATTAACTAAAGTCTTTTAACATCTTGCGGAGTTCGAGCTGATGCTGTTCTTCTTGCCCAATTAAATCTCTTGTATATTCTTCAAGATAGACTGATTCACCTTCAACTTTAGTGAGAAGTTTTTTGTAGAGATTCAATGCATGCATTTCATGCTCAAGACTTTCTTCTAAAATATCTTTAATTGAGTGGTTATTTGTTTCGACGATATTAGCTATTTTTTGACTTGGATGACCATCTAAACCTGTCAATAATTCTCCAGCTTGTTGAGCATGCTGTAATGACTCACTTGCTTGTTCTTTTAAAAAATCTACTATGGGTAATCTATGAGGACCAGTAACCATTAAGGATGAATGGGTATATCTCACAACACCCGATAGTTCATACTCCATGATTTCATTTAATATTCCACATACCTCGCTTGTATCAAAATTTTCATTTTCCATTTTTATTACCTCAAACTTTTGAAAACTATAGCAGTTAAATCAACGAAAATTCTTGATGAGAAATAGATGGGAATTGATAATCATTTTTATTAAGCATTTAACTTAGCAACAAAGAAGAAATTTTGGATATGGAATGTTTTTCGTATTGATTTACATAGGCTAGATATTTAAAGATATAATCCTCAAAAATTTTTTTATATGAATAAGATAATACTAGCTTACTCAGGCGGACTAGATACAACTGTTATCCTTAAATGGTTGCAAGAAAACTATGATGCTGAAGTTATTACGTATACCGCAGATTTAGGACAAAACGACTTAAGAGATGATGTGGAAGAAAGAGCATCACAAGCTGGTGCATCTCACTCAATAGTTGAAGATCTTAAAGATGATTTTGTAAAAAATTACGTATTTCCTATGTTCAGAGGGAATGCTATTTACGAAGGTGAATATCTTTTAGGTACTTCAATTGCAAGA
This sequence comes from SAR86 cluster bacterium, assembly GCA_028140145.1. Taxonomy (GTDB): domain Bacteria; phylum Pseudomonadota; class Gammaproteobacteria; order Magnimaribacterales; family AG-339-G14; genus CACNYO01. The sequence goes on along the minus strand of JAOIOC010000015.1, from coordinate 18,945 downwards.
CCTTTAATCGCCAAAAGGCTCGTTGAAGTTGCAAGAGAGGAGGGAGCTCAATTCATATCTCATGGGGCTACAGGTAAGGGAAACGATCAGATTAGATTTGAATTAGGAGTTTATGGACTAGCTCCTGAATTGAAAATTATTAGTCCTTGGCGTGAGTGGGATCTAGCATCGAGAAAGGATTTAGTTAAATACTGCAATGAAAATCAATTGCCAGTTGAAGAGGGTAGTGAAAACGAACCTCCTTTTTCAACTGATGAAAATTTATTACATATTTCTTATGAAGGTGGAATCTTAGAAGATATAACCTCAGTACCTCCAGAAAGTATGTGGCGCAATACTAAATCAATTGATGATGCGCCTGATTCAGGAGAAGAATTTTCCATAGAATTTGAAAACGGAGATCCTATTGCAGTTAATGATGAAAAGCTTTCTCCTGCAGAATTATTAACAAAGTTAAATGACTTTGGCTCAAGAAACGGCATAGGCAGACTGGATATTGTTGAATCGAGATCTACTGGAATGAAGTCAAGAGGTTGCTACGAGACGCCTGGTGGCTCGATCTTACTCAAAGCAAGAAGAGCAATAGAATCAATCTGCATGGATGGAGAATCAATAAAAACTAAAGACGAACTTATAAGTAAATATGCCGGTTTAATTTATGATGGTTTGTGGTGGGCACCTGAAAGGTTTGCTATACAAAGTCTTGTCGATAATTTTTCAAAAAATGTTCAAGGACAAATAAAAATATTAGCCAAGAAAGGTAATGTAATCATTTTAAGCAGACGAAGTGATAAATCTTTATATAAAGCAGATTTAGCTAGTTTTGATGAGAAAGGTGATTTTGATCAGAAAGATGCCGAGGGTTATATTAAGATCAAATCGTTAAGATTAAAAAATAGAGATAATTAAGAATCAATTAAAGCTAGTTTCTCCATTTCTTTAAACTTCCTAGCCATTCCTATTATTGTTTTTCCGGGACCAGAATCCGTGATGCTTAAAACTTTGCTTTTATCAAGAAAATCTAAAGTTTCTCTCCACCTAACAGTTTCACAAAGTTGATTGATCAAATTATCTTTTATTTCATCGATATCAGAAGTTGGAAGCGCAGTAAAATTAGATATTATCGGAACTCTTGGACCTCTGAATTCTATTTTTTCTAATTCAGAGGCTAATTTTTCTTGAGCATCTTTTAGCAAATAACAATGCGAAGGCACAGACATATTTACGTATTGCGTTTTAACTCTTCTTAATTCTTTGCTTTCAAGCAAAGTTTTACACTTTTCAATATTTGCAGTTTCGCCTGCAAGAACACCCATTCCATCAGCAGTATCTGTGGACAAATTTACTGTGCATCCATCTTCGGAAAGTTCTTTTATTAAGGATTGAATATCATCATGGTTCATTCCCATGACAACAAGCATTTTTGCTTCACCGGGTGCAACTGAATTCTGCATTAGCTTTCCTCTAATATGAACTAACTTTATTGCATCTAAAAAATCTAAGCATCCTGAATAAACTAACGCAGAATATTCACCGAGAGATAGACCTGCACAGAAATTATAATTGGCTTTATCTGTGAAGTGTTCAGCGAAGGCAATGCTTGAAGCTAAAATAATGGGTTGAGAATATTCTGTTAAATCAATCAAATTATTTGAATCATCTGTAACTAACTCAACAAGATCAATATCAATAGCATCAGAAGCTTTGATGAATAAATCTTTTGCTTTTTCGCTTGAACTGAACAGGCTATCCATCATGCCTACAGTTTGAACTCCCTGACCAGGGAACAAAATAGCATTCATGATCCAGAAACTTTAAGTTTTTCTTGCAAACCTTTATTGGAGGTTGTGTAACCGAAAGGAACTCTCTCACCGGGATTTATTCTTTTAAAGGCTTCTTGTACAGCTAGGGTAGTTTCATGAAACCCGCAAAGGATTAGGTCTAATTTTCCAGGATAAGTATTGATATCGCCAACAGCAAAGATGCCTTTTTGATTCGTTTCAAATTTTTCTGTATCTACTTGGACTTTTCTTTCATTTAAATCAATTTCCCAATCATTTATTGGCCCAAGTTGCTTACTTAAACCAAAGAAAAATAGCGCCTCATCGCAGTTAATAACCTCTGTCTCTTTGGTTTCAAAATTCATGATTTCTACTCCCTCAAAAGACTTACCACCAACAATAGATTTTATGACAAAAGGAATTTTTAACTCTATTTCACCACTTGCAACAAAATTTCTCATTTTGTTCTCGGTATGTTCTGCACCTCTAAAATCATCTCTTCTGTGAACAAGTTTTATTGATTTCGCTTTATTTGCTAATTCTACTGACCAATCTAGTGCACTATCTCCTCCACCAAAAATAACAATATCTTTGTCTTTGTACTTGTCTACACTTCTGACTGCATAATCTATTCCTTTGCCTAAAAATTTATCCGGAGATTCAACAGGTGGTTTTCTAGGTTCAAAAGACCCAGCACCAGCTGCTATAAAAATATTTAGCGTCTTAAAAGAAATTCCATCAGTCGTTTCGGCAATCCAATAATCTCCTGACTGTTCAATTCTATCTACTCGTTGATTTAGATGAACTTCGTAATCAAATGGCTCGATTTGTTTTAAAAGTGAATCTATATGCTCTTTACCAGTTTGGTTTGGTACACCGGGTATGTCGTAAATAGGTTTTTCTGGATAAAGTTCAATGCATTGACCGCCAATTTTATCTAGATTGTCTACAAGATGACATTTGAGACCCAGTAATCCTGCCTCAAATACTGTAAATAGACCTACCGGACCAGCTCCAATAATTAAAATATCTGTTTCAATGCTTTTAGTCATTAACTCACTCTCATCCCTGGTTTTGCGCCCTGATCAGGGTGCAGTATAAAAACGCCTTCTTCATCGTTACTTGCAGCAAGAATCATACCCTCAGATACCCCAAATCGCATCTTCCTAGGCTTTAAATTAGCTACACATATAATTTTTAGACCTATTAATTTTTCTGGATCATAAAATTTTTTAATACCTGCAAATACTGTTCTTTCTCCTAAATCTCCTAGGTCTAGAATTATTTTTAGGAGTTTATCTGCTTCTTCCACGTTTTCAGCGTTTTTGATCTCAGCAACTCTCAGATCTATTTTTATAAAATCTTCTATAGAAATTTCATCCATTTGAACCTCTTTGAATAAGTGCTTCTAATTTCTCATCTTCTAATCTGTTAAGGATAGGAGAAAAAGAATCTAATTTATGATTTGTTAAAGGAGTGTCAATATCATCAATCGAGCCGATTATCTCGTTTAGAAAACTTTCTCCTTTAGAGCATGTGTCTGGAATCACTATCTTGAGATAAGTGTTTATAACTCTAAATAGATTTATTGTGGTGCTAGCAATCTTGATAACCTCATCCCAGTTTTTTTCATCTTTAGCCAAAATCCAAGGTTTTTTTTTCATCCACATATCCATTTGCTGAATCAGCTAATTTCATGATTTCTTTAATTGCCTTTGAGTATTCAAGATCTGCAAAAAGATTAATAATTTCATTTTTTGATGAAATAAAATTTTCATAAAATTCATGATCGATACTATTTCCTATCTGATTATCATTCTTTTTTAAAAATCCTGCAGATCTACTGGCAATATTCACAAATTTTCCGACCAAATCAGAGTTAACTTTTTTTTGGAAGTCATCATAGTTAAGATCAATATCATCAATGGAAGGCGATAACTTTGATGCCAAGTAATATCTTATATAGTCAGCATCAAGGATATCTAAGTAATCTCTCATACTTAAAAAATTACCTTTTGATTTAGACATTTTTGCCCCATTCAAGCCTAAGAAACCATGAACAAAAACATTGGATGGTTTTTTAAATTTAGAAGTTTCAAGTAAAGCTGGCCAAAATAAGGCATGGAAATTCATGATGTCTTTCCCAATAAAATGATAAATTTCTGTATTGGCAGTTTCTGACCAAATTTCTTCTGCAGACTCATCATTCTTTGCTCTTAAATGATTTTCAAGGCTGGCTATGTATCCGATAGGGGCATCAAGCCATACATAAAAGTACTTCTCTGGCATATCAGGAATTTCAAATCCAAAATAAGGCGAATCTCTACTAATATCCCAATCTTTTAAACCTTGCTGAAACCATTCTTCAAGTTTATTTTTAACTGCTTCCTGAAGAGGTGTAGCTTTCATCCAATTTGCCACATTAGTTTCTAACTTTGATAATTTAAAAAAAACATGCTCACTAGTTTTCACTACTGGCTTTTGACCGCTGATTGTTGATACTGGATTGATTAATTCAGCTGCTTCATATTTCGCACCACAGATTTCACAATTATCTCCATACTGATCTTCAGCGGAACATTTTGGACAAGAACCTTTAACATATCTATCTGAGAGAAATAAGCCTGCACTTTCGTCAAATAGTTGTTCGATCTGCTTACTTTCAATGAATCCAGATTCTTTTGCTTTGTTATAAATCAATTCACTGAAGTATTTATTTTCTTCACTATGAGTTGTATAAAAATTATCGTGAGAAATATTGAATGATCCTAAGTCTTTCATATGAGAGGATCTGAATTCTTCAACCATTTTTTCAGGTTCGGTCTCCAACTCCTTAGCTCTTAGCATAATAGGAGTACCATGAGCATCGCTTGCACAAACATAGTGACAAGTAATGTTGTTTGCTCTAAGCAACCTTACCCAGATATCTGTTTGTACATGCTCCAAAAGATGTCCAATGTGTAAGTCACCATTTGCATAGGGCAAAGCGCTCGTAATAATTACACGGTTGTTTTTTTTCAGGAAGAGGCATATGCTTACGAAATGGTTATTCTGTATATCAAAAGATTGAGTGCTATTTTAGCATTTTTCTTTGTATTTACAGGGTGTGCCGTCTCTCCCGAGCTAAGAGATTCTCTGGATCCTTATGAAGAGCAAAACAGAAAAGTTCATGAATTCAATGAGAGGGTAATAGAAAATTTAATTGAACCTGTTACAGGAGCATATGTTGAAGCAACTCCACCTTTTGTTAGGGATCGAATCACAGATTTTTTTGAAAATATTGATGACGTCAAGTCAGGTTTAAATAATATTTTGCAAGAGAATTTTTCTAAAGCATTGAATGATTTCGGAAGATTTATTTTCAATACGACTTTTGGAATTTTTGGTCTCTTTGATGTTGCTACTCCTATGGGATTTGATAAGAACGATGAAGATTTTGGACAGACACTAGGAAAATGGGGTGTTGAACCTGGTCCTTATATAGTTTTACCTTTTCTAGGCCCAACTACTGTGAGGGATGGTTTATCCAGAGGAATAGATTCTGTCATATCTCCTTTAGCTGTAGCTGATGATCATCCAACTACATCAGGTTTATTGACTGGTTTAAATATCCTTAATCAAACAACTGTTTTACTTGAGCTAGACAATTTTGTCAGCGGAGATAAATACATATTTTTCAGAGACGCATACTTGCAGCGAAGAAAATATGAAATCAGTGATGGAGAAATTGATGCTGATGATTTCGTTGATGAATTTGAAGATTTTTAATCTTCGAAGGCTCCATAGACCATAGCTTGCATTTGTCCTCTGAACGGAAAAGTTGTTGAGGGCCTTAATTGAGTCATAAAAATACCTAATAAATTCTCCTTCGGATCTATCCAGAAGAAGGTACTTGCCATACCACCCCAATTATAGGAACCCGCGGTTCCAGAGATTTGTGTGGCGGCTTGATCGACGGTTACAGCCATACTCAAACCATAACCCATTCCTTGGTAACGTACCTCTGAAAATCCTCCTCCAGCATTCATGTCCAACAAAGTTTTATTGTCCGGAAGGTGATTCATAGTCATCAACTCAACAGTTTTTCTTGAGAGTATTCTTTTGCCATTTAATTCACCACCATTTAAAAGCATCTGACTGAACTTAAAATAATCTTCTATGGTAGATGCAAGACCACTCCCACCACCTTTATAAACTTTATCTATTAACATGTTGCTTTTATTTCCAGAGGGATCATCTAAGACTAATTTTTTTTCTGGTGTTCTCCAATACAAAGCTGTCAATCTATCTGCATCCTTTTTAGGCACAATAAATCCTGTATCCTTCATACCTAAGGGATTAAATATGTTTTCTTTAAAGTAATCATCTATTTTCTCCCCTGATATGACTTCAACAATTCTTGCGCAAACATCTATGGAAACGCTGTAAAGCCAGCCTTCGCCAGGCGAAAATTGAAGAGGAAGGGTAGCTAAAGTTTCGCATACATCTTTTAAATCCAGAGAACGTCTTTCTCTATCTGGCAGTAATTCATCAAATACATGTCTGTAGGCACTATCTAAGTGATTTTCAAAATTAATTGAATAGCTGAGACCAGAGGTATGGGTTAATAAATCTCGGATGGTCATTTCTCTGTTCACTGGTCTGGTATCAAAAGCTGGATAGATTCCACTTATATAAACTGATTGATTTTTAAATTCAGGAAGAAATTTACTAACTGGGTCTGCCAGATGAAAGTAACCTTTTTCATATAACTGCATTAAGGCAACTCCAGTTACAGGTTTCGTCATTGAATAGATTCTAAAAATCGAGTCATCTTCCATCTTAAGATTTTGTTCAATATCTCTTAAACCTTGAGAGTGACAATGAACAATTTCTCCATTTCTTGCTACTAAGGTTTGCGTTCCGGATATTTTTCCTGTTGATATGTATCTATCCATGAAAAGTTCATCCATGAATTGGAGTTTTTCCTTGGATAAATTGTGTTTGTTTGGATTAACTATCTTCATTAGTTTCCTTTTGATTTAATTTGGCGTTTATAAAATCTTTATGATTGAGGTATAGAAGATCAGCAATTCTTCTTATCAGATGCTCCTCATGCTTATCCATTTCACCATCTGCAAACGCAATTGCCCAAACTGAATTAAGGACTTCTTTTTTTTTGATCGTAATCAAGTTGATCGTTAAGTATTCTCGTGTGTTCATAAAAAGAAATTGATTCTTTAGACTTAGCAAGAGTTGCATCAACAATTTCTTGTATCTCCTCTTTTTCAATATCTAATTTACTGAGGGAATTTGCCATTGCTTTTAATTCAGATTCATCTAGTTGATTATCAGCATAAGCAACTTCTATCATTAATGAGCAAATTGATTTTTGAATGCTGCTATCTTTACTTTCTTCTTCAATCTCTTTTGTTTTAAATAAATTTTTGAAAAGTTTCATGCGACTAATAAATGTTTTTTCTTCAATATTCTTATTATCTCATCTACGTTCAGGTTATCCGACATAATTATTTGCCTAATCTTTTTTGAATAACTAAAACCTTTAAAAAAATTTACCATATGCCTTTTGATCAAATAGCCTGAAAATCCTAAATTTTGATTTTCTATCAAATATTTTTCCATCATCATTACAAGAGTTTCAATATTAGTTTCTTTGGTTGATTGATAAAAAATTTTATCTACTTTTGTTAGTTCATAAGGTTTTTCACAAACATACCTTCCGTACATCAATCCATCCACCATTTTTAATTTATTTTTATCTTCTAGAAAGTCAGATAAACCTCCGTTGAGTATTATTTCAATATCTGGAAAATCTTCTTTTATTCGATAGACTCTTTCATAGTTAAGCGGTGGAATATTTCTATTTTCTTTCGGATTTAATCCTTCAAGCATTCCTTTTCTAGCATGCACATACAGAGTTTTTATTCCTGATTGCAAAATGATTTCAATGAAATTATCTAAAGTTTCATCAATATCTTGATTATCTACTCCTAATCTAATTTTTGCAGTTATTGGTATATCAGAAGATGCAGTCATAGCAGAAAGACAATCTTTAACTTTGGTTGGTTCGTACATGAGAAATGCTCCAAAACCTCCTGATTTCACCCTAGGGCTAGGACAACCAACATTCAAATTAATTTCATCGTATTTGTTTTCATTAATTATTTTAGTTGCTTCTGCGAGATCCATTGGTTCACAACCTCCAAGCTGGAAGACAACTGGATTTTCTATATCAGTTTTTTGTATGTACTTATCTATACGTTTGTTTTTCAAAAGGGCGTTGGAATGCACCATTTCTGTGAATAAAACAGCATGTTTTGAAGCAAACCTACAAAGATTTCTAAAATGCGTATCAGTTCTTCCCATCATTGGGGCGATACAAAAGGTTCTATCCATTAAAAGTAATAAAAAATTGCTGTTAATCCAACAGAGCTCAATACGATTGTATAAGGAAGAGCCAGCTTGACCATTCTTAAATAAGACAGACCAATTAGAGGAGCCACTGATGAAGTTAGCAAGAAGAGAAAAGCTGCTTGTCCGTTTGGAGTAGCAACACTTGGTAAGTTTGTACCGGTATTTATCGCAACAGCTAACGCATCAAATTGATCTCTGCTGATTTCTCCAGAATCTAATGCAGCTTTAATTTCGTTGATATAAATAGTAGCAACAAAAACATTGTCACTAATCATGGATAAAATTCCATTTGCTATAAAAAACAGAGGCGCTTGAAGTTCCACAGCTTGGAGAAACACATAATCAATAACAGGCTTAAATAAATGTTGATCGTGTATAACTGCAACCACAGCAAAAAAAACAACCAGTAGGGCTGTGAAAGGAAGAGCTTCCTCGAAGGCTTTTCCTAATTCTTTTTCTTCAATAATCCCAGTAAATGAAGTCAAAAGTATAATGATCATCAAACCTATAAGACCAACAGCAGCAATACTAAATGCCAACGAGAACATGAGGATTAATCCAACGATTAGTTGAACTAAAAGTTTGGCTTTAACTTGATCTGTTAAGTTAGCTGTTTGATCATCATCAAATGCTTGAAGTATATCTCTGACTCTTTCTGGAAGTTGAGCGCCGTATCCAAAAACCTTAAATCTTTCTAAAAATAATGTAGTGAACATGCCAGCGATTAAAACAGGCATTGAAATTGGAGCCATCCTCATAAAAAATTCTATAAAGTCCCATTCGGCGATGGATGCAATAAGAAGATTTTGTGGCTCTCCTACAATAGTACAAACGCCACCAAGAGCTGTTCCCACGGCTCCATGCATTAGTAAGTTACAAAGAAAGAGTTTAAATTTTTCTAAATTAACTGATTCATTATCGTCTAGATGAGAATCATCGTTTAAATCATGTTCGTCTAAATAATCTTTCCCAGATGCCGCTTGGTGGTAAACAGTATAAAAACCAACGGCGACGGATATTAAAACTGCTGTTACGGTTAAAGCATCAAGAAAAGCAGATAAAAAGGCGGCAGCGAAAACAAAAAGAAGAGATACAGTTGTCTTATTTTTTACTTTCAATAAAAGCTTAGTAAAAATAAAAAGAAGCAAATCTTTCATGAAAAATATTCCAGCAACCATGAACATAAGCAATAGAATTACTTTAAGGTTTAGAGAAATTTCGTAATAAACTTGACTGGTTGTTGTCAGCCCTAAAATAACTGCTTGCAGTGCAATCAGTCCTCCAGGAGGAAGAGGGTGACATTTAAAAGTCATGGCAAGTGTAAAAATAAATTCCGCAAGAATAACCCAGCCTAGAATGGTCCCTGCAGGCAGGGACGTTGCAATACAAATGAAGTAAAGAATTGGATTTATAACTAAAAAGGCTAAAATGGTCTGCTTATACCAATCAGGGGCGTCACCAAGAAAGTTTTTAAAAATTGCTGAGGACATAGTTTTTTTATATGAATATTTTTACGCCGGCTAATTTTATAGATGATACGTCCAAAGAGTCAAAGTACTTTCCTGTATATAATTCAAAGTTATTACACTTTTTAAAAGAATCTTCGGTCCGACCAGCTACTGAGGATGAAATGAAATGGTCAGGTCTTGAAGAAAAGAGCAGACATTTTATTGGATATTTAGATGACGCACCTCTTTATGCTGTCTCTGTCTCAAACGAACAAACAATGATTCCAGATACAACTTTTACCGATTTAAGAGCTTTATTTCCTGTCATGAATATGCAACTATTCGAAGCCATCTCTAGAGCATTTCAAATAGTTAACTGGTCAGACTCAAATAAATATTGCGGCTATTGCGGATCAGAATTACATCATGATGAAAGAGAAAGGGCTATGAAATGTCATAATTGTCATGCGCCTTTAGTTTATCCAAAAATTTCTCCATGCATAATTACCTTAATTCATAAAGATAAAAGCATCTTATTGGCTCACAATAAAAATTTTCCAGTGAATCTTTACAGTACCATTGCTGGCTTTATTGAGGCCGGAGAAAGCGCCGAAGCTTGTTTAATGAGAGAAGTTAAAGAAGAAGTTGGTATAGAGGTTCACAATATTAAATATTTTCAAAGTCAGTCTTGGCCTTTCCCAGGTCAATTAATGCTTGGATATTTTGCTGAATACAAATCTGGAGAAATAACCCCAGATAACGATGAGATAGATGATGCTCAATGGTTTGAAGTTGATAATTTACCTAATACACCTCCACCAGGCGTATCTATTTCAGGAGATTTAATTCAACATTACCTGAATAGTCTTAAATAAATTATTTATTTCTTGGATCGTTTGAGGCCCTAATATCGCCAGCATGTTGTGTCTGATCTAAAACTGATTCCTCTTTTTCAACCTTTTTGGGTTCTTCAACTTTCTTAGGTCTAGATAATTTCACTGGTTTAGAAGCTTTTTTACTAATTTCAGATTTTGATTCCTTGTTAGTTTCTTTAACTTTTCTTACAGCTGCATCAGCTTGAAGTTTTGCCTCAGAGTCTTTTTTTGCAACGGGTTTATTATCTTTTTTTGGTTTTGAGATTTTTTTCTTTGGTGGTTCATTTACTGAATCTTTTTTTGCCGTTGCCTTAGGTTTAACCTGTTCTCTTTTTTGGTTAGACGGTCTTCTCTTTTGATTTGAATTCCTTCTAGAATCTTGTTTAGGCTGATGTTTTTTATTTTGAGCTTTTCTAGAATTTCGTTTTCTTGTATTTTTTGGTTTTTTCTTTCCTTTAGGTTTATTATTTTTAAACAGATTCATCAATTTGGATATCAAACCAGTTTTAGGTCTAGAAGATGGCATCAGATTAACAGCAGCTTTTTCCTCCTTCCTTGCAACAGGAGAACTTATTGAATCTTTCTCTAATTGTTCTTGTATGTGAGAACTTGTTTCCTCTTCAATTATTTCCCCATCTTTTAATCTAACAACTTCAAATCTTGTATCTGGACGAATGGGATCAGCTATAACAGTTACTTTTAAGTTAGCTCTTGCTTCGATATCGTTAAGTCTTATTCTTCTCTCATTCAACAAAAGAGCAGACATTGATGGCGATACGATTGCTCTCACTTCTCCTGTATTTTCTTTACTACTTTCTTCTTCGATTAATCTTAATACAGCGGTTGAGAGGGTATTGATATCTTGTGTCCATCTTTCCTTCAAAGAAGATCTTAGTCTTTGTCTAGAAAGTTCAAGAAGACCGAATCTTGAAATTCTGCCAATTTGTACTCTCGCTCTATCCGCTGAGAGAGAATTTCGCATTTCATCTTCCACTTTTCTTTTATTTTCAAGATTCATCATGTCAATAAAATCAATAACTACCAGACCGCCAATATCTCTGAGTCTCAACTGCCTAGATATTTCTCTCGCTGCTTCAAGATTAGTATGCGTAGCAGTTTCTTCAATATCTTTACCTGAAGTTGCTTTTGATGAATTTATGTCTATCGCAACTAAGGCTTCTGCATCATCAATGACTATTGATCCACCAGACTCAAGTTTTACTTCTCTTTGATAAGCAGTCTCTATTTGAGATTCAATTTGATATCGAGTGAAAAGAGGCAGACTGTTTTCATATCTTTTTATGATATTTGATTGTTCTGGCATAACTCTGTCTACAAACTCTATGGCTTGGTCATATGCTTCTTGAGTATCTATCCAAACTTCATCAACGTCTTCCCTAACATAATCTCGGAGAGATCTAATGATTACATCACTTTCTTTATAAATTAAGAAAGGACCATTTTTTTGAAGATTTGCTTCCAAAATTGCATCCCAGACTTTCAATAAATAATCTAAATCCCATTCTAATTCAGTTAATTCCTTTCCTTCCCCAGCAGTCCTTACAATTATCCCCATTTCTTCAGGAATGTTCAGAGCAGAAACTTTTTGCTTCAAAGTATCTCTTTCAGAAGGGTTCAATCTTCTAGAGATGCCTTGAGCTTTTGGGTTGTTCGGCATTAAAACTAAAAATCTTCCTGCCAAACTGACAAAAGTAGTTAACGCAGCACCTTTGTTTCCGCGTTCTTCTTTTTCAACTTGAACGATAATTTCTTGATTTTTAGATAGACAATCAGTTATGGATAATCTTCCTTTTTTGTCTTTGGGATAAAATTGGGGTGCAACCTCCTTGAAAGGCAGAAAACCGTGCCTATCAGCACCAAAATTGATAAATGCAGCCCCTAAACTTGGTTCCACTCTGGTAACAATACCTTTGTAGATATTTCCCTTCCTTCTAACTTCATTGATGTTTTCAATATCTAAATCATAGAGGGAATCTCCTCTAGTCATAGCAACGCGAAGCTCTTCCGGTTGAGTAGCATTAATTAACATTCTTTTCATAAGTACCTCGAAAAAAATGTTTTATAAGTAATTAAAAGTCAGTAATGACTTCAAAAATGTAAGATTTTCAGGATTTACGCCTACTGACCTGAAAAAATATTAATTGTTCTTATAAAACTCTATTATTTAACATGCAAATAATTCTTTATCTTTGAATAATTTATACGTTTAGGAGATTAAAAATAAAGATAAAGAGCAAAATTGCTATGTTTTATCTCCTAAAAAAGAAGCTAAACTACCACATTAATAGGATATTTAAAAACAATTCCGCTTAAGAAATTGACAGAAAATAGCTATACAAAAGTTTCCATAGAAGAAATTGGCACAAATTCATCAAATCAAAGAGTAGATAATTTTTTGTTAGGAAAATTCAAAGATTTACCTAAATCAAAAATTTATTCAATTATTAGAAAAGGAGAGGTCAGAATAAACGGCTCTAGAGTAAAACCTCATTTTAAACTTTCCTTAGGCGATAAAATAAGAATTCCCCCCTTATTTTTGAATACAAAATTTAATCAAAGTTCTCCTGAAAAAGGACTTATAGAGGAAATTAAGGGACAAGTAATATATGAGGATGGAGAAATATTAGCAATTAACAAAAAGCATAATTTAGCCGTTCACGGAGGCTCGAGAGTAAGTATTGGATTAATTGAAATTGTCAGAAATTTTGGAAAGGATTATAGAGACGCTCAACTTGTTCACAGGCTAGATAAAGCAACATCCGGCTGCATCATAGTAGCTAAGAATAAACAAAGCACTCGTCTTTACAATTCGTTCATTAGATCCAATCAAATAATTAAAAAATATCATTGCTTAATTCATGGCTCTTGGCCAAAGAAATTTAATAACATAAGACTGCCATTGAAAGTCAATAAGAACGAAAATTTAAAAAAGACTATTGTTTCTAAAGATGGAAAATATTCAGCAACAAACTTTAAATTGATTAAATCTAATCAATACTTTTCTTTACTTGAATGCAGCTTAGAGACAGGTAGAACTCATCAAATTAGAGTGCATACCAGTGCCAGTGGTTTTCCTATAGTAGGAGATTTAAAATATTCCTCAATGACCTTAAACAGTGACATGGAGAAAAGAATGTATCTACATTGTTCAAGTTTGAAGATTTTAGAGAAGGATCTGAAAATCACCAGCAAAGTACCAAATTCTTTTTTTCAACCTTTTGAAGTTTGATGAGAAACGAAATTTCATCTAGAATCGCATTCTTTAATTATGGCAGTACAAAAAAGTAAAGTATCTAGAGCAAGAAGAGGAGCACGTAGGTCCCACAATGCTCTAAAAAACACAACCTTATCTACCGATCAGGTTTCAGGAGAACGTCATCAGCGTCATGTCATGACTTCAGATGGTTTTTACAAAGGCAAGAAGGTAATGGAAGTAAAAATCAAAGAAGACACTGAAGAACAAAATACTCCAGAATAATTAAGTTTTGAATTCTCAATATGTTTTTGTATCTGGTGCTTCGAGAGGCATTGGTCAAAGCATACTAAAGTTATTTTCTTCCAAAGGGTTTCCTGTGATCGGAACGGCTACTTCTGAGGAAGGCGTTAATGTTATAGATGGATTTTTATCCGAATTATCTGGAGAAGGCTTTGGAATACAACTTGATCTCTCTGATAAGCAATCAATTGAAAATTTATTTGATACTTTGAAGGAGAAAGACATCAATCCAGAGATTGTCGTCAATAATGCCGGTATAACAAGAGATAATATTTTTCTGAGGATGAAAGATACAGAGTGGGATGAGGTAATTCAGGTTCATCTTAGTTCTGTTTTCTCATTGCTTAAATTTTTTTCCAAAAAAATGGTGAAAAATAAATCTGGAAGAATTATTAACATCTCATCTACTTCGGCTGCCATTGGAAATAAGGGGCAAGCTAATTACGCAGCTGCAAAATCAGGTTTAGAAGCATTTTCAAGGTCTTTAGCCAGGGAACTGGCACCGAGGAATATAACCGTTAATTGCGTTGCACCAGGTTTCATAGAAACAGATATGATCAAAGGTATGGATGAAGATACTTTAAAGTTTATGTCAGACCAAATTCCTCTGGGAAGGCTTGGTTCTCCCGAAGATGTAGCTGATTTAATTTATTTTCTATCTTCAGAAGAAGCTAATTACATTACTGGTCAGACCATTCATATAAATGGTGGACTTTATATGTAGGTTATGCATAAAAAAAATTAAAAAACTTATCTTCTAGGTATATAATTCGACAACTTTTTAACCTTAACGAGGTATTTATGAGCAGCACACAAGAAAGAGTACAGAGAATTGTTTGCGAACAATTAGGCGTAAGTGAAGAAGAAGTTACTACAACAGCTTCGTTTATAGACGATTTGGGAGCAGACTCACTTGATACTGTTGAACTTGTAATGGCTTTTGAAGAGGAATTTGAAATTGAGATTCCTGATGAAGAAGCTGAGAAAATAGCAACTGTTCAAGATGCTATCAGTTACATAGAATCTGCATCTTAATTCCATTCACATACACTCATGGCCGCATCTCGTAGAGTTGTAGTTACAGGCATGGGTATCATTTCCCCGTTGGGAAATGAATTAGAGACAACTTGGCAAAATATTTTAGCCGGTAGAAGCGGCGCCAAGACTGTTACTGCATTCGACGTAACAGAATACCCAACCAAATTTGCTGCTCCAGTAGAAAACTTTGACGATGTAAATCATCTGGATGTAAAGACTAAACGAAGAGTTGATGAATTCGTTCAATATGGACTGGTTGCTTCCAAACATGCAATTGAAAATTCTGGCTTGGAGCTAAATTCCATCGATTCTTCGAGAATAGGAGTCTCGATAGGATCTGGCATCGGAGGTTTAGATACCATTGAAAAAAATGCTCTGACTTTAGATAAGAGAGGTCCTAGAAAGATTTCACCATTTTTTGTTCCAGGAGCAATCGTAAACATGGTTTCTGGCTTGGTCTCCATCGAGTATGGATTGCATGGCCCTAATTTGTCGATTGTTACAGCTTGTTCCAGTGGAAATCACAGCATTGGATTTTCAGCTAGGTCTATTTCACACGGTGATTGCGATGTCATGATTACCGGCGGATCAGAGATGGCAATAACCCCTCTAGGTTTAGGAGGGTTTTCTGCAGTAACAGCATTATCTACTAACAATGAAAATCCTACCAAAGCTAGCAGACCGTGGGATAAAGATAGGGATGGTTTTGTTTTAGGTGATGGAGCAGGTGTTTTAGTATTGGAAGAATACGAGCATGCTAAAGCAAGATCTGCAAATATCTTTGCAGAAGTAACAGGGTTTGGAATGAGTTCTGATGCTTTTCATATGACAGCGCCCGCTGAAGACGGGAAGGGTGCCAAACAGGCAATGATTTCAGCATTAAAGGATGCAGATTTAGATAGCTCTAAAATTGACTATATCAATGCTCATGGAACATCTACACCTTTAGGAGATATCATTGAAGCAAACGCGATAGCTGACATTTTTTCTACTTCTCAAGAACATATAGCTGTTTCATCTACAAAGTCTATGACTGGTCATCTTTTAGGAGCAGCGGGTGCAATTGAATCAATTTTTTCTATTCTAAGTCTCAGAGATAATCGTCTCCCTCCAACCATAAATCTTGATAATCTTGATGGAGATGCTCCAAAACTTAACTATGTTGCTAATGAATCTCAAGAAAAAGAAATTAACTGTGTTCTAAATAATTCATTTGGTTTTGGTGGAACGAACGCATCTTTGGTGTTCTCAAAAATCTAGGTGATAAGACTTTTACTTACAGTTTGCTTCATAAATATTTTATTCAGCCTATTTCTATTTATAAAACCGTCTGAAATTAAAGAGGATTTAATTTTTGAAATTAAAAGAGGAGATTCTTACCCTAGTATTGTTGATAACTTAGAAAATATAGATATAACCATTCCCTCATTTGTTACGGTTATCCTTCAATACACATCGTTAGACAAAAATATCACTTACGGAGATTATTTAATTAGAAAACATGAGAATCTTCTCTCTGTTTTAACAAAAATAATTTCATCAGATACCCATTATCGAAAATATAGAATCCCTGAAGGATCCACTATTAGTTCAATGCTTGATAGATCGAACTTACCAGTTTCCTTGAAAATCAATGGAATTAAATTTGATAGAACAAACATCCACGCTCTTGAAGGGAGATTCCATCCAAATACCTACTACTACTCAAGCGTTGAAAATAGTGAAGATGTCTTTTTAGAAGCGATTCTTACTCAAGACGGTCTTCTAGAAAAATACTGGAATTCAAGAACTCCTTACGTCTCTTTGCAAGAACCTCAGGAACTTTTAGTTCTAGCATCTTTATTAGAAAAAGAGGCATGTCCTAATGAACATAAAAAAGTAGCAGGCGTTATTTATAACAGGCTGCGTTTAAATATGCCTCTGCAAATTGATTCTTCGGTTATTTATGGCATTGAGGACTTTGATGGAGATATTAAAAAGCATCATTTAAGAAAAGATACTCCTTTCAATACATACACAAATAAAGGATTACCTCCCATGCCGATATCAAATCCATCTGAATCAGCTATAAGGGCAGCATCAAACCCCGATATTCATAGCTTTCTATACTTCGTTGCGAAAGATAGATGTACTCATCATTTTTCTGAAACATATGATGAGCACAAAGAAGCTATAAAAAAATATCAATAGAAACATCTCCTAGTTTGTTAAACTTTACTGAATGTTTATTAGCGTAGAAGGTATTGAAGGATGTGGGAAATCAACTCTAGTAAATGGTCTAGGTCAGTACCTTCAAGAAAGAAATATTGACTACGTAATCACTAAGGAGCCAGGCAGTACCTCAATAGGGAAAATTCTTCGCTCAATCCTTCTAGATAAAAAGCAACAAATTAGTCCTTTAACAGAACTTTTATTAATGTTCTCTGATAGATTGGACCATCTAGATAAAGTAATAAAGCCATCACTAGAAGAAGGAAAAATTGTCATTACGGATCGGTATATTGATTCAACTTATGCCTACCAAGGTGCTGGCAGAGGTATCTCCAAAAGCATCATTGATAAATTAGTCAGTCAAACAGAAATAATGTTACCTGACAGAACTATTCTGTTAGATCTTAGTCCGGAAGTAGGTTTGAAAAGAGCCTCCACAAGAAATGAACTTGATAGGTTTGAATCAGAGAATATAGACTTCCATGAAAGGTTAAGGAAAAGTTTCTTAGATGCGGCAGGTGCAAATCCTGATAGGTTCCTTACCATAGACGCTGAACAAGAGCCTGACAAAATTCTTCAATCAGTTATCAATAAACTTTTTTGAAATGACTAAGGACTTAGAGAATCTGATTAATTTGATTTTTATGAGCAGCGCTTCCTCCGTTCTTCTGTCTGGAAATTTAATTTCACAACCAGAAAAAATTGCATTGCATATTGCTCAATCTTTTTTGTGCAAAGATATCAAAAAAAATAATTTGTTCTGCAATGATTGTCATTCTTGTAATCTATTTTCTGCTAATTCTCATCCCGACATTAAAGTAATTGAGCGTTCAAAAGATAAGACTCAAATTCAAATTAAACAGATCAGAGATGCATCAGATTTTATATATTCGACCCCATTAATTGCCGATAAAAAAATTGTATTAATCCTCAGAGCCGATGAGTTGAATTTTTTTGCGCAAGACACTTTATTGAAGTCATTAGAAGAGCCGCCGGAAAATTTAAAGTTTATTTTAACCACTTCTTTACCTTACAGACTTAAGCCAACAGTTTTAAGCAGATTGACGCACTGCAAACTTAATCCTGAAATACATAGTCTGAATTCTGAATCAAATAATGATGGATTTATCGACATTAATAAAAATGACTACCCAGAAGAATGCTGGAACAAAGATGAAAAAGTCATGAGATTGTTTGATGATTTAGCCTCATTAAAAGGGAGGAAGATAATCAACTACTTAATCAAAGATAAAGACAAGGATAACCTGCTGTTAAAGCTAAATTGGTTATCAAAAATAATTGAAGAAAGCATTCTCATTCATTTCACAGAAACTTTAAGCGACACTCCATTTACTCAACTTTCTAAAGAAATAAAAAATACTTTAGATGCAGACACATTGATCTATCTATACGATGAAATTTTGCCTGTGATAAATTCCTTGCAGTCAAATGAAAATCTTAACTATGATTTTCAAACTGCTGCAATTAGCTACTGATTTTTTTAAGAATTAATTGGTAAATTGAAAACACAGGGAAAGCTACTAGGATCATTTGTAAGTAGATAGTGATGCAATTACCAATAAAACTTAAGACTACTGATATTTCTTCTTGAGACGATAATCCTAAAACTGCATAAAGAATCAAAACAAAAGAAATCGTTA
>JAOIOC010000014.1 GCA_028140145.1 SAR86 cluster bacterium | reverse complement strand
TTCGCAAGCTTTAACGCTTATTTTAGGGCTTACTCTTTTGTCTGCATTATTTCTGATGTTGGCTACGATCCAAGAAAGCTACAAGCAGAGAGAGAAACAGAATGCCATCTTAAAAACTTTAGGCTTAAGCAGAACCATCATGCAAAAAAATACTTTTTTGGAGTACTTAACCATCGGATTATTCGCCGGAGGACTAGGGGGTCTGCTCGCCTTGATTGCGACATACTTGATTGAAACGTTTGTTTTTGAAATAGATCCGACTGTTTATTGGGATATTCTTTTACTGGGAATCTTAAGCGCGGTGGTCATTATAGGAATTATTTCTGCAATCTTTACATTTTATCTTTCGACAAAAACTCCGAAGGATGTTTTCAGTAAAGTTTCATGAGCTCAAGCGTCAAATCAGGTCCAATTCCAGCTGGTCGTCTTCAAAGAGGAAGCTCCAGCTCAGATAATTATATTTCTAAGTTCCGGCAGGTTCTTATCAGGCATGGTTTGATCATGACTGTCATAGCAATTATTTGTCTATTCGTGCCGTTCATATTGGATGACTTCAATTCCTCCCTAAGTAAATTATTTCTTTCTCCCTCAAAATATTTTGTATGGTTTTTAGCAGTAACTTTGTTTATTTTTGGGTATTTAAAATTTACCAAAAAAAATCTCAATGTTCGTCAAATTGCTTGGATATGTTACTTATTTGTAATCTCGGTAGTTGAGGAAATTGGCTTTAGACTTGGCTTACCGCTCCTTTTTACTTCTGAATTCATTGGTATTGATATTTTTTGGATAGGCGTTATTTTGAGTAACTCTATATTCGCTACAATTCACTACTTTACGTTACGCTGGAAACTCACAGCATGCGTATTCACATTTTTAGGCGGCATGGGATTTAGTCGACTTTTCTCGGTAACAGGGGACTTGGCTTTAGTCATATTAGTTCATTGGGCCGTAACCTTTTTAAATACTCCATCTGCTCCAAAAGGTCTGAATAATTCAAATCTAAAAGATTAATTGACATCGTAAATGTCATTATTTTAAGGTTTATTCATGAGTCGTTCTTTATCAGTTATCTTGTTAATAGCAGCAATTTCCATTGCTTTTATCTTTTATCTTTCAAATCAAAAACCTGAAATAAATTTCGATAGATTTAATTTGGTATCACCAGGCATCCTAAGAACTCCGGATGATCGTTTTGAAAATTTAGAAGATTTTCCATTCAAAGCTAATTATCTAATAATTGACGACACTAGAATTCATTATCTTGATGAAGGCCCAAAAAATGGAGAGGTAATTTATCTTCTTCACGGTGAGCCGGCTTGGAGTTATTTATTTAGAAAAATGATTCCTGTGCTTGTAGATGCAGGTTATCGAGTTATAGCGCCAGATATGGTTGGCTTTGGAAAATCGGATAAATATATTTCTGTGGAAGATTACACTCACCAAATGCATGTAGATAAGATGACTCAATTAATTGTAGAGCTGGACTTAAATAATATTACTGCGCATGTGCATGATTGGGGCGGGCTCGTTGGACTTAGAGTTGTTGCTGAAGAGCCAGATAGATTTTCTAGAATTATTGCTTCCAACACTTCTTTAATTGCTACTGGAAGGGGTGTTCTAAATGATATGTTTAGTCTTATAGCTTATCCACTTTTTAAATTTTCAATATGGTTCCAAGGACCAGCAACTTGGGAAGAATTCATTGGAGGCGATGGATTTACGGGTTGGATAAGGTATTCAAAATCAACTGATAACATTGACGTTGGCGGAATAATGCAGACCCTTGGCACTGTCTCAGCTCGTGAAAGAGTTGGATATGAAGCTCCATATCCTAATGCAACCTATAAAGCGGGCGCTCAAATATTTCCTTATTTAATCCCAAGTGAATTAAGAAAAAATGAAAGAGCCTACAGGGATGTTTTTGAAAAATGGGATAAACCATTTTTGATTGCCAACAGTGATAATGATCCTGTTACAAGTAACAATCCTAGGTTGGTAGAGATGTTAAAAAGAGTGCCAACAGCTCAAGAGATTGTTATCAAAGGACCAGGTCACTTTATTCAAGAAGAAGCTGGTCCTGAATATGCCCAATTAATAATAGATTTTATAAACGGAAATCCTAAAGGTTTTTCAGTTGAAAAAAAGTTAGATAACTTTTTAAATTTAGATTAAATAACTTATGGAAGGATATGACTTGCTAATGATATTTTGGTCAGGTTTTTTAATCTTTGGATTATTTATGGCCTATCAAGATTATCGGAAGTGGATTTCTTCAAATGAAGCTAATAGGAGCTTGTCTCTTAGAGAAATATTTTCAATCTTTGGTCAAGGAATTGTCTTCGTAACAATTGCGCTAGCAGGGATTATTTTCTTTACCTTAAACCAACATCTTATCTAAGTGGTGCCCAGAGGTGGAATCGAACCACCGACACAAGGATTTTCAGTCCTTTTTGTACTACTGTTTACAATCTTATAACCTGCTAAATAAGCTTTTCAGTGTCTTATTCTTGGTTCACGTTAGGTTCACGGCAGCTTTCTTGTATTATAAAGTTCACGATAGGTTCACGGAAAAATTAGATTAAATGACACCTCAACAAATAGTTTATAAATCAAAATCATGGCGAGATTTTGAATCAAGAATCTCTTCTCTACCTTACAAGGAAAGAGGAACTGCATTTGAATGGTTTTGTAAGTTTTATTTATTGACAAACCCCGCTTATAAACTGACTTATAAGAAGGTATTACATTCATCAGAATTTTTAAAAAATAAAACGATTACAAAAAGGTTAGGATTAAGCACTATAGAGGAGGGAACAGATTTAATTGGTGAAACTCATGATGGCAAATATGAAATCATTCAATGTAAATTTAAAGACAATAGTCAACAGAACTTAACTGCAAAAGATGTTAATTCTTCAATTAGCGTTGCGACAGGAAAAGAAGCAAAAAAATGGGTAGATTCCATATTGATGTGTTCAAACCTAAAAGGTTTTACTTCTAATAAGAGACTGCAAGAACAACATAACCTTCAGTTTAGAACTTTACTCTTAGGTAATTTTGAAGCTTTGACTCAAGAGGATTTTAAAAATATCCGCAAAGCTATACAAAACGAAATCCCCACCTATAAACCTAAAAAACCAAGAAAGCATCAAAGAAAAGCTGTTAAAGCATTATTAAGTCATTTCGATAACAATACCAAAGGTCAGATAATTCATGCGTGTGGCACAGGAAAGACTCTAACTTCTTATTTTGTTTACAAAGAACTTAATCCAAAATTAACATTATTTGTCGTTCCTAATTTACAGTTAATAAACCAAACGCTCCTCGAATGGAGCAAAGAAAGTATTGCTAATGAACTTCCAATATCTCCCTTAGTTGTTTGTTCAGACCCATCCAATGAAAAAATATCAGAACATGACCCATATCTATGGTTGCAAGAATTACCTGTAAAAGTTTCTACCTCTGATGAAGATATAAATCAATTTCTATCATCCAGCAGAAAAAACAAAGTAATTTTCTCCACTTATCAATCGGGAATAGTTTTAGCTAGGCAACTTAAGAAACAGAATAAAAAAATTGATTTCGCTTTTTTTGATGAAGCGCATAACACTGCAACCGCTAAATCAAAGTTATTTGGACATTTATTGGACGATAATAATTTAATAATTAAGAAAAGATTATTCATGACTGCCACGCCAAAGAAACTTGTAGGAAAAAACGATAGATTCTTAAGCATGGATGATGAAGAAGTTTTTGGAAAGGTAGTAGATGAAATTACCGTTAAAGATGCTATCGAAGTCTTTAAACTTTTAAACGATTACAAAATCATTACTCAACTGATTGATAATGTTTCCTCTGAGAAATTACTGCGTGATAATCCTTTTGTTATTGATAATAAAGAAAAATATCCTGAAGAAGTAGAACTGAAGCTAGTTTCCTCGGCCTTAACTCTTCAAGAAATAATAAGGAAAAAGAAAATCAAAAATACTGTCTCCTTTCACAGCAAAATTGAGAGAGCAAAAGCGTTCAAAGAAGGAATCAATAATATTTTTACTAATAAACCTATCAACACTTATCACGTCAGTGGGAAACAATCAGGCACAGAAAGGCAAGGCATTCTTAAAGATTTCGCTGCTAACCCACCCAGCTTAGTCACTAATTCTCAATGTTTATCAGAGGGCGTAAATGTTCCCTCCATTGATGCAATTATGTTTGTTGACCCTAAACAATCAAAAATAGATATCACTCAAGCTATTGGTCGAGCCCTAAGGAAGGGAGATTCAACAAAAGGTCTTAGTTATATCATCGTACCTATCGTCATCAATAAAAATTCAGAAGAATCCATAGACGAAGCTTATCAACAAATCCTCATGGTACTAAGAGCCATGTCTGAGCATGACGGAAGGATAGTTGAGTCTTTCAAATACTTAGCAGACGGAAAGAAACCGCCCAAGAATTTCATGGAAATTAATACTGAATATTTGCCTGAAGAATTTGATTTAAAGCAATTCTCTGAAGAACTACACACAAAAGCATGGGATAGATTTAGTAAGTTAGGAAGGAGACCTTTTGCTCAAGCAAGAGAATGGGCAAGAACACTGGGAATAAATAGTGTTGAGTGGAGAGAGTTTTGCAAGACTGATAAAAAGCCACTCGATATTCCAGCAGACGTATCTAGGGCATATGGGTCCGAATGGACAGATTGGAGAGATTTTCTAGGGCAACCTTCTGAAGAGGAAGATTTTAATCAACTTATTTTTGAGTATAAAGAAAATGCAAAAAATAAGTTAATTCCATTCCCTAAAGACGCAATGATTACTGAATCCGGCTATAAACTCGGAAATAAAGTTAGAGGATTAATAAACTCCTATAATGAAAAGACTCTTCCAAATTGGAAAAAAAGATTAGTTCAAAAGGAGCTAATTTCTAAAAATATTTTTGATTGGGATGGAAGGCATGCTTTTTCTTGGAAACTTTATTTTAAAGCCTATAAAAATTTTAAAGAAAAATCAGGTGATTCATTACCTAAAAGAAATGAACTAATTGACGGTTTAAATTTAAGAAACTGGTTATCAACACAAAGAGTTAAGTATAGAAATATGAATCAATCAGAAGGCAATCAAATTAAAAAACCTCTTGAAGAATGGCAATTAAAACTACTAAAAGAAATTAATTTTGATTTTTCTGATAGACAAAATGAGGAAGATAATAAATGGAAATTTATAAAAAAAGATATAGAAAAACTTCTTAAGAAGCATAAAGGAATCATTCCATACAAACATCCAACTACTGGAAAGCAAATTAAAGCTCATAGTGTTGGAGCTAATAGATGGATTGTGAAACAAAGAAATAGAAAAAAGAATAATTCTCTTGAGCAATGGAAGATAAATGAGCTAGAGAAAATACCCCATTGGACTTGGGACCCTTTTGAAGATGCATTTGAAAGTAACTTAAAAGCCTTAATTGCATATATAAAAGAGACAAACAACCCAAATCCAGCTCAAGGAGTGGTTTTTGATGACGTTGCAATAGGAATGTTTTTAACTCGTCTACGAACAGGAAGCTATAAAACTTTGCTTACTAATAAAATCAAAAAGCAGCTTGAGGACCTAGGAACCAACTTCAAGCCAACTAAAAAGATTGGCAGTGCTATTTATTACAACTAACAGCAAACTAATTCACGATAGGTTCACGACGAAGGCAAGGAAAAATATCCAGAACTTTGAAAGTCAGCTAAAAATGGTGCCCAGAGGTGGAATCGAACCACCGACACAAGGATTTTCAGTCCTTTGCTCTACCAACTGAGCTATCTGGGCAATCGAGCGCACAATATTAGAAGAATCATAAGTTAAGCGCAATCGATTAATCGATAGAAATTAGAATATTTAAAGTATTATGAACAGGGGATGAATTCAGAAACTTTAACAAACCGAGTTAGGGCAGGGTATGGTATTGGTGACTACGCCATTTGCCTTTACTGGAGCGGTATCGGTCTTTATCTTTTATATTTCTATACCGACGTGGTTGGCATTTCTCCAATTTTAGCTGGTTGGATTTATGCTCTGGGAATTGGTTGGGATGCGATCACCGATCCGTTCATGGGGTATTTAGCCGAAAGGACCAAAACAAAAATGGGCAGCTATCGTCCCTTTATTTATTATGGATCGATACCTTTAGCCTTATCGTTTGTTTTGCTCTTTTGGGTGCCTCCTTTTGAAGGTACTGTTTTGTTTTTATTCTTGATTCTAGTTAATTTAATTCACAGAAGTTGCTTCACCATTGTTAGTGTTCCTTACTCATCATTGACAGCTAGAATTACCAACGACAGCAATGAGCGCACAAAATTAACGACCGCAAGAATGATAAGTGCTTCCTTTGGAACGCTTTCAATGTCTGCTTTAGCGTTTCCGTTGATTGTATATTTTGGCGGAGCCAATGAGGCTTTTGGTTTTCTTTGGCTCGCAATAATCTCTGGTTTGATTGCTATTGCTCTACTATCTATAACTGTTTATTCAGTTCGCGAGAAGGTCGATGAAATAGTTACCTCCAATCTTCCCAACTTTGTATCAATTACCAAAACCGTGGCAACCAATTATCCTTTTTGGATAGTTTTCGGCTGCATTCTCATCTTAGGTTCAACAGGAGTCATGTTTAACAAAAATTTAATTTATTTTGTTAAGTACGGACTAGAACTGCATGAATATCAGGGATTGATCCTAGGGGTAAGTTCCGGCGCCTCGTTTTTATCTTTACCTTTTTGGGCGTATTTGGCATTAAAAATTGGAAAAAGGGAGACCTGGTTAATTTCAATGACAATCGCTTTCATTGGTCTTTTATTATTTTTCTATTATCCAATTGCTTCTTTAAATGAGCTATTGATCCTTTTAGCACTAATCGGAGTTGGCAATGGAGCCGGAGGAGTTCTCTTTTGGTCAATGTTGCCTGATACAGTTGAATACGGCGAGTGGAAAAGCGGCATCAGAACCGAATCTTCTCTTTATGGTTTTATGACATTTGCACAGAAATCATCGATAGCTGTGGCGGCTTTAATTTTAGGATTTTTATTATCGGGCATAGGATTTGAACCCAACCAAATTCAATCTGAAGAAACCATATCTGGAATGAAGTTTATGATGAGTTGGATACCTATCTGCGGAATTACAATTAGTCTAGTATTGATGTACTTTTATCCAATAAGCACAAAGTTTCATGGCGAGCTTTTACAGAGAATAAAAGAGAGGAACGCATAATGTCTAAATCAAAAGTAAAGTGGGGAATCATTGCGGCCGGAAGTATAGCTAACGCCTTTGCTCATTCAATAAAATATTCAGAAAACTCTGAACTCAAAAGTGTTCTTGGAAGAAATGAAGAAAAGGTAAATGCTTTTGCAGAAAAACATCAAATACAACCGTTTACTGATCAAGAATCTTTTTTTGATTCTGAAATTGATGCGGTTTACGTAGCTACGCCACACGACACACACTTTCATTTCTCCATGGAGGCAATAAACAGATCCTTACACGTTTTATGCGAAAAGCCGCTTACGGTTAATTCTACCGAAGCCATGGTTCTTATGAATGAGGCTAAAAAGCAAAAGGTCTTTTTAATGGAAGCATTCATGTACAGGACACATCCTCAAACTCATGAGATTTTAAAATTAGTGAAAGAACACTTTCAGGATAAAAAGGTTCTTATTTCCAGTTCATTTGGTTTCAATGCTCCGGTTCCAGAAGATCACAGATTAAGAAACCCTGACTTAGCGGGCGGCGCTATCTTGGATGTAGGTTGTTACCCTCTATCCATGGCCAGACTTATAGCCGGTACCATTGATGGCAAGCCTTTCCTTGACCCAATCAGCATGGAAGTATCCGGTGAATTAGATTCCACAGGTGTAGACGCAGACTCAACGGCAAAGATTACCTTTAATGACAAAATACATGCGGAAATTAAAACTGCCATTGTTAACGAATATGCAAATGACCTGATCATAGAATCAGGCGATTCAAAACTAGAAGTTTCTCAACCTTGGCATTGCGGTCAATTTCAGGATGGTAAATCGTCCATTAAATTAACTTTAAATAATAAAGAATCTGAAATTCCCATCGTTGACGACGTTGGTTTATTTACTCGAGAAATTAACGAAGCATCTGATTGCATTCTTCAAGGAAATCTAGAATCTGAAGCGATGTCTCATAAAGACACTTTTGGGAACATGTTGTGGTTAGAAAGATGGTATGTTGAAACTGGAGTCAAGTATCCCCAAAATACTCCGCAAAGTTCACCAATATTTAGTTACAACTACTCGGCTGTTGAAAATATAAAAAAATCAACCTTCAAAGAGATTTCTAAGGAGGGTTCTCGAATAGTATTTGGTTGTGATAATCAAACTTCACAACTTCATGCTTCTACTATGTTTGAGCACTTTTATAGAAACGGAGGCAATATTTTTGATACTGCCTACATCTATAATTTTGGAAAATCTGACAAATACCTCGGTGAGTGGATTAAAACTAACGACTTGTCTAAAGATGTAATGGTGCTTGGCAAAGGCGCACATACTCCTGATTGTGAACCTAAGTTTATAAAGCCACAATTAAAAGAATCACTCGATAGACTCATGCTCGATCGCATGGATATATATTGTTTGCATAGAGATAATGCAGATATACCCAGCGGTGAATTTATTGATGCTCTGAATGAAGTCCGTGATGAAGGGCTCATATCTTATCTTGGTGCATCAAATTGGACCTTAGAGAGATTCAGTGAGGCTAATGAATTTGCGCAGAACAACGATAAAGTAGGGTTCAAAGTTTTGAGCAATAATTTTAGTTTGGCCAACATGAACGAACCAGTATGGCCAGGTTGTGTCCACTGTCATGAAGAATTCCTAGACTATTTAATTGAGAACGACATTTTTCTTTTTCCTTGGTCGAGTCAAGCTAGAGGTTTTTTCCTAGAAAAAGACCTTTTTCCTAAAGCTGAGCATTTTGCTAATCCCACTCTGGAAGAGGAAAAAAGAGTCTGGCATAGCAAAGCAAATCTTTTAAGAAGAGATAAATGTTTTGAACTCGCAGAAGAATTAGGTTGTCTCCCCATTGAATTAGCGCTTGCCTATGTATTGAACAAACATCCAAACATATTTCCACTAGTTGGACCAAGGTCTATATACGAATCGGAAAGCTGCATGCAGGCTTCAAAGATAAATTTGAGCGAAGATCAGCTGGATTGGTTAATTTCCTAGATTAATCGTTTCGCTAAGTTCTATTTTTTCTGAAGAAGATCCTATTTCAATCGAATAACTGCCAGGTCTTATCTTCCAATCCTTGTCTTTAACATCCCAATAAGAGAAGTTTCTGGCGTTAAGGTGAATTTCAATATCTCGTTTTTTTTGTTTTTCAATCGATACTTTTTTGAATGACTGAAGACTTTTTATGGGTTCATCACTTGGGCTACTTTCATACGATACATAACACTGAGCTACTTCTTGACCATCCATATCGCCGATATTCTCAATGTTGAATCTACAAACTACGTCTGCGTTACCACTTACTGATATTTCAAGATCTCCGTAGGAAAAATCGGTATAAGACAACCCATGCCCGAAAGGAAAGAGGGACTTGATGTTTTTTCTTTCGTACCATCGATGTCCAATCAATAGCTTTTCTTCGTAGTCCATTTGCGAATTCTCCCCCGGGTAACAGGAAAAAGCGGGAGTATCTTCAATTCTTTTTGGGAAGGTAGTAGGGAGCTTCCCAGAAGGATTAACTTCACCAAATAAAATATCCATTAAGGCATTTCCATATTCTTGGCCGCCAAACCAAGATTGAAGTATTGCTTTAGAGTGATCTTCCCAAGGCATAGAAACCGGCGATCCTGAATTGATTACCACCACAGTGTTTTTATTTTCAGCCAAGACTGCGTCTACCAACTCATCTTGATTTGCTGGCAATCCTAAGTCAGCCCTATCATTTCCTTCCGTTTCCCAATCTGAATTAGTGCCAACAACCAGAATGACTGCATCGGCTTCTTGAGCGGTTTTTTTTGCTTCCTGCAAGAGATCCACTGCCTCTGGTGGCTTGCATCCAAACTGAATTGCAGGAAATCTGCCTTCAAAAAAATACTCAACTTCAAAACGGTAAGTTTGATCTTTGTTGAGGTTAATGGATTGTCTTTTTGGAGCTGTCGCAAAAGAGAAGAAAGCCTCACCCGGAGAGGTTTCATTCCAATTATCAACAAGAATCTCTCCATCAATTTTTAATTTACTCAATCCTATACCAAAAATTTCAAATTCATGATCACCTGAAATATCCGGAGTGTAGTCACAAGAAAATCTTACGATGATATTAGGTCGTTCCTCTTTATTGATAATGTTTTTAGCAAAACCTTCAAACACCCAGTATCGATTTCCTTTCAAAACTTCTGTGGATATAAGATTAGATTCGTCAATTTCTTTATCAAAGTACTCAACTAAAAAACCGTCTTCAGAATTTGAGAAAAGCTTCTCATCTAATTTAGGTAAATATTTATTCGTATTTGCTCCTTTTGCATGAGTGATTGCAAATTTATCTTTGTACCTTTCATTCAAAGCATCAAATGGATGAACCTGATAATGGGGTTTTAGACTTGCACTACCGCCACCGATAATTTGACTGTTTTTCGCATTAGGACCAATGATTGCAACCCTAGAGATCTGATTCTCTTTTAATGGCAGGAGATTATCGTTTTTGAGTAAAACCATTCCTTCGCAAGCTACATCTCTGAGAAGTTTATTATGAGCATCTCTAACGTTACTTTTTTCAGGTTTATTCTGTGGAGAATCAAACCTTCCTGAAAATTTTCCTACTGATAGAATTCTATGTACTTTGTCGTCTATTTTTTCTTCATCCACTAGACAGTCATTTACAGCTTGCAGTAACTTTTCACCCCATGCATTTCCTGGTCCTGGCATCTCAAGATCCAAGCCACCGTTAGCATTTTCAACAGTTTCCAATGCCGCTCCCCAGTCACTTACTACATAACCGTCAAATTTCCACTCCTTTTTCAAGATGTCGATAAGAATTTCTTTATGGGAACTGCAAAAAATATTATTCAGTCGGTTGTATGCAGACATCACTGACTTAGCATCACCATCTTTCACACCCATTTCGAAAGGCAGAAGATATATTTCTCGAAGTGTTCTTTCGTCTACATTCGAACTTACAGAATGTCTCTCAAATTCAGTATCGTTTGCAATAAAGTGCTTCAAACAAGCGGAGACTTTTTGGGATTGAACGCCTTTGACATAAGCAGTTGCAAGTTTTCCTACCAGTAAAGGATCCTCAGAATAATTTTCAAAATGCCTTCCACCTAAAGGATGTCTATGAAGGTTAATGGTAGGACCGAGCAAGACATCAACATCCTTGTCTCTGGCCTCTTCTCCTAAAGCGACACCTATTTTTTCGAGCAGTTCTTCATTCCAAGTTGATCCCATTAGAATCGGACAAGGAAAACACGCTGAAGTCTTACCTGAGGTTCCGTCTCCTCTGACTCCGTTTGGACCATCAGACATTTTGATACTTGGTATGTCTAACCTCTCAATTTTATTGGTGTACCAATTATTGAAACCTGATAGCAAAAGAATTTTTTCTTTTAGGTTAAGTTCTTTAACTAAATCTTTCATGAGTTATTCAACTGGTTTAAAACCAACCGGTTTATCAACGTCACCATTATTGAGAAATTTATCAAGTTGATCATTTAAATAATCTCTCGTTTCTTTTTCGGCAAGATTTAATTGTTTTTCATTTATGAGCATTGTTTGGAGCTGTAGCCACTCCATCCAGGCTTTTTTTGAAACGTTATTAAATATTTCTTCACCCCTAGGACCAGGGTAGGGAGGCCTATCTAATGCAGGAAGCTCTTCTTGATATTTTTTACAGTAAACCTTTGTCATTTTGATTTAAAATTTTTTTAATGATGTCTAATACTGGCTTAGGTGCGCCCAATTTAGCAATTTTATTTTTTTCAATCCAAATAGTTTTTTCATCATCGGTTTCCATGTCATCAGGAATATTAATTATTCTTGGTGATATGTGGAAGTCTTTATGAGATAAGGAATGTTTAAAGCTAGGCAGTTCATTCATATTTTGCTTTGTCTGAAACAATTCTCGCTTCGGAAACACCCATAGGTTTGGCCAAATACCTTCATCAGGATTTTTACAAAGCATGACTTTGTTATTTTTCTGATAAATAAACCAATGAAAACTTTCTTGAGTTTTGGTGATTGTATTCTTTTTAGTTTTAATGAAATCTTGTTTTTTAAAACTCAAGCAAGTTTTTTGAATGGGGCATAGATCACATTTTGGTTTTTCTTTCACGCAAATGAGAGAGCCCAAATCCATCATACCTTGTCCAAAACTTCGATAATTCGTTTTTGGAGAATTCTGATACAAAAAAGGCTTGATGGATTTTTTTAACTCGCGTGGATTGTTTTCTACATTAAGATATCTTGAAACCACTCTTTTGACATTCCCATCAAGGATAGTTCCTTTTTTATTAAAGGCTAATGCAAGGATTGCTCCAGCTGTTGACTCTCCAATCCCAGGAAGAGCAACTAAATCTTCATAATTATCAGGAAATACTTGATGATATTTATATGAGATTATTTTTGCAGTTTGGTGAAGATTTCTCGCTCTTCGATAAAAGCCTAAACCAGCCCAATTTTTGAGAACTTCATCTAGGTTGGCTTTTGATAAAGTTAAAACATTTGGAAATGATTGCATAAAATTTTCATAGAATGGAATAACCGTGGAAACTTGAGTTTGTTGAAGCATGATCTCAGAAACCCAGACTTTATAAGGATCATTTGTCTGCCATGGCAAATTATTCCTACCGTGCAAGTTTTGCCACTCGATGATTCTTTCTGAAAATTTCATAATTAAGATATTCTACCTCCATTGATAATATATAATCTGCTTTCGTTTTATGAGATCAATAGACTTAGAAAGAAATACTAAAGAGACGCAAATAAAGCTTTCTCTTAATTTAGATGGTAGCGGTTCTGCAGATTTATCCGTGGAATTACCCTTTTTTGCTCATATGCTAGATCAACTCGTTAGACACGGTGACTTTGATTTACAGCTTAATGCTATAGGCGATCTTGAGATCGATGCACATCACACTGTTGAGGACATTGGAATAATTCTAGGCGAAGCCTTTAACTCTGCTTTAGGCGATAAAAAAGGCATCAAAAGGTTTGGCTCTGCTTACGCACCTCTAGATGAATCTTTATCTAGAGTTGTTGTTGATTTCTCTGGAAGACCAGGATTATTTTGGGATGTTGAATTTAAAAGAGAATTCATCAATGATTTTGATTTGCAATTGTTAGAAGAATTTTTTCATGGGTTTACAAACAAAGCCCTAGCAACCATTCACGTTGATAATCTAAAAGGGGCAAATGCTCATCACCAAGCAGAAACAATATTTAAAGCTTTCGCTTTAGCTTTAAAACAAGCGTGCTCCATGGACGATGCTAAAAAAGATAGGCTTCCATCCACCAAAGAACTTCTTTGAGTATGAAAGTTGGAATAATAGATTACGGAGCAAGTAATTTATACTCCATAGATAGAAGTCTTAGGTATCTGGGAGCAAATACCCTCATAATTGACGAGCCCAGTAAGCTCAAGGAAGTCGATAAACTAATTTTTCCTGGTCAAGGTTCTTTGGGTTCCGCAATGTCACATTTAAAGAAAATAGAGCTGTTTGAAGATTTAAGAATACACTTGAAAGAAAAACCTTTTTTGGGGATTTGTTTAGGACTCCAAGTTCTTTTTTCAAAAAGCGAGGAGGGAGATACTCAGGGATATGGATTTTATAAAAATGAAATATCAATGTTTCCCCCTGACTTACCTATAAAGGTTCCTCACATGGGATGGAACAAGGTCTTCATAAAACAAGATCATGACTTATTTACAAACATTGAAAATGACACAAGATTTTATTTTGTGCATTCATATTTATTAAAAGATTTCGATGAGGAAAAATCTTTTTCTACCACTCATCATGGTATTGAGTTTATTTCATCTATCGGAGATGAAAATATTTTTGCAACTCAATTCCATCCTGAGAAGAGTGGTGAGGCGGGATTAAAATTTTTTGATAATTTTCTTAAATGGAACCCTTAATGAAAATTATTCCAGCTATTGATATCCAAGATGGGAAGTGTGTAAGGCTTACAAAAGGTGATCTAAATTCTACTGTTGAGTATTTTGATGATCCTGTCCAAGCTGCCGAACATTGGTATTCATATGGCATAGACAGAATTCATATAGTTGATTTAGATGGGGCAAAAAAAGGCCAATCTTTAATTTTGAACATCATTGATAGTATTAAAAAGAAATTACCAAAAGTTTCCCTTCAAGTAGGTGGAGGTTTCAGAAATAAAGAAACAATTGAGCGTGCATTAAATTCTGGCATCGATCAAATTATTTTAGGTAGTCTTGCTGTCAAAGATTCTATTTTATTTCACGACATTGCTTCCTCTTATCCAGATAAAATTATTTTTGGACTCGATACAAAGAATGACCATGTTAAGTCAGAGGCTTGGACAGAAGATTCAGGAGTCTATTGGATAGATTTGGTTAAGAAGTTCAATGATTTACCTTTAAACTCTATTATTTTTACAGACATAGATAGAGATGGAATGCTCAATGGACCTAATTTGGAAAAAATAACTGAATTAACAAGCAATACCTCATTGCCCGTTATCGCATCCGGTGGTGTATCTTCTCTGGAAGATTTAATTCAATTAAAAAAAATTAAAGGCGTCTCAGGAGTTATTTCTGGCAAAGCATTATACGAAAATACCTTTTCTTTAGATGAGGCATTAAATTTAATTTCTTAATATGACAGTAGCTGTAAGAATCATCCCTTGTCTAGATATTAGAGCGGGACGAGTTGTTAAAGGGGTTAACTTTGAAAATATTATCGATGCAGGAGACCCTGTAGAAACTGCAGAAAGATACAACGCAGAAGGAGCTGATGAGTTATGTTTTTTAGATATAGATGCTTCTTATGAAAACCGATCAGCTACTCTTTCTACAGTTGAAGCTGTCGCTTCGCAGGTATTTATTCCTTTAACTGTTGGTGGTGGAGTTAGTAAATTACAGGATATAGAGAGATTACTTGAAAAAGGAGCCGATAAAGTATCGATAAACACCTCAGCTATCCTTGATCCGTCTTTGGTTGGGAATGCAGCAAAGAAATTTGGTTCTCAGTGCATTGTTGTTGCTGTGGATTCAAAAAGAGAAGGAGAAAAATCTTACGTTTACACTCACGGAGGAAAAAATAAAACTGCTTTTGAAACTTCAGCTTGGATAAAAATTGTTGAAGGTGAGGGGGCAGGAGAAATTCTTCTAACTTCCATGGATAGGGATGGCACCAAGATAGGCTTTGATAATGAACTTACTTCCTCAATTGCAAAAGATTTGAGTATCCCACTTATAACCTCAGGCGGCGCTGGATCTATAGATCATATGATAGAGGGAATAACTGATGGAAAAGCAGATGCGGTCCTCGCAGCTAGTATTTTTCACCAAAAGGAAATTACTATTGCAGCGGTAAAAGATGGCCTTGCTTCCAAAGGCATAGAAGTAAGACTATAAAATTTCTTTTGCAATTACTTTAAGATCTTCATCAAGCTTAAAAACAATAGGTTGTCCCGTAGCGATCTCAAGCTTAACTATTTCATCCTCAGATATTTTCTCTAAATACATTATTAAAGCTCTTAAAGAATTTCCATGAGCTGAAATTAAGATATTTTTCTGACTTCTTAATTCAGGATAAATAATATTTTTGAAGTATGGCAGCACTCTTTCTGCTGTATTTTTGAGACTTTCCCCTCCTGGTGGAGGAGTATCATAAGATCTTCTCCAAATATGAACCTGCTCATCGCCCCACTTTTTTCTAGCATCGTCCTTATTCAGACCAGATAAATCTCCATAGTCCCTTTCATTAAGGGCTTCATTTTCAAATGTATTAATATCTTTTCCGAGCTCTTTCATGATGAGATTACCTGTTCTTTGAGCTCTTTTTAATTTTGAAGTGAAATGTAAGTCAAAATTAATGTTAGTTTGCTTTATTTTTTGACCAGCATTAATAGCCTCTTCAATTCCTTTTTCAGTCAAATCAGGATCTTTCCAACCAGTGAATAAGTTTTCTTTATTCCACTGACTTTGGCCATGTCTGATAAGAACTAAGGTGGAAATTTTTTTTGGTTGAGACATAGTTTCTTCTTTGCTTAAGGTTTAATATACGCTCCCATGGAATACTTCATTCAATTCGTAATTGAAAATTGGTACATCGAAATACCTCTTATTATATCTATAGCAGCTTTAATATTGTTTGAAAAATCAAAAAGAGCTTCAAAAATCGAACCGCAAGCAGCAACCATAATGATAAATAAACATAACGCTAGAGTTTTAGATGTCAGAAGTGCAATTGAATTTAGTAAAGGGACAATTCCTAATGCAGTAAACGTAAATAAAGATAACGCTTCTTGTATCAGCGCTCTTAAAGGAGATTTAGATAATCCAGTGATATTTGTTTGTAATCAAGGTACTGATTCTTCAAAAATTGCATCTGGTCTTAAGAAAGATTTAAAAGAAGTTTATGTGATTAACGGAGGTATTAATGCATGGAAAAGTGAGGGCTTTCCAATTGTGAGTTAGTTAAATATCCAGTTCTTGTATTTTTCTAGCTAACGTATTTCTACCCCAGCCAAGTAACTTAGCTGCTTCAGATTTATTTCCTCTAGTAGACTTCAAAGCTACATTAATCATAGTTCTCTCAAAAATTGGAGTAGCAACATTTAATAGATGATCTTCCCCTTTGGATAATTGTTTTTCTGCCCAACTTTCAAGAATCTCTTCCCAATTAACTTCATCTTTTTGGGTTTGAACAAACAATTGCTTATGGAGATCACTCTCTTTAAGATCCTGTCCAGGTGAAAGAACAAACATTAACTTTCCAATAGCATTAAAAAGATCTTGCATAGCTTCTGATCTACCTACCGTTTTTTCATTATCAGGTGAGATTTCTTCAATTTGTTTATTCGAGACAGTGACAGATTTTCTTTCACTTATCACTTTATCTATTTTTGATATTGCAGTGTGAATATCAAAAGGTTTTGCTAGGTAATCCCAGGCTCCATTATCAAAGGCTTCTACTGTGGTTTCTAAGTCTGAAAAAGCAGTCATCATTATGATGGGTATATTTGGATAATCATTTTTAAAAGTATCGAGAAGATCCATTCCATCTCTACCAGGCATGCGCATATCAGTAAGAACAATATTAGGCGATTCAATGTCTAATTGATTCACTACTTCATTTCCATCTTCAAAAGTGGAAACTTCAAAACCCGCTTCTGATAATCCTTTCTCTAGAACCCATCTTATGGATTCATCATCATCTGCAACCCATATTTTTTTATCTTGCCTCATGCTGATTCAAAATTTTCTTTTTTACGCACTTCGTTTCCATCTTCATCTTCAATCTTGAGCGGTAAATAGATAGAAAATTTTGTACCTGAAGAGGAGCTCTCACATTCTATTGCTCCGCCATGTTGACTGACTATTCCTTGAGCAATTGAGAGCCCAAGACCAGACTTAATTTCTTTACTGGAAACAAGAGGAAAAAATATTGAGTCAATTATTTCTTCTGGAATACCAGGACCATTGTCAATAAAAGATATCTCACAAGTGGTTTTGTGAAATGTCCTGTTGATAAAAGTTCCGAAGTGTATTCTGGTTTTAAGAGAAATTTTATTTTCTCGATCGGTAGTTTTCATGGCATCAACTGAATTATTTGCCAAGTTATAGAGGACTTGAGTTATGAGTGAAGAATCAATGTTCAATTCAGGTAAAGTAGGATCGTAATCTTTAGTGATTTGGATTTTATCTGTAGAAATACTACCTAGATATTCTGGAATAGTTTCAAGGATTGCATGAATGTTCACTTCTGTTGGCTGGATCTCAAACTGTCTGTCTAAAATTTTTGTAACCAAATCACTCAATCTTTCAGTCTCTTTTAATATGATTCTTGTATAGTCCTTGAGCTCATCATTTTTTAATTTTGGTTCAAGAAGTTGTGTAGCGCCTTTAATGCCACTAAGAGGATTTCTTATTTCATGAGCCAAACCCTTAGAAAAAGTAGCTGTTACAGTTGAAATAGTTTGTCTTTTCATTCTGTTTAATTCTTTTGTTTGATTAGCATCATAAAATTCATAAAGAAGATATTTTTTTGAATCTATCTCAAAAAAATTAATTTCATAGGTGCAAACTTTCTCAAGGCCTCCTTTCAAATAAATTTTTCGTCTAGATTTTTCTAAAGAATCTTTTTCTGCAAGAAGTCTTTTAAGTTCAAACATGTTGCTAGGGTTTTCTGAAAATATATTTTCAATTCCTTTACCCTCACTGTTTTTTGAATCAAAGAGTAAAAAAGCTTCTGCCTCGTTGCTTGCAAAAACAAAATTTAAGTTTTCGTCAACAACCAAAACTTTGGAAGAAATATTTTCCATAGTTTTTTTAAGAAGTTTTTTCATATATTAAATATCAACTTGAGACTTTGAAATTAATCTCAGACTAATACCTTTTGAGTTTTAATCTTTGATTAACTTCAAAGTTACTGTCACTTCCTCTGCAAAGTATTTACTTTGTTAGAGTACCAACAATATGAGCAAGTATTTTGTAAGGATCAGCATTTGAAGCAGGTCTTCTATCTTCAAGATATCCATTCCAATCGTGCTCAACAGTGTAAACAGGTATTCGAATACTTGCTCCTCTATCGCTTACACCAAAAGAAAATTTTTCAATGCTTTGTGTTTCGTGAAGACCAGTGAGTCTCATATCGTTATCAGAACCATAAGATGCAATTCCTTCTTCATGTACTTCACCAAGTTTTTCGCAATAAGATGTAAAAAGTTCCTCAGAGCCTTTTGTACGCATCTCTTCATTCGAAAAATTAGAGTGCATTCCAGATCCATTCCAGTCTCCTGTTTTTGGCTTAGGATGGATATTTACTCCAACACCAAATTCCTCAGCGACCTTAAAAAGTAAGTATCGACTCATCCATAGATCATCAGCTGCTTTTATTCCTTTGCCGAAACATTGATATTCCCATTGACCCAAAGCTACCTCTGCATTTGTTCCTGTTAGGGTAATACCTATATCTAAACAAGCTTGTAAATGTGCATCTGATATTTCTCTTCCGACCACATTTCCAGCTCCCACACCACAATAATATTCACCTTGCTCTCTGGGAGTTCCATCTTCCCACCCTAAAGGTTCACCAGTAGTAGGATCTGTGAAGAAAAACTCTTGTTCAAAACCGAACCACCATTCGTCAGTAACAACTTCTTCAGCAGCAGCTCTGAAGTTAGAAGGGTGCACAGTGTGATCTGCAGCATGAACTTGAGTTAGCACAAAATCATGACCATTAGGATTTGAATAAGTTTGAACAGGAAGAAGAAGACAATCTGAGCTTCCACCTTCCGCTTGTTGTGTTGAAGAACCATCAAACGACCAATCTGGTGGCGTGTCTTCATCAGTTGCTTTTACTTTACTTCGCATGTTGGCTTCAGGTTGATAACCATCTAACCAAATGTATTCGTATGTTTTATAATCTGACATTTTTAACTCCTTAAATGTTTAACTGAGCTAAATTAGCAGAATCAGTGATTATTAATAGTGCAATAATGTATTAAATTAATACATATTTTGCCCTAATTTAAAGCAAAAAGTCAAAAATTTGCTCTATTTTATCTACAAAATTCTCGAATTGATGATTTCCATTCTCAGATAAATCAATTTTGCTTTCTTTAAATTTTTTTAAGGAAAGTCTTTGATCAAGAACTTCGTCACCCTCTTGCGCAAGAAGAAAATGATTCTTAGGAAATGTAAGTGTTGGAGTAGAATATTTTTTTAAATTCTTATAATCACTCATAGAAAAAGTATCTTTTTTTCCATTATTAAAGTTTTCATAACTGCCAACAATATTGACCATACCGGTTAAATGATCATCCACTACTGGATTGATATAGACTCCTTTCACATTGTATTTATTTGCAAAATAACAAGAATAAAATCCCCCCATTGAACTTCCAATAAAGCCGACAATTTCGTTTTCACGTATCAATATTTCAACGAGGTTTACAACTTTATCTGTTGATAAAGGCAAGTCTGGAATTAAAATTTTATCGCCAATACCTTTGTCATTAAGATATTTTTTACAAAGCTGGGCTTTTGAAGAAGAACTAGAGCTATTGAAACCGTGCAGGTAAATTATCACTTTCAGCTAATCCTTCTTTTGAGCAAAACACTAGAAATTCATTAAGAAATTTATTCCATTGAGTTCTTTCATCTCTTTGAAATCCAAATTTCTGAACTGTAGGAATAATATCAATTAGGTTATTATGAAAGCCCTGAAGGGAGATAACTTCTGCCATCTTTGCTTCTAAATAAACTCTTACTTTAAAGGTTGTTTTTTCTTCAACTGCATTGATATTGATATTCAATTCAATATCAAAAGTATAATTTGATAGTTTAGTTGTATTTATTGAGACCTTTTTATTTTTATCTTTAATAGGAATTTCAAAAACTTTCTTTTTATTTTTATCAAAATCTACTACTAGGGAGTTCAAAAGAAAAAAGTTCCTTTCAAATAAAGAATGAAGATTTTTAAGTTTGAGATATTCCTTCATCAAATCAGTCTATAAAATACATTTTAAAATTCAACTCAATCATAAGAATTCCATAACATATTTGCCACAAGAGTTCGATACGGTTTCCACTTGATAGAAATTTCTTCAAGTTCCATTTCTGAAGGACGATTAGAAAGTTTTTTTAATTTTTGTACGCTAATTTGTAGCCCAAGGTCTCCTACTGGCCAGATGTCTTCTCTTTCAAGAGATGCCAGCATGTAGCAATCTGCTGTCCACTTACCTATACCTTTGATTTTACATAGTTCTTTTCTGAGGTCTTCATCATTCATTTTATGTAAGGTTGAAAAATCTAATTTCCCATCAATGCATGCATTGGCAAGCCCGGTGCAATAATCAATTTTTTGTCTGCTCAACCCTGTTTTTTGGAGATTTTTTTTTGAAACTTTTAAAAAGTTTTCAGCTTCAAAAGGCAAAACTATTTTTGCTAGTCTATCGAAGATGGCTTTTGCTGAAGCCACAGATAATTGCTGTTCACATATCAATCTCACTAATCCTTCAAATCCTTTTTCCCTTTTAAAGGGAACTATTTTAGGAATAGAACTTATTAATTCTTCAAGGTCCTTATCAGACTTTAAAAGGTAAGAAAGTTGCTCCTTTTGAGAAGTCATATGTTTTTAAAGGGTAAAAGGGTGCTAGCGTCTTGATGATAATCTTTAATATATTTGTCTTCTCTGAGTAGAAAATCATTTATAGCTAGGCTGAAATCATAGTTTTCAATCCAGTGAGAAGAAAA
>JAOIOC010000013.1 GCA_028140145.1 SAR86 cluster bacterium | reverse complement strand
TACCGCCTTTAACCAATTGAATGAGAGTATTTAGGCTGGTTGCTTTTATATCGTGTTGAGAATCATCAGAAATTTTACAGGCTGAAAGAACGTGATCTTTCAGACAGTTGCCTTCTTCTAAAAGGATAAGTTCATTCAAATCAAGGTCTTTTGCTTTGATTTTATTTCTCTTGCTCCTAGTATCTTTTTTTGTGCTAATCCAATAAAAGTTTTCCTGCCAGAACTTATAGGATTTTAATCCCCTGATATTATAGGGAAGGGCAAGAACAGCCATATCTATTTCACCATTTTCTAGCATGATAAGCAGATTCTCAGATTGCGCTTCAGTGACTTTAAGTTTCAGTTTGGGAAAATCACTACTCAACTTTGGCAATAAATAAGGAAGTATAAAAGGACTTACAGTTGGAATAATGCCTATAGATAAATTGTGAGATAAGGGAGCTTTTGTTGATTCTGAAATTCTTTGTATGTCTTCAAGCTGCAATTTGATTGTATTAGATTTTTCAAGGATTTCTCGACCAAGTTCGGTCACGATGACTTTTTTATTATCTCTTTCAAAAATTTTGACGCCTAACTGATTTTCCATCTCAGTTATGGCATTACTCAATGTAGAGGGAGAGACAAAACAAATTTCTGCAGCTTTTCTAAAATGTAAAGTTTTTGCTACGGTTAGAGCATAATTTATTTGTTTAATGCTGATCATTTATGTATCGAATTTTCGAACATTAAATAAGATATTTATATATTTATCAATATATAAAATTAAGTAGAATATCTATAGTTTCTTTTTATGGAGGTACAACATGGCAGAGACTACTGAAGGTAAATGCCCAGTAATGCACGGGGCTATGACTAGCAACAGTTCAACGGGTCAATCCAACAAAGATTGGTGGCCTGATCAATTAAATTTAAATATTCTTCATCAACACGATAGAAAATCAAATCCTCTGGGAGAAGATTTTGATTACAAAGAGGAATTCAAAAAGCTTGATTACTTCGCGCTCAAACAGGATCTGAATGATCTTATGACAGACTCTCAAGATTGGTGGCCTGCTGACTACGGTCACTATGGTCCTTTTTTCGTCAGATTAACTTGGCACGCAGCGGGAACCTACAGAAGCACAGATGGTCGTGGAGGCGGAGGTACCGGAGCAATGCGTTTCGCACCTTTAAACAGTTGGCCTGATAATGGAAATTTGGACAAAGCTCGAAGGTTGTTATGGCCGATAAAGCAAAAATACGGTAATAAAATCAGTTGGGCGGACCTGTTAATTTTAGCCGGAAACGTAGCTATAGAGTCCATGGGTGGAAAGACCTACGGATTCAGCGGAGGTAGAGACGATATTTGGGGTCCTGAGGAAGATATCCTGTGGGGAGTTGAAGAAGAATGGCTCGAAAATCAAAGATACAAAGGAGAAAGGGAATTAGATAATCCTCTCGCTGCTGTGCAAATGGGTTTAATTTATGTGAATCCGCAAGGACCAGATGCAAATCCAGATCCTTTGGCTAGTGCTCACGATATCAGAGAAACATTTGGCCGAATGGCTATGAATGATTACGAGACAGTTGCTCTTGTCGCTGGAGGCCATACTTTTGGTAAATGTCATGGTGCTGGTGATGCTGAATTAGTCGAAGCTGAGCCTGAAGGAGCACCAATCGAACAGATGGGTCTCGGTTGGACCAATAAACATGGATCAGGTCTTGGAGCTGACTCTATTACCAGTGGTCTTGAGGGAGCGTGGACAACAAATCCAATTAAGTGGGATAACGGCTACTTCGATTTACTTTTTAAATACGAATGGAAGCTCGGCAAAAGTCCTGCTGGTGCGCATCAATGGTACGCAGTAGACCAAGCAGAAGAAGACATGGCGCCAAGTGCTCATGACCCTTCAATAAAAGAACCCACAATTATGGCAACAACTGATATTGCTTTAAGAGAAGATCCTGAGTACAACAAGATCTCAAAGCATTTTCATGAAAATCCTGATGAGTTTGCAGATGCTTTCGCAAAAGCATGGTTCAAGTTGCTCCACAGAGATATGGGTCCGAAGGCAAATTACATAGGCCCTGAAGTGCCTGAGGAAGACCTCATATGGCAAGATCCAGTTCCTGCTGGAAATTCTGATTACGATGTAGCTGCTGTGAAAAGTAAGATAGACGATCTTGGTTTAAGTATCCAGGAAATGACTGAAACTGCTTGGGCAAGTGCTTTTACCTACAGAGGATCAGATCTTAGAGGTGGAGCTAATGGTGCGAGATTGAGATTAGCTCCTCAAAAAGATTGGGAAGTTAATAAACCAGAACAACTTTCAAAAGTTCTTTCAGCTTACGAAGGAGTCTCCAAAGATACTGGAGTATCCATGGCAGATATCATTGTCCTTGGTGGAAACTTAGCAATTGAAAAAGCTTCTGGTTCAGAAGTCCCTTTTTCACCCGGAAGAGGTGATGCTTCTCAAGATCAAACTGATGAAGAATCTTTTGCATACTTAGAGCCTCTCTCAGATGCATTTAGAAATTATCATCGTTCTGGACTAGATGTAAGCGCTGAAGAGATGATGCTTGATAAAGCTCAGCTGTTGGGTATTACTGCTCCGGAGATGACAGTTCTTCTTGGCGGGATGAGATCTTTAGGTATAACTGCGAGTGATTATGGATTGGTATCAGAGAACTCTGATACTTTATCTAATGAATACTTTAAAACACTCTTGGATATGAGAGTTCAGTGGAAACCTAACGGAACCGGTAATTCTTACGAAGCTTTTGATAGAGTCTCTGGTGAAAAAGCTAGGACTGCCTCAAGAGCTGATCTAGTGTTTGGTTCAAACTCTCAGTTAAGAGCTTACGTTGAAGTGTATGCTCAAGACGATTCATCTGAGAAATTTACCAAAGATTTTATAAAGGCATGGAATAAGGTAATGAATAACGACTTGTTCTAATTTGATAGTAAAAAAAGCACCCTAAGATTTTTCAAAGGGTGCTTTTTTTTATATGCAGAATGTTAAAATAATCAAATGTCTAAAGCTTCTCTTGAAGAAAACATTAAAGAACTTCTAGAAATGTCAAAAAAACTTAGGGAAGCAAATCAAGATTTAAGAAAGAAAAATAAAAAGCTTAAATCTGAAAACATTAAATTAAAAAAAGGCATGGATGAAGCGTTAGAAAATATAGAGAATTTAATCGATAAAGTGGATAATCTATAACTATGGAAGAAGAAATCATCTCAATAAGAATTGGTGGCTTAGAATATAAACTTCAATGTCCAGTTGAAGAACAACCTCATTTATTGGAAGCAGCCGAGAAACTCGATAAAAAAATTAAATCAACAAAAAGAAAATTAAAAACTCTCCCCATGGA
Organism: SAR86 cluster bacterium; assembly: GCA_028140145.1. Classification (GTDB taxonomy): domain Bacteria; phylum Pseudomonadota; class Gammaproteobacteria; order Magnimaribacterales; family AG-339-G14; genus CACNYO01. The sequence goes on along the minus strand of JAOIOC010000013.1, from coordinate 19,711 downwards.
GAGAATTTCAGTACTAGCTGCATTGGATATTTCCTCTGATTTAGTAAAGCTTCAGTCTCAAGGAGCTGAGGTCATTGAAAGCATTGACCAACCAGAAGCTCCAAAAGAAGAAATCACGAAAGGATCAGAGATCAGTCAAACTAAGGATCCAGATCTTCAAGAAGAAGATGGCGAAGATCTGAATTTTAAGCTAGTCTCAGAAATATCAGAGCTTTCAAAGCTTTAATATTGGAACTATAATTTCTTTGTTTCCTGGGTTATTCGATATACAAAATAAACCTCGAGCCGATAAATTAAATCAAGGGACTTGATACCTTGCTTGTTGAGCGCCCTTAGGGCAGCCTGATAGCGGGTGATTTTCCCGCCCTGAGCTTCACGGTTCAGGTCTAGTTTTGTTAACGGTAATCTGGGAAACTTCCTTGATGAACAAAGCGGATGCAAGGTCTGAAATTAAAAGAAGATTTTCTATCCTAAATCATTCCGAAAAAGAACAAGAAACAAAAATTTTGTTCAGCAGAGCAATAGAATATTTTGGTAAGTACAATTCAATAGCCAGTTATGCGTCTCTTTCAGATGAATTTCCTACAAAAGAACTTAATAAACTGCTTATTGAAAAAGGAACGGAAGTTTTTCTACCAAGAGTTAATCTCCTCAAAAAAAAGCTTGATTTCTGCCCAGTAGATTCTGCTACCGAGTACAAAATAAATCCTTTAGGAATTAGTGAGCCAGAATTTATCAAAGAAAAGAAAGCCTCTTTTGAAGCAATTTTGATTCCAATGGTTGGATTTTCTGAATCCTATAAAAGACTGGGAAGAGGAGGAGGTTTTTACGATAGATACGTTGAAAACTTAAATAAAAAAATTATCAAAATTGGAATCGCTTATAAATATCAGAGAATTAAATTTGATGAACAAGAATTCGATATGAAATTCGATCAAATTATAGTATCGGACTGAATTATTTTAAAAACGCTTGATAAGCTTTACTGGAAGTTTGATTAGTGAACGGAAATCCTATGGAAATTAATTTCTGCTCTAATTTTTTCTTAGAGTTCTTTTTAACCTTAAAACCAATTAAGGCTCCACCATACAAAGCTCCTTGATTTTTGTAATGGAAGAGAGAAATGTTCCATTGATTTCCAAGTGACTCTAAGAAAAATAGGAGTGCTCCGGGTTTTTCTGGGAAATCAACCATATATATCTCCTCGTATTCTTCCCCATTAAAAGCTGGCCCTCTTCCACCTGACATATGCCTTAAATGAACTTTAGAGACTTCATCTTCAGATAAATCAACAACAGAAAATCTCTTCTTGAGAGACTTTATAGACAATTCTTTTTTTTGCTTAGATTCTAATTCAAGACCTAAAAATACTTTTGCAGTTGAGGAATCATCCATTCTGTAACTGAATTCAGTGATGTTTTTATTTCCGATAGCAGAGCAAAGTTTTATAAAACTTCCTTGCACCTCTGGAATCTGAACTCCTAAGAAGACCTCTTTTTGTTCGCCCATGCTAGACCTATCTACGATTGGGGCAAGCATCTCAAAGTTAAGGTTTGAGCCACAATAAATTGCAATTAAGTTTTTCTTTTTTAATCCATATCTGGAGACATATTTTTTCAATCCAGCAAGAGCAAGTGCTCCTGATGGCTCAGGTATGGTTCTTGTTTCGATAAAAGTATCTTTAACTGCAGAGCAGATCTCATCTATGTTTACTGTCATCGAGTAATCAACAACGTCTTTGATAATAGGATAGTTCTTCTTGCCTATTTGTTTTGCTGCTGTTCCATCAGCAAATAAACCAACTTCTTTAAGTTTAATTCTTTTCCCAGAATTTAGGGTTTGATGTAGAGCGGCAGAGTCTTCTGATTCAACAGCTATTATTTTTATATCGGGCCTTATAGATTTTAAATATTCACCCACTCCAGAAACAAGACCGCCTCCGCCTGAGCCTATAAAAACTGCATAGATGTTATCGGTAAATTGATTTGCAATTTCTAAGCCAACGGTGCCTTGTCCGGCGATCACCAGCTCATCATCAAATGGATGAATAAAATCCAAATTGTATTGACCGCAGTATTTGCTAGCAGCCAATGCACTTTCATCAAAATTATTTCCAGTCAGCTTAACTTTAGCTCCTAACATTTTTACAGAATTAACTTTTATTTTAGGAGTTGTAAGGGGCATAAAAATTGTAGCTTTAATTTTTAAATGTTTTGCTGCTAAGGCCACACCTTGAGCATGATTGCCTGCCGATGCAGTCACTACATGTTGAACGTTCTTTTTTCTGTAAAGATGCTCAATTTTGTTATACGAGCCTCTTACTTTAAAGGAGTGAGTAGGTTGCAGATCTTCTCTCTTTAGAAAAATATTATTTTTTAAAGACTTAGATAAGTTACTAGCCTTGTCTATCGGAGTAACTTGAGCAATATCATACACTTTAGATGAAATGATTTTCTCTATGATCTGTCTCTTTTTAGTCATGAATCCCTTAAAAGCGCTGTATTATACTGTTAATCATAGTAAAAGCACTTCAATGAGCTCTGATCAAGAAAACTTAAAGCGCCAGTCTGCTGCAAAAGCACTGGACATTATATTGCCAAAACTTTATGAGGACTCAATCATCGGTATTGGGACAGGCTCTACTGTTGATTTATTTATCGAAATGTTAGCTGAGAAAAATCCTGTCTTTAAAGCAGCGGTTTCAAGCTCTGAAAGAAGCTCAAAACTTCTTGAACAGAAAGGCATTGAAGTTTCGTTGCTAAACGATGTCGGTGGGCCAGATATATATGTTGATGGAGCTGATGAGTATGATGATAAGAAGCAGCTTATAAAAGGGGGAGGCGGAGCTCTTACGAGAGAAAAAATAATAGCTTACTCTGCAAGAGAATTTATTTGTATCGTGGATGAATCAAAAAAAGTAAATAGGCTTGGCGCTTTTCCGCTAGCAATAGAGGTTTTGGAATATGCACGAAGCTTTGTTGCGAGAGAAATAGTTAAGCTAGGCGGGAAGCCAACCTACAGAACAGGATTTGTCACTGATCAGGGAAACCAAATACTAGATGTATTAAATTTGGATTACTCTGTTCCCTATGAATTAGAAATTAGATTAAACAGAATCCCAGGAGTAGTTGAGAACGGAATCTTTGCACAGAAGACGGCTACCAAGGTTGTAGTAGCAAAACAAAACGGTGTAGAAGTAATAGGTTAAAGAAGAGCTTCTATTTTTTTCATCACCTCTGGAGAATCAGGATTAGTGGTATGAGGTATTAGCTCTATATCACCGTTTTTAGAAATCAAATATTTACTGAAATTCCAAGAAGGTTCTTCTCCAGAATTTTTAGCGAGATTTTTGTAAAATGAGTTTGCCCTGTCACCTCTTACCTTAGAGGTTGCGAACAAAGGAAAAGAAACGTCGTAAGTTGTCTTACAAAATTCCTTTGTTTTATCTTCATCTTTAAATTCTTGATATAAAAAATCTCTAGAGGGGAATCCTAAGACAATGAAACCCTTCTGTTTATATTTATCGTAAATTTTCTCTAAGCCTTCGTATTGATAGGTGAATCCACACGAGCTAGCAACATTGACCGCCATGATGACTTTATCGTTGTATGCGCAGAGGTTTTCGGAATCTGATGAAGCTAATATACGAACGTCGTGATCAAGCAGGTTTTTACATGATGAATCGTCAGCAAACAGCAATGACGAGGCAAAAAGAAACAATAAAGATAAGATTTTCATAGGTTATATTTGGTTACGATTGGGAATAAATCAATACCTTGGTTCCTACCTCTACCAAATCAAATAACCTTATTACATCCTTATTAATCATTCGGATGCAACCCAACGAAGCAGGTCTTCCAATGAGTCCTTCCTCTGCAGTTCCATGAATGTAGATGTATCTAGCTTTCGAATCTATCCCAGATCCTTTGTTTTTTCCTGGTTCTAAGCCATCAAGCCACATAATTCTTGAAGTAATAACGTCTTCTTCAATGTCGATATCTTCAACAATCGGCTCAATGATTTCCTGATTCCAAACTCTACCTTTCATCACAGCCCCCAAAGGTAGATCGTTTCCTATTTTTTCAGATATTTCGTGAAGTCCGAGGGGGGTCTTGAAGGAATTTTCTTCGCTGCCAATACCGTAGCTGGATGATGAGATAGGAAAGTCGATAACTCGATTACCGTCTTGATAATATAATTTTTGCTCGTTTAGGTCGATATGTATAAAAGACCTTTCATTTTGAAGTTCCTCATAGTTATATTTTTTTTTATCTAGCAACATGGTCGAACAAGAAAATAACAAAAATACTGATATCAGTGAAACAATTCTCATTTATCAAATATAAACCTTCTTAAAATTTGGGCAATAAAAATAAATAAAATTAAATAAAGAAATGGATATTTTCCATTCTCGTTATATGGTGTTGAGCCACTTCTTGCGTTGATTTTAACTTTCAAAATCTGACCATCATATGACTCATTTTTATTATTAAAGTTTACGAATGTAGGAATTTGTTCAATAACTTCTCCACGAAAATTTATTGCAGCTGATATACCGGTAGAAGTACTACGCAAGAGGGGCTTTTGATTTTCTGCAGCTCGATATCTGGCAATCTGAAGATGCTGATGTGGACCTATGGTGGTTCCGAACCAGTTATCGTTACTAGCTGAAAATATCAAATCTGAATTTTTTGCTTGAAAAGCTACATCATCTTGATAAGCAATCTCATAACAAATACTGCTTCCTATTCTGAGGCCATCTCCAGAAATGAAAGAGTTATTATCTCCTATGACAATATTAGGCCTATCTAATTGAAAGAGATTAAATAAATAACCTGATAGATCACCCATAGGTAGATATTCCCCAAAAGGAACGAGACGTTTCTTTTCGTAATTCCCTTGTAAAATGCCTATACCTTTTAAAGAATTCACATAACCTTCATCCTTTTTTTCATCAAGCATTCCGACTACTGCACCTGCGTTAGCTAGTTTTAAGGTGCCTGATAACCCTTTTAAAAAAATCTCAAATCTAGAAAACAACCCTGGCAAAGATACTTCTGGCCAAAAAAATATAATTTTTTCTTGTGAGTTTTCATTACCGATAAGCTCATCAAAAAATACCTTAGAAAAATAGTTTCTAGATTTTACCTGACCATCTCGACTCCACTTTTCAAGAACATCGATATTTGGCTGAACAATAATTGCCTGAAAACTGGAGGTCTTTTCTGTCCAAGATTTAGTTGATAACCAAGTTGCGTTGAGAGCAAACATACTCATAAAGACCAAACTCAAAAATAAATGTGATTTTCTAAATTTTTGAAAAAAGATCACAGAGCCTAGCAGGCTTGCAAACAGACATATTAAAAATGACATTCCAAAAACACCTATGACTGGAATATAACCATTAAGGAAAAAATTATTTAAGCTTGAATATCCAACATATAACCAAGGCAATCCTGTGAACAAAAATTCTCTCAAATATTCACCGAAAACATAAAATACAGGGAAAGCTAGAATCAATCTGTGGTGATCATTGAGACGAAATAAACTCATGAAAAAGAAACTTGTTGCTTGAAAAAGACTCAAAAAAGATGCGATCAAAAAAACAAAAGTATAAGCAGAGAGCTTCGAAGCTCCTCCGTAATTAACTATACTGTTTTCAACCCAACCAGCTCCAAGCACCCAAAGGCTCAAGCCAAAGAAAAAACTTATTACAAAAGTATTTTTGGGCGACTCAAGAACTAGCAGTCTCCACAAACCTGCCAAAAAAAATGGACTTAGGTACCATAAATCAAATGGTTCAAAAGAAAGAACCAAGAGTCCGCCGATTACAGTCGCGGTAAATGATTTTATGATCACCATCAAGGCATCATATCAATAAAAATTTAATCTTTGTTTGACCAATAGGAGATATTTAAGTCATCTAAAAGTAGGCAGGTTTCTTGAACTGGTAAACCCACAACATTGAAGTAACAACCACCAATACCTTTAACAAAGGAAGCACCTAATCCCTGAATGCCATAACCGCCAGCCTTGTCCATTGGTTCTTCAGTTAAGACATATCTCTCGATCTCCTTTGCAGATAGAGATTTCATTTCTACAACTGTGTGAGAATGATTCTGAACAAACTCTATTTCTTTTGATTCAGAGATATGACCTAAAGCTATTCCTGTTGTTACGGTATGAGTGGTTCCGGATAATTCTTTCAACATTCTATGAGCATGATCTTTGGTAGTTGGTTTTCCAAAAATTTTATTTTTATGACTAACCACCGTATCGGCCACTAAAAAAGGCTTAAGAGTTAAATTCTCTTGCAGTATTTTATTTCCAGCTGCTGTGACTTTAGATTTTACTATTCGGTCAAGATATTCTTGAGGGCCCTCGTCTTGCATCTCATCTTCATCAACATCAATTTCAAGAACTTCGAAATCAACCATCAATTGATTAAGGATATTTTTTCTTCGGGGAGATTTAGAGGCTAGGTATAAGCCTGAAATAGTCACTATTTAATTTTTTCTTCTTTGTAGATAACTCTTTTTCTAATTTTTGGATCGAACTTCATCATTTCAATCTTATCTGGAGTTGAAGTTTTATTTTTATCCGTAGTGTAAAAGTGTCCTGTTCCGGCAGAAGATACTAACTTAATTTTTTCTCTCATATTTTTTCTCCTCTTGATCTAATGTCTTTTAACACTTCATCAATTCCTTTCTTATCAATAATTCTCATACCTTTTGCAGAAACAGTTAGAGAAACGTATTTATTTTCAGATTCAACCCAAAATTTATGTTGATTAAGATTGGGCAAAAACCTTCTTTTCGTTCTGTTTAATGCCTTGGAAACATTGTTTCCTGCCATTGGCTTTTTTCCTGTTACCTGACAAATTTTTGACATAACTATATTTTTAATAAATCTGAGGCACGATTTATACCAGAAACTAATGGTTATGAAAACCTATCTAAGTTATATTTCGCATTATGGATCAGCTAATAAATAAAAGGGTTCTCTTGTGCGTGACTGGTGGCATTGCTGCCTACAAATCTGCTGAATTAGTTCGGTTATTCAAAAACTCTGGTTCCGACGTGAGGGTTTTGATGACTAAATCTGCACAGGAATTTATTACACCTTTAACTATGCAGGCTCTTTCCGGCAACCCAATTCATTCTGATCTTCTTGATCCTGGAGCTGAAGCTGCTATGGGACATATAGAATTGGCTAGGTGGTCTGATATTATTATCATAGCGCCATGTACAGCCGACTCAATTGCAAAACTAGCTTTAGGTAGAGGCGACGATCTTCTTAGCGCTGTTGCTCTATCTACTGATGCACCAATTTTTGTTGCTCCTGCAATGAATCAGGCCATGTGGAGAGATGGCGCGACACAAAACAATATATCCACGCTTGCAGAAAAAAACTTTATTTTTATTGGCCCAGATATTGGAACCCAAGCTTGTGGCGACACCGGCCCAGGAAGAATGACAGAGCCATCGGATATAATTCAACAAGTTTCATTGAACTTTAGTAAAGGTCTATTGGCGGGAAAAAAAATCCTTATTACTGCAGGACCAACGCGTGAGATGATTGACCCTGTTAGATTCATATCAAACCGTAGTTCAGGGAAAATGGGCTTTGCTTTAGCTGAAGCAGCTTGTGATGAAGGCGCTTTTGTTAGTTTGATATCCGGGCCAGTCAATTTACCCACTCCTGAAAGAATATTCAGACATGATGTTGAAACTGCAAAACAAATGTATGACAAGGTAAATGAAATGATAGATGAGATAGATATTTTCATTGCAACCGCTGCAGTTTGTGACATCAAGCCATCTCATCCTTCAAATCAAAAAATCAAAAAACAACAGATACTCGATGCAAACAACATTCTTTTAGAAGAAAATCCTGACATTGTGGCGAGCGTTAAAAAAGCTCATCCAAATAAGAAGGTAATTGGGTTTGCTGCTGAAACTGAGAATGTTCTAGATAACGCTAAACTCAAACTTTCTGAAAAAGAACTTGATCTAATAATTGCAAACGATGTCTCAAATGCTGAGATTGGATTTGATTCTGATGATAACGAAGTGCATTTAATCTCAGAAAAAAATTCAAGGAAAATTAATAAATCTACGAAAGAGAAAGTTTCAAGAGAAATAATCAAATATATATCCGATAATTTAAAGTGATTAGATGGTTATTGGTTAGAATTTTGGGCTTCCTTTTGCCTGACATCATTAAAACTTTCACAGGTAAAAATCAAAAGGAATCTAATTTACCGTTAAATGTAAAATTTAAGATTCTTAATGAAAGGTTAGGTAAAGAATTTCCATTGCCCACCTTTCAGACTGCTGGTTCTGCTGGCCTAGATTTATGTGCATGCATCGAAGAAGATATTTTCATAAATCCAAACGACTCCGTATTAGTGCCTACCGGCTTTAGTATTCATATAAATAATTCTGATTATGCTGCTTTTATTCTTCCAAGATCTGGTTTAGGTCATAAGCACGGTATAGTTTTAGGTAACTTGGTTGGATTAATTGATTCGGATTATCAAGGAGAGATCATGGTTTCTTTATGGAATAGATCTGATGAAACGTTCACAGTTGAGCCTGGGGCAAGAATTGCTCAAATGGTTTTCTTGCCGGTTATGAATCCTAATTTTTCTATCGTGAAAGAGTTTTCATCGTCAGAGAGAGGAGACAAAGGTTTTGGATCCTCTGGCTTCTAGTTAGCTTAGAAGGTAAATTCTTTTTTTCTCAGCCTAAGATGGCTTGGAGTAACCTCCACTAGCTCATCTTCTTCAATAAACTCCAATGCTTGCTCTAAAGAATGATTTATATGAGGGGTCAGAATTAAATTTTCATCCGTTCCCGCTGCTCTTATATTTGTCAATTGTTTTGCTTTTGTAGGATTCACTGGCAGATCATTATCTCTAGAATGCAAACCTACAATTTGTCCTTTGTATACGTCTGTACCATGACCGACAAATAATTTTCCTCTGTTTTGCAGATTAAATAATGAATAAGCAAGTGTTTTTCCAGCCGCCATGGAAACTAAGACACCATTTTGTCTATTCTTAAGTTCACTTGTTTTCGCTTTGTCGTATTTTTCAAATACGCTTGTAAAAATCCCAGTCCCGCTTGTTAAAGTTAAAAATTGAGACCTAAAACCAATAATACCTCTTGAGGGAGCCAAAAATTCTAGTTTTAATCTCCCCTTGCCATCCGGAACCATGTCTCTTAATTCAGCTTTTCTTAGACCCATCTCTTCCATGATTGATCCTTGAAACTCCTCTTCAATATCGATCACCACTTGTTCATAAGGCTCATGGATTTCGCCATTGATTTCTTTTTGAATAACTTCAGGCTTGGAAACACCAAGCTCAAATCCATCTCTTCTCATGCTTTCTATGAGAACTGATAAATGAAGTTCTCCTCTGCCGGATACAATAAATTTATCAGGCGTGTCTCCTTGTTTAACCCTTAATGCAACATTACTGAGTAATTCTTGTTCTAATCGTTCTTTTATGTTCCTTGACGTAACAAATTTTCCATCTTGACCTGCAAATGGAGAATCATTTACTTGAAAAGTCATGCTTACAGTTGGCTCATCTACTTTTAGGGGAGGAAGTGAAGATACATTTTCAGGAGAGCATAAAGTATCTGAGATGAAGAGTTTCTCAATTCCTGAAACGCAAACAATATCTCCTGCATCTGCCTCAGATACCTCAATTCTTTCTAGGCCCCTGTGACTCATCACTTGTAGAACTTTACCTTTCCTTTCTTCTTTATCTGAATCAATAATAACTACTGGATCATTGGGTTTAATTTTTCCAGCTTTAATTCTTCCAATGCCTATTACGCCAACATATTCATTACTATCTAATGCACTGATTTGCATCTGAAAAGGCTTACTTACATCAACTTTTGGAGAAGGAACTTTTTCAACTATTAAGTCCAATAAAGGAGACATATCTTCTTTAATCTCATCAGGCTCTAGTCCAGCAACTCCATTTAAAGCAGATGTATAAATAACATCGAAATCCATTTGTTCATCATTACCGCCTAGACGATCGAATAAATCAAAAACCTGATCTAATACCCAATCTGGCCTTGCACCATCTCTATCAATTTTATTAATCAGCAATATTGGATTAAGACCTTGTTCAAAAGCCTTTTCAGTAACAAATCTTGTTTGAGGCATTGGTCCGTCAACTGCATCTACTAAAAGAAGAACTGAATCAACCATGGTTAGAATTCTTTCCACTTCTCCACCAAAATCAGCATGACCTGGAGTATCTACAATATTTATTTTGTAATCTTTCCAATTAATAGCAGTATTTTTGGCAAGTATAGTGATGCCTCTTTCCTTCTCTTGATCGAAAGAATCCATCAACCTTTCCGATCCTAAATCCTTTCTATCTAAAGTTCCAGATTGCTCTAAAAGCTTATCTACGAGTGTAGTTTTTCCATGATCAACATGAGCAATAATTGCAATATTTCTAATATTTTCCGAATTCATGTAACGAGATGAATTATCAAATTAATTGATTTATAAATTTTAATTAAGACTTAGGTTCTTCAGCAGATTCATCTCCAGAAGGAGTCTCAGCTGCTGCTTCTTCAACTACAGGAGTCTCAGCTGCCGCTTCTTCAACTACAGGAGACTCAGCTGCTGCTTCTTCAACTACAGGAGACTCAGCTGCTGCTTCTTCAACTGCAGGAGATTCCTCTGATTTAGCTTTGGTTGAAGGTTTTCTGAACCTCTTATTGAATTTATCAACTCTTCCACCTGTATCAACTAATTTATGCTTACCTGTATAAAATGGATGAGAAGCAGAAGATATATCAAGCGGACAATAGGGATAAGATTTTCCTTCCCATTCTTTTGTTTGATCCGTTTGAATGGTCGAAGGAATAAGAAAGTACTGATCTACACTTGTATCATGAAAAAGTACTTCTCTGTATTCTGGATGAATGTCTCTTTTCACTTTGTTTGCTTAATAAATTTAGTGACGGCATGATACCAGAGAAGTTTTTATTATCAACATATGAAAGATTCTGAATACAATGTTGTAGAAGTAGCTGTTCCAGTACCTGTAAGGAGCAGTTTTTCATATCTCAGTAAAAACCAAATTCTCCCTGGAACCAGAGTAAAAGTTTCTTTTGGTTCAAGAACTTTAATAGGAGTTGTGATTTCTTCATCTACAAAATCTAATTTTCAAAAGGATCTAAAGTCTATAGATTCTGTTTTAGATGATAAGGAATTACTAAACAAAAAAGATATTGAGTTAATTTCATGGCTATCAAATTACTATAAAACTCCAATAGGAGAGGTGGCTAAGCTTTTTTTCCCTCCTTCAATGAGAAAGGAGATTGAAATTCCGGATGAGCAAGAGATTTTTGAGCTTACTCAAAAAGGAGAATTTTACAGCGAAGATCTCTTAAAAAAATCTCCAAAGCAACTTGAAATGTTGTCTTATTTCAGAAAAGAAAAAACAGCCACACGTCATGGCTTGAAGAGTATTTCATATGACTCAAGAATTCTGAGAGAGCTTATAAAGAAAGAGCTTATTTCTAAAAAGAAAATCAAATATAAAGAAGAAATTCAATACGAAACTACAGAAAACTTTCTTGAACTAAACAGCGAGCAAAAGGCAGCCTACGAGTCTTTCAAAGAATCTTTAGGATCTTTTAAGGTGCATCTTTTATTCGGCATCACTGGAAGTGGTAAGACTGAAACATACATGCATGTTGTTAGAGATGTATTAGAAAATCATAAACAAGTTGCGGTTTTGGTTCCCGAGATTGGCTTGACCGGATCTTTAGAAAAATCACTTAAAAGTAGATTTGGAAATAAGGTAGTCACAATGCATTCTTCCTTGTCTAATAAAGATAGACAAAGATCTTGGAAGTCAATTCAGTCATCAAGTGCAAAAATTATACTAGGCACAAGATCTTCTATTTTTACTTCAACTCCTGATTTGGGACTCATTATTGTTGATGAAGAGCATGACTCTTCATATAAACAAAATGAGATGCCTTGTTATTCAGCCAGAGACACAGCCATTTATAAGGCGAAGTTGCATGATTGTCCTGTCGTTTTAGCATCTGCAACTCCAAGCCTTGAGTCGTTCAATAATGCAAAACTAAAAAAATATGCTTTGAATAAACTTGAGGAAAGAGTAAGTGAAGCCAGCAAGCCAAGACTCGAGTTAATGGATCTTCGAGGTAAAGAAATTATTTCAGGGCTTGCTACAAATACGATAGCTGAAATTAAGAAAGAACTCACCAATGGAAATCAAGTGATGATCTTTCAAAACAGAAGAGGTTATTCACCTATGGTTGTTTGCGAGTCATGTGGGTGGTCACCTAATTGTCCAAACTGTGACGTTAGAATGGTCTATCACAAACAAACAAATAAATACTCTTGTCATCATTGTGGATATGCTGAAAATTACTTTCAAGAATGCAAAGTTTGTCCAAACAACGAGCTATCTTTCTATGGAGCAGGAACCGAAAAATTAGAGGAGTCTTTAAGAACTATTTTTCCTGATTTCCCCATCTTAAGAATAGATAGCGATATTTCATATAAAAAAGATCTGAATACTTTGCTAGCTCAACCGTTAAAAGGAGATCCTATGATTCTAGTTGGCACGCAGATTCTTGCCAAAGGTCATCACCTCCCAGATATCACCTTGGTAGTTATTTTAGACGGAGATTTCAGCCTCTACAGTCTTGACTTCAGAGCAACGGAAAGAATGAATCAACTAATCACACAAGTATCAGGCAGATCAGGAAGAGGCAACAAGTCCGGAAAGGTATTGATTCAAACTTTTGTGCCTGAGCATCCAAGTCTTGAAAAGGTTGTCGATTCTAGTTACGAGACTCTTGCGGAAAATCTTCTTCAAGACAGAAATCAAAATAGGCTTCCTCCTTTTTATCATTCGATAAATTTAATAACAGAATCAACTTCTTATATCTCTTGCAAAGAAGAATTAAATAAAATTAGAAGCATGTTTGTAAATCCTCACATTGATGTGATTGGACCTCAACCATGCATCATTGAAAAAAGAAAAAACATCTTTAGGTGGCAAATTTCAGCAAAAAGTAAAAATAGAACTCTGCTACACAACTCTCTCAATAGAGTATTAGAAAATCATAAGATTATTGGCAACAAAGTTAGGTTATCTATTGACGTAGATCCTTTATGATATTGATCAGCCTCTTTTCATCATTGTCGCAATGATTTAACTCAATAATATAATCAGGATTATTAAAATATCTCTTTGATTTTTCTGGCCATTCAACCAAGGTGATGGCATTTTCCTCAGTTAAATAATCTTCCACCCCAATAGCTTGAAGTTCTTTATCGTCTTCAATTCGGTACAAATCAAAATGAAAAACTTTTAAATTATCAGATTCGTATGACTCTACAATTGTAAAGGTTGGACTTTTTACAAATTCATCAAAGCCAAGCTCTTGAATTAATCCTCTTACAAAAGTTGTTTTCCCTGCTCCCAAATTTCCTATCAAGTTTATAAGAAGGGAATTTTTAAATCCTTTAATTAAAGAGGCAAAATTTTTTGCTTTGTCCTCAGTTTCCTTTTCGCCGATTAATTCTTCCAATGTCTATATTAATATTTGTCTCACTTACAACTCTAAATCGACAAGATGATCTAGAAGAATACTTGGTCTAAGAGATCTTTGACCATAATTCTCTTGCAGGCTATCGCAAGCAACCGCGTGGTGAAAAACGCCCAATATAGATGCTTCCTTAGAAGACAGTCCTTGTGCTAAATAACCTGAAATCATTCCACTTAAGACATCTCCCATACCACCAACAGCCATTCCAGGATTGCCAGCCGGGCAAATTGAAAAAGAGCCTCCATCATAAACAATTGTTTCTTTGCCTTTTAATACAACAGTGCCTGGATATAGATCAAATAATTTTTTTGCCATAGTCTGTCTATTTTTTTGACTGCTAATTTTATTAGCTTTTAATAGCCTTGTTGCCTCTCCTTCATGAGGAGTGATGATTAAGTTTTTTCTGGGAATCTTGAAGTCTAAGATCTTAGGTAATAGGTTCAATCCATCTGCATCAATCAAAATGGGCAAATTCCTTTTTTTGGCAGCATGCAAAGATTTATAAAGAACTTGCTCGGACCAAGCATTGGTTCCAAGTCCTGGTCCTATGCAAAGCACGTTAGGTTTTAATAAATGATCATCCAAATCTTGACCTGAGTTTACTGGTTTTGCCATTACCTCTGGACAATAGCTTAAGGCTGCAGTCACGTTCTCTGATCTAGTGGCCAGACTAACTAATCCAGCGCCACAAGATATAGCTGCTGTGGATGCAAGAATTCCTGCTCCACCAAATCCTTCGTTTCCGGCGACAACTAAGACATGTCCGAAAGAATGTTTATTAGCATTCGGAATTCTTTTCAGCTTTTTTAGTATTGACCTTACTTTATTTTCCATTTTTTCAATTAGATGTTTGTAAATATAGTGTTATTCTATTTCTTTTCAAAAATAATTTTAGTCAATGTCCGATAAAGATTCGAATAAAGAGCATCAATATAAAATAAATCACAGCATTGCTGATCCAAATCAAGAGGCTGCAACCCCAGTGCCTGCCGCCACAGTTTTATTGGTTAGAGAAGGGAAAACCACCCCAGAGGTTTTTATGATCCAAAGAGCAGCCAAAACAAATTTTGGCGGCGCTTGGGTTTTTCCAGGCGGTAAGTTAGATCAAGAAGACTACCAAGAGTCCCTTTACGATAAATGTGGAGGACTAAATGATCAAAAAGCTTCTGAAATCTTGGGCATCGAATCCTCAGGTTTGGGTTATTGGGTAGCTTGCATCAGAGAATGCTTTGAAGAATGCGGAGTTCTTTTAGCCTATACCGAAGACAAGAAACTATTCAATCCAGATGTCGAGCAACAAAAAATTCTTGATTCTTATCGTGATAAGTTAAATAACGGAGAGCATGTTTTAAATGAACTTTGCGAAGAATTTAATCTGACTCTTGCCACGGATCATCTAGGATTTTTGTCTCATTGGATTACCCCAAAAATGGAAAAACGTAGGTACGACACTAGATTTTTTGTCGCGCTTTCACCGGAACATCAAAAAGCAGAGCACGATGGTGGCGAGGGAGTTAAGAGCACTTGGATTACTCCAGAGGAAGCACTAACAAAAGGTGCTGAAGGAACTTTTCCGATTATCATGCCAACCATAAAAAATCTTGAAGCTATTTCAGGATTTTCAACAACTGGGGATCTACTAGACGATAAATCTAAAAATAATCACCAAAAGTCTCCCTCCATACTTCCAAAATTTTTCATGGAAGATGGAAAGCTAGTAGGACTTTTGCCAGGGGATGAAGGTTATGAAGATCACTGAGCTATCACCTTTAGTAAAAAGATTAACTGCAGGCAACGCGAGTGTCTTTACAGGACCTGGAACAAATACTTATATAGTCGGTAAAGAAAATTTCACAGTCATCGATCCTGGACCAGCCATTGAAGAACATATCAAAGATATTGTAAAAGTTTGTGGAGAGGATATTTCACAGATTCTTGTGACACACACGCATCCAGATCACTCACCTGGGGCAAAATTACTTCACCAAAGGACTGCGGCTCCAGTGATGGGTATGTATGCCAAGTATCCAAAGCATCAAGATAGAACTTTTAAACCAAACAAAGAACTTTCAGAAGGAGATGAGATCAAAGAAGTCGATCATACTTTGATTGCTATTCATACTCCTGGACATGCATCTAATCATATTTGTTTTTTCTTAGAAGAAGAGAAAATGTTATTTACTGGAGATCACATCATGGAGGGATCTACGGTTGTAATTTCTCCTCCCGACGGAAACATGAGGGAATACATTGATTCTTTAGAAAAACTGAAAGCACTTGGTATCGAAACCATTGCACCTGGACATGGTGAAACCATGCGAGATGCTAATGCTGTTGTTGACTGGATAGTAAGCCATAGGATGTTTAGAGAGAAAAAAGTAGTTGATGCAATAACTGAGTTAAATCGATGCACGATAGATGAACTTTTGCCAAAAGTTTATGATGATGTTGGAAGTCATTTGCACGGCATCGCAAAATCTTCTCTAGAGGCTCACTTAATAAAGTTGATAGAAGAAGAAAAAGTAACTAAAGATAAAGATATCTATATCTGGGGCTAACTTTAATCTGGAAGTCTTACTCCGCAGCCCCCAATGCCACAATAACCGTTTGGGTTTTTCGCAAGGTATTGTTGATGATAATCCTCAGCATAAAAGTAATCTTCTAATGGAAGAATTTCAGTCGTGATTTCAGGGTATCCTTCTTTTTTTAGTGCTTCGCTGTAAATCACTTCACTCTTTTTGATTTGATCCAATAAAGTTTCATCAGAGTAATAAATTGCAGATCGATATTGTGTACCCATATCATTGCCTTGTCTCATCCCTTGAGTAGGGTCATGACCCTCCCAAAAAACCTTAAGTATTTCTTGCAAGGAGATAATTTTGGGATCAAACACCACATGCACAACCTCGGTATGTCCGGTTAGGCCACTACAAACTTCCTCATAAAGAGGGTTAGGCGTAAAGCCTCCTGCATAACCAACCGAAGTAACATAAACTCCTTCTTTATTCCAAAAAAGTCTCTCAGCTCCCCAGAAGCAGCCCATCCCAAGAAATATTTCACACATACCCTCAGGAAAGGGCCCTATCATTGAAGAGTTATTTACAAAGTGACTTTCGTTAAACTGCATTTCATCAGTTCTTCCAGGGAGAGAATCTTGCTCCTTCACCATTAGGGTTTTTTTGGATCTATCTATAAAAAACATATTTATTTATTTAATCGATTGTTGATCAAATGGTCAACTACACTTGGATCAGCAAGGGTTGTCGTATCTCCAAGATCATGGATCTCATTTGCAGCAATTTTTCTCAAAATTCTTCGCATAATTTTTCCTGACCTCGTTTTAGGCAAGTCAGGAGAAAATTGAATAATGTCTGGTTTAGCGATGGCACCAATCTCTTTAGCTACTAAATCCACTAATTCTTTCTTTAGAGAGTCTTCACCCGAAGAACCTATCATTAGGGTAACGTAACAGTAAATTCCTTGCCCTTTTATTTCATGTTCATAACCAACAACAGCAGCTTCTGCGACTTGCTCATGCAAGACTAATGCACTTTCTATTTCAGCGGTGCCAAGCCTATGTCCTGAGACATTTAAAACATCATCAACCCTTCCTGTTATCCAAAAATATCCATCTTCATCTCTTTTAGCTCCATCCCCAGTAAAATAATATCCAGGGTAAGTTTTAAAATATGTATCAATGCATCTTTGATGATCTCCATACACTGATCTGATTTGAGAGGGCCATGGATCTTTGATGGCTAAATTACCTGAACCTGCTCCAGATATTTCTTTGCCATTTTCATCCAGAAGCACAGGATTTACTCCAAGAAATGGCTTAGAAGCACTGCCAGGTTTCTGAGATGTCAAAGCTGCTAGGCCAGTTATCATCATTGCTCCAGTTTCTGTTTGCCACCAGGTGTCGACAATTGGACATTTACTATTACCCACCACATTAAAATACCATTCCCAAGCCTCTGGATTTATTGGTTCTCCAACGGTTCCTAGTACTTCTAAAGATCCCCTATCAGTTTTTTTTACAGGCTCATCACCTTGAGCCATTAATGCTCTTATCGCTGTTGGAGCTGTATAAAAAATATTTACCTTATATTTATCCACAATATCCCAAAATCTTGAATAATCTGGATAAGTTGGGACTCCCTCGAAAATAACTGAGGTAGCACAGTTCATTAGAGGACCATAAACAATATAAGTATGACCGGTTATCCAACCTACGTCCGCCGTGCACCAATAAACCTTGTCTTTTTTATAATTGAATACAAGTTCGTGAGTTATTCCAGAAGAGAGAAGGTATCCAGCTGTTGTATGCAAGACTCCTTTTGGTTTTCCGGTTGAACCAGACGTGTAAAGAATAAAAAGTGGATCTTCAGAATCCATTGGCTCACATTCACAGTGAGGTTCAAAATTTGAAATTACGTCAGAGTAGGCAACATCAATCTCAGGATTTAAATTAATTGCTGTATTTGTATTTTTAACAACTATAACAGTGTGAACATTAGGACATTGCTCTACCGCGGAGTCCACATTGTTTTTTAGAGGAACTTTTTTACCTCCTCTTAAGCCTTCATTTGCTGTAATTATCGTTTGGCAATCAGAATCGAGAATTCTGTCTTTCAATGATTCGACAGAAAATCCTCCAAAAACTACTGAATGTACCGCACCAATTCTTGCGCAGGCCAGCATTGAATAAATAGCCTCCAAAATCATGGGCATGTAAATACAGACCCTATCTCCTTTTTTTATTCCTCTTGATTTAAGTAAATTTGATAATCGACATACCTCTTCATGTAATTCTTTGTAAGTAATTTTTTTAGATGTGCTGCCATCGTCACTTTCCCAAATGAAAGCGATGTCATTGCCATTATTTTCAAGATGTTTATCAACGCAATTAAAGCAAGCATTTAACTTTCCATTAGAAAACCACTCAAACTCAGCTTTTTCCATATTTGTGGAAAGCACATCATCAAAACGCTTTATCCAATTTAACCTAGATAGAGCTTGCTCACCCCAAAATTCTTTTGGGTTATCTATGGAGAATCTATAAAGTTCACTGTATTTCTCCTCAGAAATAAGCGGAACAAGATTAGATTTTTTTGGTACTGGAAAGATCTTATCTGACATTTTCAAACTAGCTTTTTTACTTTTTTTAATGATAAACCATTCCCCTCAACGAAAGGGCAACTTATTTCTTCCAAGCATGCAATAAAAAAATCCCTATTTTTCCAATCATAATGAGGAATTGTCAGATTGGGAGTTGAGATTTCTTCATCGCCATAAAAAACAATATCTATATCGATTATTCTTGGTCCCCATCTTTCTTCTCTAACTCGACCTAAATTATCTTCTATAGATAAGACCTGATCGAGTAACTCAAAAGGATTTAACTTTGTTTCAATATGGATGGCCTGATTTAAATAGTCCCTTTGTTTAATTGGACCGTAACTTTTGGATTGATAAATTGACGAAGTAGTAATTATTTTTGTGTTTTTAATCCTCTCGATAAGAAGAATAGCTTGTTTTAGGTAATTTTGTGAATTGCCAGAATTACTGCCTGTAACTAGGTAGACCTGATCAGATCCATTAGGCATTTTTATCCGTATTGTTGCTTTTCTTTAATCTCTTCGATCGTTTTACAATCTATGCATTGTGTTGCAGTGGGTCTTGCTTCAAGTCTTTTAATTCCTATCTCAATACCGCAAGTTTCACAGAAGCCGTAAAAATTATCTGATAGATCCTTCATAGACTGTTCAATTTTTGAAATGAGTTTCCTTTCTCTGTCTCTTTTTCGTAGTTCAAGCATGAATTCCTCTTCTTTAGATGCTCTATCTACAGAATCAGGGAAATTACCTTGATCAGTCTGAATTAAATTTTCGGTTTTTTCTTGCTCTTCGTGAAGGGCATCTTTCCAAGCTTGTAGAATATTTTCAAAATGCTTTTTTTGATTAGCATTCATATATTTTTCATTTTTTTTCGATTTGTAAGGCTGAAAGGTGCTAGAAAAATTTGAAAAATCAGAAATATCTATATTAGATTTTTTAGGAGCTGTTTTTTTGGCAGCC
>JAOIOC010000012.1 GCA_028140145.1 SAR86 cluster bacterium | reverse complement strand
ATATTGCTAAAGCAATTTTTTCTGAATTAAAAACCCAAAGATCTTCAATTGATCCTCCGCCTCTGGCAAATACAAGCAGATCATATTTATATTTTGATTGAATTTCATTTATCAGATTTAAGTTGTTGAGGATACTCTGTTCTGCTTCCTCTCCCTGAACAAGAGATGAGAATAAATTGACCTCAATGCTCGGGGCTCTTCTATTTAAGACATTCTTAATATCTTGAAGAACCGCTCCTTTTTCAGATGTAATCAATGCAATTTTTTGAGGATAGCTAGGTATTTGTAATTTGTTGCTTTCATCAAATAATCCTTGATTGCTCAGTCTTGTTTTAAGTTTTTCATATTCTTCATAAAGCTTTCCAATCCCGTCTTTTTCAAGTGATTCAACTTGGAACTGATAATTTCCTCTTGCCAAGTACATTGAAGCACTGCCTAAAGCAATGAATTCATCTCCTTCCTTGGGGATAAAATTTAATAATGAATTTTTGAACTTAAACATAACGCATTGAATTTGAGATTCCTCATCTTTAAGAGTGAAATACCAATGCCCAGATGGGTAAGATTTAAAATTTGATATCTCACCTTTTATCCAGATATCTGAAAATGAATTTTCTAAAGTTTTTTTTGCTGAATTATTTAATTCGCTAACTGTGAAGATGTATCTATTGTCCTTTTGATCATTCCAGTTCATTAGTGCAGTATAGCTAATCTTGAATAAATGCTTAAAGATGAGTGTTCAAAATAAATATCGTTTTTACCTTTCCACGGTAATCGGTGCGATATTAATAGGATTAGCTCCAATACTTATGCGTTACAGTGAAGTTTCTCCCTCGATGACAGGGTTTTATCGTTTCTTTTTTGCTTTCTTAATTTTACTGACTTACGGAGCTATTAAAGGCAAGAAATTTTTCGTAAATATAAATCTTTATATTCTTGCATTGCCTGGAATATTTTTTGGTGCAGACATTGCACTGTGGCATACGGCAATCATGATCACTCCTGTAACTAATGCGGCTTTGTTAGTTAACACTGCTCCTATATATGTCGGCATCATATCCTTTTTATTTTTTAAGGAAAGAATTAGTAAATTGTTTCTAATCTCTTTAATTCTTTCATTTATAGGCGTTAGCTTAATTATTCTTAACCTTCAAGATTTTGATGTTTTTTTAGGCAAAAACCTAAGAGGGGATTTACTTTCTTTGCTGGCTGCAATTTTTTATGCAGGATATTTGGTATCTGTGAGAAGACTATCAAGCAATTTAGATACATTTCAGCTCATGCTTTACTCAGCTTTGTTTGGTTGCATTCCTCTTTTAGCTCTTGGTTTTTTTGAGACCGGTATAAAGTTCCCAATTTCTCTTCAGGGAGTAGGGAATCTTTTATTACAGTCCACGCTGGTTCAAATCATTGGACAAGGACTAGTCATTTATGGCTTATCTCAGATAAGCGCGCAATTCACATCTCTCATTTTGCTTTTACAAGTTTTAACGGCAGCAATATTGAGTATGTTTCTCTTTAATGAACTGCTCTTATTTCAACAGATCTTAGGTGGTATTATTTTGATTATAGGAATTTATATTGCGGGATTAAACGAGAGAAAGAATAATCATGACAAAAAATGAAGTAATAAAAATTGCAAATTGCAGCGGTTTCTATGGAGATAAACTCTCTGCTGCTAAGGATATGGTTGATGGAGGTCCGATAGATGTTCTAACTGGAGATTACTTGGCTGAATTAACTATGACCATTCTTTATAACCAAAAGCTTAAAAGAGGTGAAGATCATGGTTATGTGGGAACCTTTTTAAAACAATTTAAGGATGTAGCCGAAAAATGTCAGCAAGAAGGAATAAAAATTGTTACCAATGCAGGGGGATTAAATCCAAAAGGCATGGCTTCAATGATTGAAGACATCGTTTCAGAACTCAACTTAGAGTTAAAAGTAGCTTATATCGATGGTGATGACCTTATGCCTGAATTATCAAGGTTAAATGAATCAGGAGAGGAAATAAAAAATATTGATACGAATGTATCTCTTTTTGATTATGATAAAAAAGCTGTAACTGCAAATGCTTACTTTGGCGCTTGGGGTATTAAAGAGGCGCTAGACTCAGGTGCAGATGTGGTTATTTGTCCAAGAGTCACAGATGCTGCGGTAGTAATTGGTCCTGCTGCCTGGAAGTTCAATTGGCAAAGAAATGACTACGATAAATTAGCTGGCGCTCTAGCAGCTGGTCACCTAATTGAATGTGGGGCGCAAGTTACCGGAGGTAATTATTCATTCTTTAGAGAAGTGCCTTCATTCAGTAACGTTGGTTATCCCATTGCAGAAATAGAAGAGGATGGAAATTTTACAATAACTAAACATCCTAATACCGGAGGATTGGTTTCTGTTGGTACTGTAACGGCTCAACTGCTGTATGAAATAAGCAGTCCTGCTTATATTAATCCTGATGTGATCGCCAATTTTGATACTTTAAAAATCGAACAAAAATCTAACGATAGAGTTTATGTCAGTGGTTGCAAAGGAAGCAGCCCTCCAGACAAACATAAGGTTTGCATTAATTTAGCTGGAGGTTTCAGAAACGGAATTGAACTTTTATTAACAGGTTTAGATATAGAAGAAAAAGCAGATTTAATTACTGATTCAATTTTTGAAAATGTTGGCGGAAGAGAACAATTTGATAAGGTAGACGTTCAACTCCACAGAACGGATAAAATTAATCCAAACAGTAATGAGGAGGCCCAAGCATTCTTAAGAATTGATGTTATGTCTAAGGATGCTGATAAAGTTGGCAGACTATTCAATGCAAAAATTGTAGAACTAGCTTTAGCTAATTTTCCTGGTTGGACAGGAAGAAGCGGGGTAGTACCTAGCGGACCTTTCATAGAATATTGGCCAGCTTTAGTCGACAGCAAATTTATTAGGGAACAAGTTCATTTTCTAGGAGAGACGAAAGAAGTGGTCCCAACCAGCCAGCTTGATTACGAAGAGATTCTCTATCAAAAAGAACCTTATTCTAATCCAGAAATTGATAAAACAATTCTGGAAGAAATTCCATTTGGCAATCTTTACGGTACACGTTCAGGCGACAAGGGTGGATGTGCGAATGTTGGAGTTTGGGCAAAAAATAAAGACAGTTATGCTTTCCTGTATGATTTTTTAACTGTAGACAAATTTAAGGAATTATTGCCTGATCTAAGTAACTTTGAAATTGAAAGGTATGAATTACCAAACATTCTTTCACTTAATTTCTATGTCCGTGGAATTCTTCAAGATGGAGTTTCATCTTCGACTAGAATGGATCCTCAAGCTAAATCACTCGGGGAATATTTAAGGGCAAAAATTATTCAAGCACCCAAACAACTTTTATAGGAAAAAATATGACAGATAAATTATCTTTAGAGGGCTTAAATTTTCAAGCAACAAAGTTAAACATTGCCAATAATGTTTTAACTCTTACCCTAAATAGACCAGAGAAAAAGAACGCATTAAACAACGTCATGATGAATGAAATTAATTATGCCTTAGCTTACGCAAAACAAGAGAGAAGCATCAGGGTAGTTATCATCGCTGCCGAAGGCGACGTTTTTTGTGCTGGAGCAGATTTAAATAGAAAACAAGAAGAATCAAATGTTCCGAGGATAGAAGGCTCTGATGACATAAGTATGTCCATAAGGCATTTATATAAACCCGTAATTTGCAAAATTCAGGGTTCTGTCCATGCCGGCGCATTATTGATGGTTACAAATTGCACTCATGCTATTGCAGTGGAAAATGCAAAATTTTCAGCGCCAGAAATACTCAGAGGAGTTTGGCCGCATATGGTAATGGCAGGCCTATTTAGAGTAATGCCTAAAAGAGCTGGATTAGATTTCTGCATGAGAGGCCAAGCGATTGATGCAAAAAAAGCAGAGGAGTGGGGTTTAATAAATGAATCTGTACCCAACGATCAGTTAGATGAAAGGGTAGATAGCCTTGCAAGTGACCTTGCTAACCTTGCTCCGGGTACCATGCAATTTGGACTGGAAGCCTATGTCAATCAGGATGGAATGAATTTTGATGAAGCTTTACCTTATTTAGGTAAAAAAAGTGCGGAAACCTTTGCGGGTCCAGATGCTCAAGAGGGCATTTCAGCTTTTTTGGAAAAAAGAGAACCAAAGTGGGATTAATCTTCTAAAATCACCAAAGTTGAGCCGCTCTCAACCTGATCTCCAACGGCAATCAATACTTCTTTAACGTTTCCATCACTTGGAGCAGTTACCTTATGCTCCATTTTCATAGCTTCTAGAATCACTAAAGTTTGGCCAGACTTTACAGACTCATTTTTTTTGACAGGTACATCAACCACTTTTCCAGGCATAGGAGCAGTTAAGCCGCCGGCTATTTCGTTTATCGAGCTGGATTCAAACCTTTCTTTCATCTCAAACAGTAAGTCTCCCTTAATGGTTTGAATAAGAAACTTTCCTTCATGGTATGTAATTTTTGAAATGATCCTTTTTCCATCAATTTCAATATCTATTGATTCATCATCAAATTCATAAATTCTTACTAAAGCATCATCTGAAAGACAAAAGTCTCCACCTCTCTTTGACTTGTATTTGACCTCTATAACATCATCACCAAAAATTAAATCTACTTTTTGATATGGAAGCCTTGCGTTATGCCAACCAGATTGAATGTTAGAAAGAACACTAGCATTTTCTCTGTTTTTAGCTTGATTCCACATGGCTACCGCTACAGCGTGATCAAAAATTTCTTTTTCTGATAAATCAATTTCTGTGTTGAGATTTACTCTCTCAATAAAGTCGGTTGTTGTTTTTCCTATGAGAAAATCTTCAGACCTTAAGATTGAAATAAGATAATCACGGTTTGTCCTCATGCCACCAAAATGACTTCTTTCAAGAGCCAAGGCTAGCTTTTGAGCAGCTTCCTCTCTAGTTTCAGCATATGAAATAACCTTTCCAAGCATAGGATCAAAATTTGAGGACACAACAGTTCCTTTTTCAATCCCTACATCCCAGCGTACAGAAGGGTTATCACATGGATCAAAGGCAATTATATCTCCAGTGACTGGGAGAAATTCATTTGCAGGATCTTCGGCATAAAGCCTAACTTCGATTGATGAACCTATCAATTCAACGTCATCTTGAACAAACTCTAATTCATTTCCTTGAGCAATCTTTATTTGTTCTTTCACAAGATCTAGACCAGTTACCTCTTCTGTTACCGGATGTTCTACTTGGAGTCTCGTGTTTACTTCTAAAAAAAAGAATTCTTTCGTTTTATCATCAAATAAAAATTCAACTGTTCCTGCAGATTCATATTTAAGTGCAGAAGCAAGCTGAACGGCTGCAGATCCAATTTTTTCCCTAAGCTCTTGATCAATAACTGTGGAAGGAGATTCTTCAACAATTTTTTGATGCCTTCTTTGAATTGAGCACTCTCTTTCTCCTAGGTGAACAACGTTCCCAAAAGAATCACCTAAAATTTGAATCTCTATGTGACGAGATTTTTCTACATATCTTTCTAAAAAAACTCTTTTATCGCCAAAACCGCTCTCGGCTTCACGCTCTGCAGCTGATATGCTCTCTTTTAATTTTTTGGGATCTTCAACAATTCTCATCCCCTTACCACCGCCTCCAGCAGAAGCTTTTACAAGAATTGGATATCCAATTTTTTTTGCATCTTTGGCGTCAGAAGTCATAGGAAGAGTCGGAACACCAGCCTTTTCAGCTAGTTTCTTAGAGGTAATTTTATCTCCCATTTTTTTAATGACATTCCCGCTTGGTCCTATCCAAATAATCCCTGCTTTTTTCACAGAGTTTGCAAACCCAGCATTTTCAGATAAAAAGCCATATCCCGGATGAATTGCATGAGAACCTGAATTTTTTGCAATAGAAATTATTTCTTTCGCATCCAAATAACTGCCTTCCAATTTATAAGCTTCATCAGCCTCCTTAACATAAGGAGAATTAGCATCATCTTGCGTATAAATAGCAACACATGAGATTCCCATATCTTGAGCGCTGCTGATCACTCTACTTGCAATTTCACCTCTATTTGCAATTAGTAATTTTTTAATGATCATAATCTGAACACTCCAAATCCATCGGATCCCTTAACTTCTTTATTGTTTACAACAGAAAGGCAAATACCAAGAACTGTCCTGGTATCTCTTGGATCAATAATCCCATCATCGGAAATTGCACTTGTGGCTATTAAAGCTTCAGAACCTTTGTCATGAGAAATTTTTTGACCTTCTACAATTCTTGCATCTTCTTTTTCATCGAAGGGGAGACCATCACGCATAGCTTTTGCTCTTCTTACCATCGACATAACTCCAGCTATTTGTTCTCCTCCCATTACGGCAATCTTTGCTGTTGGCCATAAAAAGGTAAAAGCATTACCAAATTCTCTTCCGGACATGGCATATGTACCGGCACCGTATGAATTTCCAAGAATAACTGTCAAATGAGGAACCTCAGAATTTGAAACTGCATTTAGCATTTGTGCCCCTTTTTTAATCGATCCATTCTGCTCAAATTCTTTTCCAATATTAAAGCCTGTAATATTTTGTAAAAAAACAAGAGGGATACTTATCTGATTGCATAGTTGAATAAAGTGGGCTGCCTTTTGAGATGAATCTGGAAATAAGGAACCATTATTTCCCAAAACTCCAACTATGTGCCCATGAATTTTCATGAAACCGCATATAATTGTTGGACCAAAGAGGGGTTTGAATTCTTCAAACCTTGAACCATCTGCAATTCTTGAAATTACTTCACGAACATCAAAAGGTCTTTTCAAGCTTGGATTCACAATACCTAATAAATCTTCTTGATCATTAATTGGCTCTTCATAGATAGAATCGGGAGAATTACCTTCTTTTGACCAATCAAGATGAGACATAACTTCTCTTCCAATTCTTATTGCATCCATTTCGTCTTCCGCAAAATAGTCCGCTAAACCAGATTTTTCAGCATGCATCTTTGCTCCACCTAGACTCTCGGCATCAGATTCTTCACCTGTTGCCATTTTAACTAATGGCGGACCACCCAAAAATACTTGAGACTGTTCTTTAACAAAAATATTGTAATCCGACATTCCCGGCTGATAAGCACCCCCTGCAGTGGAAGATCCAAAAGTAATTGTTACAGTTGGAATACCTAGCTTTGATAGTTCGGTTATCTCATAGAACTGTCTTCCTGACTCAGCAAAATGACCAACATTTAAAGCAACTGAAGAGCGGTTTCCTCTAGGTCTCAAATCTCCCCCAGCTGATTCAACAAATTGCACAAAAGGAATGCGACAGTCTCTGGCAATTTGCATTGCTCTCATCCATTTTTTTACTGAGAACGCTTGCATTGCCCCAGCCAAAACCGTTGGATCATTAGCAAAAATAATACATTCAACACCGGCAGAAACTCCTATGCCGGCTATGCAACCTCCACCTACTGGATAGTCTGACTTATAACCGGCTAACGGGCTAATTTCTAAAAATGGACTATCAGGATCTAAAAAATTAAAAATTCTCTCTCTTACAGGAAGCTTTCCTCTAGCAGCAAGTCTTTCATGATGCCTCGGACCACCGCCAGCTTCAGCTTCATCGAGCAGTTCATCAATCTCATCGAGCTTTCCGAGCATAGATTTTTTATTTGAAATGAATTCATCATCGTTTAGGTTTAAACGAGTTTTTAATGGTTGTGCTTCTAACATGATTTTTTAAAGAAATATTAAATAAAATATGCCTCAATATTTCTAGAAAGTCTATTTTGTTGGTAGCTTGAACAAAGAGATGACTTGGATAAAGTTGAATACTATAATTCCGAATTCTCTGGGCGATTAACTCAATTGGTAGAGTGCCACCCTTACAAGGTGGAAGTTACAGGTTCAAGTCCTGTATCGCCCACCAGCGATGGTTAAATCCTTAGTAAAAAACTCAATTGCGCATTCTTTTTAGGTGCAATGAATGCATTTTCTACAGAAAATATAAGCTCAATATTTTTCAGCGCATCTATAGTTTTAATTTCAATAATTTTCTTGCTATGAGGATCAATTTCAAAAAAATTAGTATTTTGAGACAAAGTATATTCTGAGAAATTTCTCAACATCATTGTTGCATCAGATTTATTCTCAATTAAAACTTCTAATATTGTTGTT
The DNA here is from genome assembly GCA_028140145.1 of SAR86 cluster bacterium. GTDB lineage: Bacteria > Pseudomonadota > Gammaproteobacteria > Magnimaribacterales > AG-339-G14 > CACNYO01. The sequence continues at coordinate 16,757 of JAOIOC010000012.1, read as the reverse complement.
CCTTCCTGGTATCCCAAGCTTTTCATGGATAGGCTGCTACTTAAAAGAGGTAATAAATTATTTTCTAAACCAATTAAATTATTCTTAAACCATACAATAGTTCTCCCTTCAAATAATGCTTGCTTAATTGAATTTTCAGATTTTCCTTTTGAAAGGATCAATGTGACTGGACGATGTTTACCTTTATAAAATGAATAGTCCCAATCAATTAAATTATGAACATCTGAAGTTCCTATGATTGTTAAATCGTTATCTATAGCTATTTGAAAAGCCTCATCTGAATAATTTATTCCATTTGCAATTTCTATTCCATGCAGCTTATTTTCTTGAATAAGTTTTTTATGAAAATCAGTAAGAACAGAAATACCTTGAGGGGACTGCGGAGTCCACCAAGAATGATTCCAAAAAATAAAACCTTCCTGAGCGTGTGCTGCATCCACAGCTTTCTCTACCGGCCAAACAGAAGTCAAAGCATAATAGTCTCTGATGGTTTTATTTTCTTCCCATGATGCAGCTTCAGGATATTGCTTTAGAAGTTCTTGTGCCATCGGAATATTAGATTCATCATCATTGAATAATAAATTTGCATCTTTGATGAAAATTGCGTTCATATGACCTGCTGGCGGTATTCTTGTAATTTCAGCTCCATTAATAACTAATAAATCCTCATTATTTTTATTAGCTGATAGAGCCTCTTCGTAAGCATCATTTCTATTCTTATTTGGTAAAAATTCAATGTGAGGTTGATATTCAAGGTGCTCAGTTATTGCTAAAACATCTAAGCCATCTCTCAATGCTTCTTCTACCCTAATATTTGGCCACACATGCCCATCAGAAAAGACTGAATGAGTATGCAAATCAGAAACGATAACAAGATATTCTTTTGTGTTTGGAAATGAAATTTTCCTATCTTCATTAATATCTTTATCCAGAGATAAAGAACCTGCTTCTCCATCACCAAAAGAGTAAAAACTTAAAATGAGAAAATTTATGAGTATTTTTTTCATATCCTATTTCGAATAAAGCATAAAAACTATTGATTAGTTTATGTGATTTTTTTTCTTCAAGGTATGTATAATTGCAACCTCAAATGGACCGGTAGTTCAGTTCTGGTTAGAACGCCGCCCTGTCACGGCGGAGGTCGCGGGTTCGAGTCCCGTCCGGTCCGCCATTTAAAAAGGTTCTAAATTATGAAAATTGAAGATATTTTTTCGGTTAAAGACAAAGTAGCTCTTGTCACAGGTGGATCAAGAGGAGTTGGAGAAATGATTGCTTCAGCTTACTTGGCAAACGGAGCGAAAGTTTACATCACCGCCAGAAAAGCAGAAGCATGTAACGACAAAGCCAACGAACTTAGTGAGAGATATAACGCAGAGTGCATTTCAATTCCCAATAATGCCTCAACTCTTGATGGGATAGAAGAGTTGTATAACGAAATTTCTCAAAAAGAATCTAAAATTGATATTTTGGTTAATAATGCTGGTGCGGCGTGGGGAGAGCCGATTGAAGAATTCTCAGAACTTGGTTGGGATAAGGTAATGGACTTAAACGTCAAAAGTATGTTTTTTGTTACGCAGAAATTTTTACCTTTATTAAAGAAAGGATCTACCAAAGAAAATCCAGCCAGAGTGATTAATATCGGTTCGATTGATGGTATTAATACACCGGCTTTTGAAAACTATGTTTACAGTGCATCTAAAGCGGCAGTTCATCATTTGACTAGACACCTATCCTCAAGATTGGTGCAAGATAATATTTTAGTAAATGCTATTGCTCCTGGCCCATTTCCAAGCAACATGCTGGGTTCTGCTGTAGCTCATAATTATGATCCTTTAGTTGAAAGAAATCCTATGAAAAGAATAGGCACTGCCGAGGATGTTGGAGGTCTTGCAATCTTTCTCTCTTCACGTGCTGGAAATTTCACCGTAGGTGAGACTATTATTTGTGATGGGGGTTTGACTGCTTCATCAGGCCATGACCTTACATCTGAATGAAAAAAACCCCGCATTTTGCGGGGTTTTTCAAGAGAAAGTATCTCAACTAATCTCTTACTAGAGGCGGGACGTACCGGCCTCTAGCCGGAATACGGGTCAACCCGTTGTCAAGAGGCACCCCCTGATATTCCTGCTAAATCGTTAATATTAATTTTGGACCACCTCCTGTACAGGGTAAATTTGTTGAAAGCAGTTCTAGAGAATCCCTGATATTTTTTCACTAGCTGCGACGCCATTAATAATTTTAATACTTGATTGCCTTGAGAACAATTAAATACTACACAAATAACTGAAAAGAATTTGGAAATAAATAATTCAATGCTAGCAAGAGCAAGCCACAGATTATATTTAAGAAAATACCCGCTCTAACCATTCGGCTTATTGGAATATAACCCGATGCGTAGACAATAGAATTTGGAGGAGTTGCCACCGGAAGCATGAATGCACAACTAGCTGCAATAGTAAGAGGAACTATGAGCAGCATTGGATTGACTCCAATGTTTATGCCAATTCCTGCAATAATAGGAATAAATGTAATGGTTGTTGTTAAATTACTGGTCAATTCTGTTAAAGCAATGACCATTGCGATAACAATGAACAATACCAAAATCAGGTTCGCTTCGCTTGGAACTAAGTTGGCTAGCCAAACAGCCAGACCGCTATCATTTACCACATAAGCGAGAGTCATTCCGCCACCAAACAAAAAAATTAAACCCCATGGAAATTTGTTTTGGATATCATCCCAGTCAAGTAATCTCTTTTGATTAGATGTCAAAAAGAAAAGACTCAAACCACCCATCATCGATATGACCGCATCCTCTAGTAAAAATAAAAAAGGAAGATCATCAATTATTTTTCGAAACACCCATCCTAAGGCAGTGAACAAAAAAACAAAAGAAACTATCTTTTCTTCTTTGCTCATAGCACCCAATTCGTCTTTAATTTCAAATAGAATTTTTTCTGCACTTCCGGTATCAGAAAAGTTAATTGGAAATAAAAATTTTGTTAAAACAAACCAAATGATTGGTAAAGAGAGAATTGAAAAAGGTGCTGCGATTGAAAACCAGTCTATAAAACCTATGTCTAAATTATAATTTTCAAATGCATACTGAATTAAAACACCATTGGGTGCAGTTCCGATTGGTGTAGTAATTCCTCCCAAAGAAGAAGAATATGCAATTCCTAAAAGTAAACATACTTGAAAATTTAGCTTTTGATCCCCGGATAAATTTTTGATGGAATCATTGATTGCTTGAATGATAGAGATCCCGATTGGAAGAAGCATAATAGTTGTAGAGGTATTCATAATCCACATGCTCAAAATAAAACTCGCTATCATGAAGCCTGCAATTAATCTCTCACTTCTAAATCCAGTAATAGATAAAACTAACAAGGCTATTCGCTTATGCAAATTCCATTTTTGCATGGCGATAGCAATCATGAATCCTCCAGCAAATAAAAATTGAACCTTGTTCATATATTCTTTTGAAAGCACTCCAATTTCCTCAACACCTAAAAGTGGGAAGGCGATAATGGGAATAAGAGCTGTTGCTGGAAGGGGCAGGGCTTCAGTAGCCCACCAAATACCCATCAAAATAAAAACAGCAGCAGTTATCTGACCTCTTTGAGATAAATCATCTGGATTAAAAAAAATTAAGATTGCTGTGAATAAAACAATTCCTGACCAAAAACCAATTTTTTTTGAATCCATTTTTAATGAATAATGTTTAAATTTGAAAAGGTTTTTGAAATATCATCATGGATTAAAATATCTGCAAAATGATCAAATTGCGTTTCTTCATTATTAACAATCAAAAGTTTGGCATTATTTTCTTTTGCAATTAATGGGAAATTTGCAGCAGGAAAAACTGACAAGGATGATCCAGCAACAATAAAAACATCAGCCTTTAATGTTTCCTCGTGAGCAATAATCATTTTATCCTCAGGCATCGGTTGACCAAAAGATATTGTTGCTGTTTTAATCCATCCGTCACAGACATCACATTTTGGTGGTTGATTGGTTGCTTTGAACTGCTTGTGAATATGAGAAAGTTCAAATTTTTTTTTGCAGTTTAAACAAATGGCATAAGTAGCATTCCCATGAAGTTCAGTTACTTGCTCATCTTTCAAACCTGACCTTTGATGGAGATTATCAACATTCTGGGTTATGCAATGCCCAGATTTTTTATTGTTGATGACATCTGAAATAATATTGTGTCCTTCATTAGGCTTTTTTTCCTGAAAATTTGACTTAAACTCAACACTTTGAGTCCAATACTTCAATCTTTGAGATTCTTGGCTCATAAAATCTTGAAACATGATAGGTGTGTTTGTCTTCCAAAAACCTTTAGGTCCTCTGAAGTCAGGAATTCCAGAGTTTGTACTTATACCGGCACCGGTAAAAAAAACCGGATAATTTGAGTGTAGAATAGATTCAATAAATTGCTCCTCGGTATTCATTAATTAATTATAACTGAGCTAAACAATCTGCATGACAAAATATGTTTTATCTCTTGATGGCGGTGGCGTTAGAGGACTAGCTACTTCAGTTTTTTTATATGAACTAGAGAAAAAAATAGGTCAACCACTTTCCTCAAAATTTGATTTAGTAGTTGGCACTTCAACAGGTGGAATAATAGCTCTCGTTATTTCAGTTTTAGAAATTGAAGGACCAAGATTATTAGAAATTTATTCTGAAAAAAATTTAAAAAAGATCTTTACTAGATCTTTTTCAAGTCTCTTTCGAACCAAATACAACGGCCAAAAAAAACTGGAAGTTATGTATGATTATTTTGGAAGTTTAAAATTATCTAGCTCGGATACTCCTTGCTCAATTGTTACTTACAATCTAAATACACGATTTCCAGAAATTTTTTCTGAAAGAGATCATCCTGAGGTTTCTGTCGCTGATGTAGCTGCTGCTACTTCTGCAGCACCGACCTACTTTCCCGCAGTTCAAATAGAAGACAGTTGGTATGTGGATGGGGCAGTTTCAACAAATAATCCTGCCTTAATAGCTCTTACGGAAGCAAAAAAACTTTTTCCAAGAGATGAAATCAAAATTTTTAGTATTGGGACAGGCTTCAATAACAACTTCATTGATGGTTCAAGAGCGAAAAATTGGGGGTCTTTGTCTTGGCTTAGAGGCGGAATAATTCCAATGCTTCTGGAATCAAACCTGGAGCATCAATTATCAGAAAAAATAATAGGCGAAAATTATTTCAGAGTTGACTCTAATTTGAATGAGGCCGCCACTCAAATAGATATCAAATCAATGAATAATTTAGAAAGAATGAGCGAGATGGGCCAAAAATGGTGGGCAAAATACATGAAGTCTTCTTTAGATTTTTTAGATGAATAGTCCTTATAAAAAAATAGGTGTTTTAGGAGCTGGATCTTGGGGAACAGTTTTGGCTGATATTGCAGCAAATAATGGATACGAGGTGTTGATCTGGTCTCGTAATCCAAACACAGTAAATGAAATAAATACAAATCATACAAATAAAAAATATTCTGGAAGTAAGAAATTACACAAAAATATTAAAGCAACTTCAAATCAAAAAGATATATTGATTTTAAGTCACGTAATAGTTTGTATACCTTCAGCATCTGTTAGGAGTTTTTTTAAAAAAAATAAAAAACACATAATGTCAGAGACTTCTTTTCTCATAGCTTCAAAAGGCCTGGAAAAGAAAACTTTTTTTTCAATGAGTGAAATTCTTAAGGAAGAGCTTGAAATGGAATCGAACATAAGTGTTTTATCAGGACCTAATTTAGCGTCTGAAATTATTGAAGGTATGGCGGCTGCTTGCGTAATTGCTGCTAAGAATAAAAGAACAGGCAAAGAATTCTCAAATATTCTCGATAGACAAAGTTTCAAAGTTTTCCTCAATAATGATGTAAAGGGTGTTGAGCTTGCAGGAGCTCTAAAAAATATTTATGCAATAGTCTCAGGATTGTCCGACGGACTCGGAAATAAAAAAAATACAAAAGCAATGATCTTAACCAGAAGTTTAGTAGAAATGTCTCACCTATTTGAGAACTTGAAACTTAAAAAATTAACTTTATTAGGTTTAGCCGGAGTAGGTGATCTCTTTGCTACTGCTAGTTCAGAAAAAAGTAGAAATTATTCTTTTGGGTATCTTTTAGGCAAAGGAAAATCTCGAGAAGAGGCAAAAAAAATAATAAATCAGGTTATTGAGGGAGAGAAGACCTTAAAAATAGTTTATGAAAAAGTTTCTGCACTAGAATTGGACATGCCAATAGTAGAAAAACTATACAATATTGTTTTCAAAAAAGGCTCAGTTAAAGAATCTTTTGATAAAATGATTATTGAGTCTGATGGACGAGATTTATAAATGAGTGAAGAAAATAAAACAATTGAAGAAGAAAATAAAGAACTTGAAACCTCTCAGGAGACTATTTCTGATGAAGCAATGTCAAATATCAAAGATAGCTCTACCTGGATAGATGCTCTTCTTGTTGTTGTATATTTGTTAGTCATATCTTATTCAATTTTCCTCCTTTGGATTATTGCTTTTGCACAATTCATTTTTAAATTAATAACAAAAAAACCAAATAAAAACTTAGGCGATCTGACTAATGTATTTCAGAAATTTATTAATCAAATTATTGACTTTGTGACTTTTGAGACAGAAGAAAGACCGTATCCTTTTAATTCTCTTAAAAATTCAGAAGATGATTGATCTTTACACGACCTCAACACCAAATGGACATAAAGTTTCATGTACCCTCGAAGCGTTGAATCTTGATTACACTACTCATGCTATTAACTTGCAAAAAGGAGAGCAAAAAACTGAAGAATTCTTAGCAATGAATCCAAACGGTAGAATACCTGTTATTGTTGATAGAGCTAATGATGATTTAGCAGTATTTGAGTCTGGGGCAATCATGATTTATTTAGCTGAGAAAACAGGAAAATTGCTTCCACAAGATGCTCACCAAAAATCAGTGGCTATACAGTGGTTAATGTTCCAAATGGGTGGTATTGGTCCGATGATGGGACAGGCGAATGTGTTTTTTAGATACTTCCCTGAAAAAATACAACCAGCAATTGATAGGTACCAAAATGAGAGCAGGAGACTTTTTGAAGTTTTAAACACGCGTTTAGAAAACAGAGATTGGTTAGCCGATGAATTTTCGATAGCTGATATTGCAAATTGGTGCTGGGTCAGAACACATCGTTGGTCTGGAGTTTCAACTGATGATCTAGATAATCTTAAAGGCTGGATTGAAAGGTGTTATGAACAACCAGGAATGCTTAAAGGTTTAGAAGTTCCCGTAAAGGTAGAAAACCTTTTAAAAGATAAAAAAGCTGCAGAAGAGTTTGCAAAAGGTGGAGGATCAATAGTCCAGAAATAACCTTATTCCTGTTATTAACTTTGATATATTGTAAAATTACCTCTACAGTTAGCTCCTCAAACTAATAAGTTATGAAAAAAGTAACAAAATTAAAGACGCCTGTTCCTTCTATGGAAGAGGCAAAAGATGCCGTAAGAACCTTAATTGCCTGGGCAGGAGATGATCCTGATAGAGAAGGATTAATAGAAACTCCAGATCGAGTTGCAAGAGCTTATCAAGAATTCTTTGCAGGTTATCACGACGATCCTGAAGAAATACTGTCAAAAACTTTTGAAGAAGTTGAAGGTTACGATGAAATGGTAATAGTCAGAAACATAAGGCTCGAATCCCACTGTGAACACCACATGGTTCCGATACTGGGCATAGCTCATATTGGTTATATTCCTAATAATAGAGTTGTGGGAATAAGTAAATTGGCAAGAATTGTTGATGTGTTTGGTAAAAGATTGCAAACACAAGAAACTATGACAGCACAAATTGCTGACACCATTAGTAAGGTATTAAAACCAAAAGGCGTTGCTGTTGTAGTGGATGCAGCGCATCAATGTATGACTACCCGAGGTATACATAAGTCTGAAACAAGTACAGTGACAAGCAAAATGACCGGAGTATTTCAAAAAAATATAAATACTCGAAATGAATTCATGGCCTTGATTCATTCTGGAAACAATCAATAATTTTGCCCACCACATTTATTCTTGCTTCCGAATCAGAAATTCGGAAAAAAATTCTTCTGGATGCTGGTTTTAAGTTTGATTCACACAAACCTCTAATAGACGAGGAAAAGTTAAAATCAGAAAATCGAAGTCTTACGCCTATAAATTTATCTGTGATGCTTGCAAAAGAGAAAGCTCAAAGCGTGAGTAAAATGTTTCCTGACAAACACGTAATTGGGGGGGATCAAATTTGTCTTCTTGGCTCAGAGATTTTCAGTAAGCCTAAAACTGCAAGCAAAGCGATAGAAAATCTTCAAAAACTCTCAGGGAGAGAACATTTCCAAATAAGCGGCCTTGCAATCGTATTCAACGGTAATGTTGTTCACGAGAAACATTACAAGGCTGTTCTGAAAATGAGAGATCTTTCTCTTGAAGAAATCCAAGAATACGTTGAGAAAGATGACCCTCTAATGTCTAGTGGATCATATAAATACGAATCACTTGGGAAAGATTTATTTGAATACATAAAAGGAGATCCTTACGTGATTCAGGGATTACCTTTGGAAGCCATAAAGAATTTTTTTAAATAATTTGCTAAGGTTCATTTCTTATGAAAAATTTCAAAGATAAGGTTGCAGTCATTACAGGCGCAGGTTCAGGAATGGGACAAGAATTAGCCCTTCAGCTAGCTTCAGAGGGATGCAACATAGCCTTAGTTGAATGGAAAGAAGAGCTTTTGAATGAAACTAGAGAATTACTTAAAAAACATAATGTGGGTGTATCTTCCCATTTATTGGATGTTAGTGATAAAGAAGCTGTAGATAACCTTCCTAAAGAAGTAATAGAGCATCATGGCCAAGTTGATATAGTTTTCAATAATGCAGGTTTATCTGTAGCCGCTACGGTTGAGGAAAGCACAGATGAGGATTGGGATTTTGGTCTAGGAATTTTGTTGCACGGCGTCATTAACTCTACAAGAGCCTTTTTGCCTCACCTGAAAAAAAGGCCTGAATCAGCCATTGTGAATACCTCATCCATATTTGGTCTTTTAAGTGTGCCATCTCAATCTATTTACCACGTTGGAAAATTCGGTGTAAGGGGTTTTACCGAGAGTCTTGCCTTGGAAATGCAATTAAATAAAGAAACAGTAGAAGTTTATTCGGTTCATCCAGGTCACATTGGTACAAATATATTTTCTGCCTCAAGATTTAAAAATTTTGAGCCTGGATCAACCATGTTTGGTAAAGCAGATACACCTGAAGAGGCAGGAAAAATTTTTAAAGAGAATGCTCCAACGAGCGCCAAGAGTGCAGCAAAAATAATTTTAAAAAATATAAGAAAGAAAAATAAGAGAATTTTGGTGGGCATTGATGCTCATGCCTACGATCTTTTACAAAGAATTTTCCCAAAATGGTACATCTATTTTCTTCCGTTAGTTTCAATCATTAGGAATTTGTTTCCTAAAGATAAAATTAATTAAATTTAATTGGGTGAGGAAAACCTTTTAGCTCAATTCCTTCATCTGATATTTTGATGTCATCCAGTCCTTCTAAAACTTCCTCATTGAATCGATAAATAACTTTGTATTCTCCTTTTCTGCAGTCATCTTGATACTTTTCTGATGACTCCAAAACTTTTTCTTTTTTATTCGTATAGTTTTTTAAATCCGAGGACGAAAATTCTTTCTTAGCTAAATCCATTGCTCTGTCAGGCGATATAATTCCTGCAGAAGCATTATTTCCTCCAAAGCCTTTTGCATTCAGATATATTGAATCAATTGAATTTTTATCAATTTCTTTATTTTTTAAAAGAAAATCTAAGTTATCTTTATATACATCTTCTGCTAACGCTTCAGTGGTAGTGATACCAGGAACATATCCATGTTTCCAAAATCCAATCGCTGTCATAAGTTCATCTCCTGCAGCTGGACCCATAGTGTGACCAAGAAGCCCTTTTAGACCAGTAATTTTCCAGTCTTTGAGATTCATTCCATTTGCAACTGAGCTAAGAACATGAGATTCCGTACTTCTATTTTGAAAAGTACCTGTTCCGTGAGCGATTACAAAGCTTCTATTCAAGTCATCAGAAAATTTTTTCGATTCATTTACAGCTGACGCCATAGTGATGTAATTACCTATGCCCGGAGAAGAGATAGATTTTTTTATTCCATCGGCATTTATTTTTACAGCAGGCACCAGAGCATATATTTCCAGTCCAAGCTCAATTGCTTTTTCAAGACTAGATACAAGAACAAATTGTGCTGCTTCTCCTAGGATCAGACCTGCATTATCTCCAAATGGCCTACAAGCTCTTGTATAGTCAATATCAGGTTGATCATTATTTCTTTCTTGCATTGCAAGAATCTTCTTATCGTCTGCAATACCCGTGGTGGCTACAAATCCATCTGTAACTTCAGCTGTAATTGGTGCTTCAGCAGATCCAGCAATCCCTATATCCAATCTATTCTCTTTAATACCGTTCACTAAAAGATCTAAGTTGTATAAAAATGTTGCACACGCTCCTGCATTAGCTCCGGTAACGCCAACTGAACCCAGAATATATGCATTGATGAAGTCGGCAGACATTTCTAACAAAGACATAGATAAATGCTTTGAACTAGCTCTTTTCCCTTTTAGTCTCGACTGCATTAATCCACCCATGCCAAGAGAGTCTAATTGACCTATGGCAGGACCAGAAAAAACTCCAATCCTAGACGGATCAACAAATGGTTTAATATCTGTATCCCAATCAATCCCTGAGTAACCTAAAGCATCTGATACTCCAAATATTGTTGTTTCGAGACCAACCGGATGCTGTCGCGATTTATAGAAACTACCTGATTTAAATCCTGCAGGAAACTGACCCGCAGCATTAACATTCATCGTCTCAGTCATCAAACCTTCTGAGTCATATTTTTCTTTATTAATTTTTCTAACTAAGGTTTGATTCTTAAAATTCTTCTTATTTGTTTCGTTATTTGTTATGTTGCTAAGGTCTTTGATAACATCATTTTTCATATCTTCAGATAGAAGATCATAAACAATTCTTTTGTAAGCAAGATCCGAAGAAGATCTTCCAGCAGAATTAATACCCCCGTATCCACATATCACCGGCAATCTTCTTATTGAGTTCATAATATGATATTTTTGTTTTGGAGGAGTTATTTTACTTTAAAAATACAAAAGATTATGCACCCAGGTATTAATGGTCCAAAACTTAAAGATAAACCAGCAATAATTATGGCTGGAAGTGGAGATGTAATTACTCACCAAGAATTAAATGAATTATCAAACCAAGCAGCCCAATTATTCAGATCTTTGGGTCTAAAGCCCGGAGATAGCATGGCTTTCATGATGGAGAATCATAAATTGTTTTTTCCAATTGCCTTCGCTGCATGGAGAAGCGGACTTAAATATACTGCTATAAGCTGGAGACTTCAGGCCAACGAAGTCGAATATATTGTTAAAGATTGCGGTGCAAAAGTTTTCATTACATCTAAATTTTTGGAGGAATCAGCTAAAGATTTAGAAAGCTCGCTTCAAGGAGTTCATAAATTTATGCTTGATGGGGAATCAGGTGATTTCAAATCATTTGAAGATGCTATTGAAACAATGCCAGTTGAGCCAATAGAGGATGAATGTCAGGGAGCGGCAATGCTTTACTCTTCAGGAACAACTGGAAAGCCAAAGGGCGTTAGTAGAGAGATAAATTTAAGTCCATTGCCTTATGATTCAGCCGATGATGATCTCGGTTTGACTAGAGTTGTACAAGGTCTTTATTCTGCTGACGAAGAATCAATTTATCTATCGCCTGCTCCTTTATACCATTCCGCCCCAATGGGATTTAATACCGGATTTTTAGCCCTTGGAGCTACTAGCATCATTTTAGAAAAATTTGATCCCGAGGCGGCCCTAGAAGCTATCGAAAAATTTAAAGTTACTCATAGCCAATGGGTTCCGACGATGTTTATCAGGTTTTTAAAAAGTGACCCAGAGATCATGGATAAGTATGATTTATCTACTCATAAAATTGCTATTCATGCTGCAGCACCTTGTCCTGTTGAAGTGAAAGAAAAAATGATTGATTGGTGGGGACCGATTATTCATGAATATTATGCCGGAACTGAATTTAATGGCTTTGTTGCTTGCAATTCAGAACAATGGCTTGCTCACAAAGGGACAGTTGGTCAGTCTTTATTGGGGCCAGTGCATATTTTGGATGATGATCAAAATGAAGTTCCTACCGGAGAAGAAGGTACTATATATTTTGAAGGGCCCACATCTACTGGTTTTTCTTATCACAATGATGAGGAAAAAACTAAAGGAGCAACATCAAAGCAAGGATATACAACTCTTGGAGATGTAGGTTATTTAGATGAAGAGGGTTATCTCTATCTAACTGATAGAAAAGCATTCATGATTATATCCGGTGGGGTAAATATATATCCCAAAGAAACCGAAGATACTTTGATCATGCATCCAAAAGTTGCAGATGTTGCTGTGTTCGGAGTACCGAACGAAGAAATGGGAGAGGAAGTGAAGGCCGTAGTTCAGCCAAAAGATATGGGTTTAGCAGGCGATGATCTGGAACAAGAATTGATGGCTTATTGCCGAGAAAACATTTCGCACGTCAAATGCCCCAAGAGCATTGATTTTCGTGAGGAGCTACCTCGTCACCCAACAGGAAAACTTTACAAAAGGTTGTTAAAAGATGAATACTGGGGAAAAGGAAAGGCTATTTAAATTTAGCCTCGCAACTCTCAAGAGTCTGCATAATCAGTGTGTTTATGGTCATTGGACCCACTCCCCCTGGAACAGGAGTGTAAGCAGAACAGATTGAATCTAATCCATCTTGTTCAACATCACCGTATCCCCCAGGATGAAATCCCGCATCGATTAGAACACATCCTTTTTTTAACCAAGAAGATTTTATAAATTCCTTTTTTCCCAAGGCTGCGACAACAATATCTGAGTCACTTACAATCTCTGAAAGATTTATCGTTTTTGAGTGACAAATTGAAACCGTTGCATTTTCATTTAATAGCATCATAGACATAGGTTTTCCTAAAATCGGACTTCTACCTATCACGCAAGCACTTTTCCCAGAACAATCTATGTCGTAATGTTTCAAAATCCTGATAATCCCATAAGGAGTGCATGAGCCATAAGCATCAGAGCCCATTGTCATTAAACCAAAACTCTCTGATGTAACGCCGTCAACATCTTTTTCTACGGCAATTGCATCAAAACAGACTCTTTCATTGATTTGCGAGGGAACAGGATGCTGAAGAAGAATACCGTGAACATTTTCGTTTCTATTTAATTCATATATTTTCTCTAATAATTCTTCTGTGGTTGCAGACTCATCCATTTCAACCTTTAAAGAATCCATACCAATTCTTTTACAAGCATTACCTTTCATTTTTACGTAGGTTGCAGAAGCAGGATCATTTCCTACTAATATGGTTGCAAGAATGGGAGTTGCGCCAGTTTTTTCTTTGAGTTCAGAGACTCTTATTTTGAATTCTTCCTCTGAACGAGAAGCTAATTTTTTTCCATCTAAGATCAAAGTCATTTCAATATTATATAGATTTTCATTTTTCACATTCGGTTAAAAAGTATCAAAAAAAGTATTATTAATTATAATGCCTTTCAACGGGGTGTAGCGCAGCCTGGTAGCGCGCCTGCTTTGGGAGCAGGATGTCGGGGGTTCAAATCCCTCCACCCCGACCATTTTTTTAATGGATTATTTATGAGTTATAAAATATTTTCTTTATTGTTAACTTTATTAATTTTTTCCTGTGGAGGAGGTGGAGGCGGAGGATCATCTGCTCCGATTCAAGAAAGTTCAAGTTCTAGCAGTGCATCGAATTCATCAAGTTCTAATAATTCATCATCGGCTTCCTCTTCTGCTGCTATAGCATCTTCAAATGCAGATACAACGACAAATTATTTTGATGTAACTACTCCTCAAAACGATACTCTTACAATTGATGGTGAAGTTGTAAATATCATTGGCGGTAAAGCTGTTGATGGTTACATTGGTGGAGCAAAAGTTTTTATTGATGAAAACTTTAATTTGAAGTTTGATGACGGTGAGATATGGGGTGTGACTGATGCCTCTGGTTCCTTTTTGATGAACGGTACGGTTCAAAGACTACTTTCAATGAATTTGATTGAACTAAACGCTTCAGGAACTAATCCGACTTATAATTACAAGGTTGATGGATCAACGTCTACACAAGCACAAGCAGAAGCTTTTTTTACATGTTTAAAAAAAAGGCCTTTAGTGGTTCAAGTTCCAGTTGGGGCTATTGATAGCACTCAAGGCATTGTTGAACAAGAATACGAAATGATTTTGCCCGCCATAGATGGATTTTTTAATGAAATATCAGGCGAGGGCGGCAGCGACCCTGACTACTCTTCCATTATTATTTCACCTTTTAGTAATTTTTTATCTAAGGCTGTTGTTGATGGAATTGAGAGCATAGATCTACCAAGAGATCTTACTCTTGCAGAAGGCTGCGGCTCTGTGGGACTCGTTGTTGAGGAAGTTGTTAAGTCATACGTGAATGCTGCTTTATCAAGAATTAAAGGAAACATTGGCATTGATTACAGAGAATTCTTAAGGGATTTTGTAGCTCAATCAACCAACAATGTTATCACTGAAGAAAACGCGACTTTAATTGCATCTTGGTTGCCTCTTTTAACAGCTCTTAAATATGAAATAGGCAGACAAACAAAAGAAGTGATTGGAGATGATGTCGTTCCGATAATTTCAATTGAAGATGCAGTAACAGATAAATTTTTAAGTAACGAAGATGTTGATGAAATTGACCTAGATTTTTATTTTCGTCATCAAACCAAACCAAATAGTTCAGGTTGGTATTTTACGCAAAATTTCGAATCTATGGGCTCAAAACTTGTCAAAACTCAGGAAGATGAATCTACCAGCATTGGTAAACTTAAACCTTTTAAATGCGCAGATGGATATGAGTCATGCCTGATAGATAAACTTGATTTAGATGGGGTCTTGAATTCTGCTGAGGAACATACTGAAAGATTTAATTTCCTGAAAGATTCTGGCGTAGAAGGGCACGAAGGAAAGTCAATTGTGATTTCAAAGGAAAGAAGGAGCTTTTATCAGGATGAAGAAGGTAGAACTTTCAATAATACGAAAGGGGCCGGTCAAATGGGTGCGAGTTATGAAGATTTAAATAGATTTTGTGCAGATGAATCTTTCATTACAGTTGGCGACAACACAAATGAAACCCGATGGGATGATATAAAGATTTCGCGACAAGTAAAGCGAGGGTTTCAAGATAAGGTAACGGTTTTAGATTGCGCTGCATACCGAGGTAGCAAGAGAGGAGCGTTATTTCTAAAACACAATGCAAAAAGTAATAATTCCAGTGGCCTTAATGAAGAAATACAGTATATGTGGTGGAATTTTTTTGCTAACAATCTCGATATTCTAGAAAACCAAATTGGAGATCCACTCGAAAATAAGGACACCTTAGATCCAAAACCTCTAATGGATGAATTGGTTTCTTTCCCACAAACATTCAAGCAACTGGACGAAATGAGGGCAAAATTGAGCACCTCTGCAGATGTTTCAAATGTACTAATTCAGTTTTACACTAGAGGATCAGACCGCCAAGCTGTTGGCAATTCCTTCCAATTCACATTGAACACAGAAGAGTCAGATGATCTTTTCCAAGAGAGAAGAGCTAATGGAACAATAGTTAGGGGAGTTACAGGTCAAGCGGCAAGAGATGCAATGTTTAATTTATTAAAAGAGAGTGAGTTTTTTAATTTTGACGATTATGTAGGAACTTCTGCTCCATAAAAATAATGAAAGATTTTTTAAAGGAAATGTTGGGTAATCCCTCTGGAATTAACAAGTTTTTAAATTTGCAGTATCTGTCTTCAAAAGATGAAGAACATTATTTTTCAGTAACGTTTGATGAATCTTCAATGAATCCTAGAGGTTTTGTTCAGGGCGGAATGATCACAGCTGCTTTAGATCAGGCTTCGTCCATGGCTTTCATTGGGGATAACAACGGAACAGCCGCTCCCTTAACCACTGATTTACACGTTTTGTTTCATAGATCGTTGCCATTAGGAGAAGCAAAAATCACAGTTAAATTCATAAAAATCGGAAGGCAAATAGCCACCATGGAAGCCAGAATTTTTGATGAAAATGACAAGTTAGTTGCAACACTAATGCACACTGCCGTTAATTTTGCGATACCTAAGCAAGAAGACTAATTAATTCCTTTTCGATAGAATAGTCACCATCTCCCGGTAGCTCAGCTGGATAGAGCATCTGCCTTCTAAGCAGAGGGTCGCAGGTTCGAATCCTGCCCGGGAGGCCAGAGTGGTGGATGTAGCTCAGTTGGTAGAGCGCTGGTTTGTGGTACCGGTTGTCGTGGGTTCGAGCCCCATCATCCACCCCATTTATTAAGAAGAAACTAAGGTTTTTATGATAAAGTTTCGCGCTCTTTAAGATTTAGGAATAGTAATGTTTGGGTTAGGTAAAAAAAACGAGATAGAAAAAAAATTAAAATTCACGCTTCCTAAAGAAGAACTGCAAAAAGAATACGACAAAAGGGTTGCGAGCCAACAATTTTCATCCACTGTCAAAGGATACAGAAAAGGAAAGGCGCCTAAGGAAATAATTGAACAAATGTATGGAAGTCAGATCAAGGCTAACGTTATCTTTG
>JAOIOC010000011.1 GCA_028140145.1 SAR86 cluster bacterium | reverse complement strand
ATCGGATACGTCAGCGGATGACATAATTGAGGTTTTGCATGACGATGCAGGTGTTATTATCGATAACGTTCTTGATTCAGATTTTTTACAAACTTTAAATAACGAGCTGGATCCTTTTTTGTCTCATGATAATTTCGGTCGAGATGAATTTACCGGATTTAAGACAAAAAGAATCGGTGCTCTGATTGCAAGATCTGAAAAATGCAGGGAATTAGCTCTAGACCCTCTCATTAATGAATCAGCAAAGAATTTTCTTCAGCCTTATTGTGATGGACTACAATTGCACTTCACATCGGCTGTAAGCATTGGTCCGGGCGAGTCTCCCCAAATTCTCCACAGAGACAGAGGCATATGGGGAGGTTATCTTCCTAGAAAAGTTGAGCCTTTGTTTAGCACTATCTGGGCTGCTTCTAAATTCACCAAGGAGAATGGGGCCACCCAGATTGTACCCGGCTCTCATAGGTGGGATAAAGAAAGACTCCCTCAACCTGATGAAATAGCTTATGCTGAAATGGAAGCTGGTTCGGTGCTCATATACACAGGTACTGTCTTGCATGGCGGTGGCGAGAATACAACTTCAGATGAAATTAGAACTGGAGTTTTTCTTCATTACGCAGTGAACTGGATAAGACAAGAAGAAAATCAATACTTATCGTGTCCTCCAGAAATTGCCAAAGGACTTAGTCCAGAGCTTAGATCGCTTATAGGATATTCAAAAGGCGGTTATGTTCTGGGTTTTTATTCAGATCCTTATGACGATAGTGCAAGACATGAATCGGTTTCACCAGAAAATATGTTCAGCGATTCATTGGACAGATTTTCTGACATTCCTGATCCAAAAGATTTAGTTAATAAATCAATAAAATCAAACCAATAAATTAATTCATCCATACAAGTGAAATTCATATTTTTTGCTTCTCTATTCTTTTTGGCCTTTTTAAAAGCTGAGGAGGAGATAGTTGTAACTGGTTCTTATATAAAAAATACCGATAGTGAATTAAGTCCAATAGAAGTTTTTTCTAAAGACGATTATCTTAAATTTAACACGATTTCTTTGTCTGAAATTTCTAGATACATTCCTTCAATTTCTGGATCGCATTTTCAGACTAATTCAATGGATGGAGAAGATCAAGGGATGTCAGCCATCACATTAAGAGGCCTAGATCACGCCTCAACATTGTTGATGATAAATACAAAAAGACAAACCTTCGCAGGAACACCATCTCATGAAGGAGAGGGATATATTGATGCAAACATAATCCCGGAGATCGCAATTAAATCCATTGAAATTCTCAAAGAAGGAGCTACATCGATTTACGGATCAGATGCCGTCGCGGGAGTTGTAAATGTTCTAACTCAAAAAGATTTTGAAGGATTTTTATTTAGATCAGATCATCAGATTACCGAATCTCATAAACAAAATGATAATAAAGTAGGTTTTTTATATGGATCCAAAAGCAATAAAAATAATCTTATTCTTGGCTTAGAAAGTCTTTATAGGTCCCCACTCTCTGCACGACAAATTGATGGAATTGCAGATTTATCTATAAGCACATTTGGGAAGACTTTTATTACAACTGAAAAAGAAGAGATTTTATCTGGACCATATCAAGGTACCTACGAAAAAGGTGAGAAAATCCCTGATCCCAATTGTGAGAGTAATGGTGGAATCTTGCTTGGTGGATTTTGTAAATTTGCATATGGAAAAAGGTTTAACGTCATCAATAAAGAAAGACATCATAAAGCTTATTTAAATTTAAATACCTCTGTTGAAAATTCTTTTTTAATTTCTAACGACTTCAATCTGATATACGCAAAAGTAAATGTTCAAGACAACCCTCAGTCTCCTTCTTATCCTGCGCTTCCTTTTTTATCAAGGAATATTCTGCCTGGAGAAGGGAGCAGTCCATTTGAAAATGAAATTAAATGGCGAGGAAGGCCCCTTGGTTCAAATTATCCTTCACCTTTTTCCACAAAAGATATCTACCAGTACCATTTAACCGATTCTATGAAATTCTCTTTTTCTGAAAATGATTTTTTTGATATTTCAATTACTCATAGTGCTCATAGCAATCTTGCTATAAGACCTGACATAATTAACTCAAGATTTCAGGAAGCTCTTGCCGGTAAAGGAGGAGAGAGAAAAAATCTTTCTTGGAATTTGTTCGCCGATATAAATGCAGATGAGTTAGTTCAATATGTCAGCGGGAACCTTACAGCGAAAAAGAAAGGATCCTTAAGCTCAATCGATGGAATTTATTTAACAAATTTTAATGAAATTTATTTTTCTGCTGGTTTCCAGATTGCAAGAGATACTCTTGATATCCAATATAACGATTTAGGCAGGATAGAAGTAAATAAAGAAGGGCAAATTACAAAGCAAGCAGATCTGTTTTTTTTAGGAGGAGGAACAGATGTTAATAAAGCCAGATCTAAAGCTGCTTTTTTTGGGGAACTCAATAAGTCTATCTCAGAAACATTAGAAATAAGGGCAGCTTTAAGATATGAGGATTTTAAAAATGAAAATTCATTGGATCCTAAAATTTCATTGAGGTTTCAACCCAATGATATCTTTTCTTTAAGGTTTTCCACTGGTACTTCCTTCACCATGCCTTCGATGTCTCAGATGTTTGGATCGGATATAGTTTTGGGCAGTGTAAGAGACATAAATGGCAGTGTCTTCGTTAGGCAAGGTCAGACAGGAAATCCTTTGCTAAAACCTGCAAAATCAATTAATACAAACCTTGGTGTAATCTTTTACCCTGAAGAAAATTACTCTTTAAAATTTGATTTTTTTGAGATCAATTACAAAGATAGAATTGAAGCCGAAAGCGCCCAAGCTATTGTTTTGAATAATCCCAATAGTTCAAAAATTACCAGAAACTCTTCAGGAGAAATTATTGGCGTTATCGCATCTTATGTTAATGAAGAAAAATCCATCATTACTGGAATGGACTTCGAATTTAATTCTTTGTTTGATCTGAATAATTTAGGTTCATTAAATTTGAAGATAGCATCAACGACGCTTTTTTCTTTTTTAACTCCTGAACATCATGAACACAATGATGATGGTGGAGACCATGATCATTATGAAGATAACGAAAAATTAATAAATAGAGTTGGTAAATTCAACTACGATGCACACATTCACTCACTTCCTAAAAATAAAATTAACCTTTTTCTTGATTGGAGTTATAAGGAATTTATATTGAATTGGACTACTCGATATATTTCCGGATATTCGAACGAAAGAGAGCTAAGTGATTACGCAAAATCTTTGAACTATACGAATAAAGTCAGTTCATTTCTGATACATGACTTATCAATTACAAGGCCAATAAATCTAGAGGACGGCGATTTAGATTTAAAATTTGGAGTTATAAATTTAACAAATGAGCCTGCCCCAAAATTATATGATGCACCTGATTTTAGTTTTGATACAAGGCTTCACGATCCTACAGGAAGAACTTTTACTTTCTCTATTCAGTATCAGCTTTAGCTTCACCAGGAGAAGGTTTGCTAGTTGATGCACTTCTCATCATTAAAGCGGTACCTAAAATCCAAATAGATAATGCCACTTCAACAAACAATTGAGTTTGAACTTCACCCCCCAAATACATTACGTGATATATATTAAAACCAAGCGCAAAAAGATAAATTAATCCAGCGGCTAAAAGCCAAGAGGCTCTGAAAGTAAAAAAAGCAAAAAGACAAAAAAGAGATGTTGCAGCGAAAAAAGCTGTGAAATCTCTAAAAAGTGAATTTTGTCCATGATTCGACATAGCCTCGTAATCTATCCCAAACCCTGATGCAGTGGTTATTGGATCAGTAAACCACTGGTATCCAACTAAGCCAAGAAGAATGCAAGGTATAAGAGACATCAAGCGGATTAAAAATTTATTTCTCATGCAAATATTGTATATCTTAATTTGTAAAAAATTCCACCCGCTAAGCCACCGGCTATAACATGGAGAAAAGTTCCAATGCTAGTTCTATTTCCGGCAATTACCTCGGTTTCATAGAGAAGTTCAACAGATCCAATCAATACAAGCCACATAGTTAAAGCCGAGATAACAAAATATCGAGCAAAATCTGAAATAGCAGAAAACCATGAAGTATATCTAGAAATGATAAGGCTAATACCAACGGGAATCATAAGAATTAAAAATAAAACTATCCCTAAGTTGATCAAATCTGAAATCAAGACCTCATAAACAATTTTTATTCCCACAGGCATATTCATGGAATTTAACCAAATGAGATTTGAGAAGCTTGTTATTGGAACAATAAGCAAGGTTAATATTAAAGTTGTTAGCAAATATAAGGAAAAATTTTTAAATAAGATTTTCACTGTAAAGAACTTTTCTATGAGAGAATCGAATTTTATTATCAATCTGCTATATGCTCAAAAACTTTATTTTTTTAATCCTTCTTACATCAAGTTTTGAAACTTATTCTCAACAATTAGATTACACCTCAAAAACTCTATTAGATGGCTTGAATCAGCCTTGGGGAATGGACTTTATTTCTGAGGATAAACTTTTAATTACTGAAAAAGTCGGAAAGCTTAAACTTTTGAATTTCTCTTCTGGAGAGGTAAAAGATATCAAAGGCCTGCCTAAGATTCACTTTAGAAGCCAAGGCGGACTGTCTGAAATTAAAGTTAGTCCAAACTTCAAAGAGGATAAGACAATTTTTTTCTCGTACACAAGCTTGAATAGTTTTGATGGGACTAATACCTTGGCTGTATCTTCAGCTTCATTGAATGGAGAGAAGCTAGAAAACGTCAAAGAAATTTTTAGAGCAAAGGCAAATCGAAGAACTGGTGCTCATTATGGAGCAAAAATACTTTTTCTTTCTGATGGAACTTTGCTTATTTCAAGTGGTGATGGCTTTGACCATCGTGAGCAAGCTCAATTTTTGGATAACCATTTTGGAAAATTAATTAGAATCAACAAAGATGGATCTATTCCAGATGATAATCCTTTCATTAAAGATAATAGAGCCCTTGATGATATCTTTTCTTACGGCCACAGAAATCCACAAGGATTAATTCAACTAAATGATGGGCAAATCATTGAACATGAGCACGGACCTTTCGGTGGTGACGAAATAAATATTATTCAATCAGGTAAAAATTACGGTTGGCCTGCCATCACCTATGGTCGTGATTATTCTGGAGCAATCATATCTCCTTTCACAGAAATGGATGGTATGGAGCAGCCAATTAAATATTGGGTTCCATCAATTGCACCTTCTGGAATGATTTACTACACAGGAGATAATTTTCCTGAATGGAAAAATTCTTTGATGATTTCATCTTTAAAAGCAAAAAAAGTTTCTAAGATTTCATTTGATGAGGCATTAAATTCGTCAGAAGATAATTTATTTCAAGAACTAAACCATAGATTTAGAAATATTCTGCAGCATCCCAACGGAAACATACTTTTATTAACCGATGGGCCTAGAGGTAAATTAATTGAAATAAGTCCCCTGAAGAATCTAGAAATTGTAACTCCAGATGGAATAACAGCGTTTTACTTAAGAAGTCCTGAATCTCTTCAAGTTCCCGCAAAACCATATGATACCTCTGCGGATGCAGACGCTTTATTAGCTAGAGCTATCAATTCTCTTGAACCAAATAAAAAATTATTGTTAATTCTTGGCGGTAATTGGTGTCCAGATTGTAGAGTTCTTGCAGGTATGCTTAAGAGCAGTGAAGTGAAAGAAGTAATCAACAAAAATTACATTGTTCAACATATAGACGTAGGGAGATTTGATAAAAATTTACACATACCCAAAAAATTTGGAATTGAAAAATTATATGGGGTTCCAACTGTTTTAGTGATTAATCAAGATAAGCAAGTTCTTAATTCACCTTTTATTGATGATTGGACAACAGCTAGAACAAAAAAACCGGAAGATTTAACTGATTATCTTTCTAAATGGATAGAAGGATAAAAATTTGAATTCTATAGACAAAAATGCAAATGAAGAGCTGGTAGATTCCCCATCCAGTCCAGAAACTCTGTCTGTATGGGGCCTTGCTTGGCCATCGATCCTTAATAACATCTTATTTGCTTTCGTAAGTATAGTTGCTTTAAAAGCAGTTGGTTCTTTGGGAACAGAAGCCATGGCTGCTGTTGGAACGGGGCAAAGAATATTCTTTTTTTTACAGGCAGTACTCATGGCAACAGCTACAGGCACGCATGCTTTAGTAGCAAGAGCAATTGGAGGAAACAAGCCAATTGAAGCAGCCGAAGTTACTTTGTTATCAACATTAGTCGCTATTATTTTTGGAGTTTCTTCAACTTTAATATTTTTTATTGCCGGCGATGAAATTATAGGAGCCTTTGGGCTAGATGAGCTAAGTCAGAAATTAGCAGTAGAATATTTACAAATATCACTATCTTTCGTCCCTGGTCTGGCAATCTTATTCATAGTTGGTGCAGCATTAAGAGCAGCCGGAGATGTAATTACTCCATTAATCATAAATCTTATTGTTAACGTAATTAATGTTTTTCTTCTGATTGCTTTAGTCAATGGTCAGTTTGGTTTTGAGGCAATGGGTGTAGTAGGGGCAGCATATGCTTGGGGCATTTCATTTTCTATTGGAGCAGTTTTAGCTTTGTGCATATGGTTTAGCAATAGATTTATCATTCCAATGCCGACGCTAAAATTCTATTCTTTCTCAAGATTAAAAACTCTCATAGAAATATCCGTACCAGCAGGTATAGAATCCGTTGTCTTCAATTTTGGACTCTTGGCCTACTTTTGGATCATTTCGGTATATGGAAATGAGCCAATTGCAGCATATAACGTCGCTATTAATATCCTAATGATTAGTTTCATGATTGGTCATGGTTTCTCCATTGCAGGTGCTACTTTAACCGGACAGTACCTAGGGGCTGAAAACCCTAAAGAAGCTAGAAGAAGTGGCTGGAAATCAGCCAGATTGACGGTATTTTCGATGACGATTGTAGGATTAGTTATAGCAATATTTTCCAGACCTGTCTCAGGATTTTTTATAGACGATTCTGAAGTAATAAGATTAACAGTCGTATTTTTATGGATTTTTGCTCTTTTACAACCACTTATGGGTATAGAGTTTTCTCTTGGTGGGGCCCTAAGAGGGGCAGGAGACACGAAATCACCCCTAATAATTACCATGATAGGTTTGATTTTCTTCAGATTGGTACTAGCATCGATATTTCTTTTGTTAAAAATGCCCGTCGAGATAGTATTTTCAGCCTTAATCGCCGATTATTTGGCCAAAGGTATCTTATTTACAATGCGTTTTAAATCTGGCAGGTGGGTAAAAGCATTAAACTAGCTTTTTAGGCATTATTTTGGCAGAATGCGAATTGTTATATTTTGTATATAAAATTTTTAACTTATTTAAATAGGTGAATTATGGGAGAAATATTAGCTGTTGACGATTACGTTGGTATATCGTTTTGGTTAGCTACCGCTATCATGTTAGCTGCAACTGTTTTCTTTTTTGTTGAAAGATCAGATGTTCCAGCTAAATGGAAGACATCTCTTACTGTTGCTGGTTTAGTGACTGGTATTGCCTTCTGGCACTACTTATACATGAGAGGTGTTTGGATTTACGCAGGTGAAACTCCGACTGTATTCAGATACATCGATTGGTTAATTACTGTACCGCTCCAAATTATTGAGTTTTATTTAATAATTGCGGCTGTTACAGCAATTAGTTCTGCAGTTTTCTGGAAACTTCTAATTGCATCACTTGTGATGTTAGTTGGTGGTTTCATTGGAGAAGCTGGTTTAGGTGATGTCGTAGTATGGTGGATCGTTGGAATGATCGCTTGGCTTTACATCATTTATGAAATCTTTTTGGGTGAAACTGCAAAAGCAAACGCTGGCAGTGGAAACGCAGCAAGTCAACAAGCATTTAATACAATCAAATGGATTGTTACTGTAGGTTGGGCAATTTACCCAATCGGTTATGCTTGGGGTTACTTCGGAGATGGCTTAAATGAAGATGCACTTAATATTGTTTATAACTTAGCAGATTTGATCAACAAAGCTGCATTCGGTTTAGCAATTTGGGCTGCTGCCAAGAAATCATCTGGTCACATAACGTAAACACATGATTTAAAAAAACCCCAGTTTTTACTGGGGTTTTTTTTATATGATTACTTCAGATCCAGGATCTTTATAGATTTTTATATCATTACTTCTAAAGATTCCTAGGTTTTCTTTACCAATCTTTAAAAAGTAACTTATCAATCCTTTTGTTTCCGCAGGATCAGATCCCTGGATCATTATATTTTTACACTCTAATTCTTTTAATATTTTTAGAGAAGATTCTGGAATTGAACTAAACAAAGGCAAGGCATCGGGTAAAGCCCTTTTTGTGATAGATGGAGACAATGCAGATTTCTTTATTTTATCGGATAAGGGTGGAACCATGTTTATCGTTGATAAAAATGAAAAAGGTCTTGAAATTATTCAGCTAACCACGGTGGATAAAACTAGATTGTATTTAGAACTTAATCTTAAAAATGTTAAAGCTGAGGTGCTTCAAGAAACAGAAAATAATCCTTTTGTTATCCAGAAGGTTATAGACGCGGGAAGAATTGTTCTCTCAGCAGACTCACTAGGTGCTTCTGAAACAATGATTGAGAAAGCAGTTTCATATGCAAAAGAAAGAAAGCAATTCAATCGTGTGATAGGATCATTTCAAGCCGTAAAACATATGTGTGCAGAGATGGCTGCTGATTTAGAGCCTTGCTACGCAATGCTATGGCAAGCTGCTCATTCTTTTGATCATGATCCTGACGAGGCCCGCCTACAAGCTTGCCAAGCAAAATCACATATTGCTGAGGTTGCAAAAATGGTTTCTAAAAAAGCAACAGAAGTACATGGAGGCATGGGATTTACAGATCTTTTAGGATTGCATTATTGGTTTAAAAGAATTGGATTAAATAGACAAATTCTTGGCGGTCCTGAGCTAGTTAGAGAGGAAGCTGCAGAGTTACAAGGTTTTAATCAGTAAACATCAGATTGAGTAAGCTTTTTTAGCGCAATCGTAAAACATACTGTTTTTTTCATCTTCACTAAAATTTTCTGAGATTTTCTTAAAAAAATTCCATAAGACATGATAGGAAATAGATTGCTTATCAACTGGAAAATTACTTTCAAACATACATCTGGATGGCTCAAAAGATTCTATACATTCTAGGTAATAACGTTTTTGCTTTTCTACCATTTGTTCTGAAGTTGCTGGCGTTTCTTGCTCATGAAATTTAAAGCCATTTACTGGCATAGCAAGTCCGCCTAGCTTAGCTAATACATTTGGTCTTTTAGACAGCTCTTTTATATCTTTTTGCCAAACTTTAAAAATTTCATTTTCCTTACCCTCATAAGGTCCTATTCCTATTGGCCCGCTAAAATGATTGAGAATAATTGTGAGGTCCTCATTTCTATCAGCAATTTCTGCAACCTGATTAATCTGATGATGATATTGCCACGCCTCAAAAACTAGATCTTTTTCTCCAAGAATCTTAAGAGATTGATTAAAAACATCGCTTATATACATATCTTTTGGTGGACTGTGATGAGAATTTCTCATATTTTCATGCGGATCCCAGCCACCAGCATGACGAATACCCTTGAATAAAGATTCTCCATATTGAAAATGTAAATCTAAAACTTCATTAATACCCTCTCCTAAAGTCATATCAGCGTGAGAAACTATTCCTGATATTTGTGATTTGGATGGTTCTTTTTTTGCCTCATCAGCAATTTTTTTTACAAAAATTGTTTCCCCAACAGGTTTTAGATGGTCGGGTCCAGAGGTAAGAAATTCTTGAGTGCACTCTATGAATACCGTGTGCTTTATATTGTGTCCCGATGAAGTATCGTCCCAAAGATCTTCCAATAAATATTGTGAATCTCCAGGCCATAAATGATGATGAGGGTCTATTATTGGCCTTTCAGCATCAATGATCTCTTCCGTATGTTGATTCAGCCATTCTAAATGGCGATCAAGCGAATTACTCATTAGCCGCCTAAAAACTCTTGTCTTTTTTCATGGAGAATAGGTTCTGTGTAACCGCTAGGCTGGACTCTTCCCTTAATAACAAGGTCGCATGCAGCTTTAAATGCTACGCCATCGAAACTAGGCGCCATGTTTACATATTCTGGATCACCAGCATTTTGTTCGTCGACCACCAAGGCCATTTTTTTCATGGTCTCTATAACTTGTTCTTCTGAACAAAGTCCGTGATGAAGCCAATTTGCCATATGTTGGCTGGATATTCTGCAAGTTGCTCTATCCTCCATTAAGCCTATGTTATTTATATCAGGAACTTTAGAGCATCCAATTCCTTGATCAATCCATCGGACAACGTAGCCTAATATTCCTTGAGCATTATTATCTAATTCTGCCTGTATTTCATCGGCTGAAAGCGACCCTGCATCCTCCAATAAAGGAATTGTTAAAATATCATCAAGACTTGCCCTCTCTCTTTTTAATAAATCTGATTGTTCAGAGGAGACGCTTATTTGGTGATAATGCATTGCGTGCAAGGTTGCTGCAGTAGGTGAAGGCACCCAAGCACAATTTGCTCCTGCTTTTGGATGCATGGTTTTAGTATTAAACATATCTAACATCATATCGGGCATGGGCCACATACCTTTTCCAATTTGGGCTTTTCCTTTGAAACCTGAAGATAAACCATTGTCTACATTCCAATCCTCATAAGATAAAATCCAAGGTTGCTGTTTCATTTCTGCCTTTCTTATCATTGGGCCAGCTTCCATACTTGTGTGAATCTCATCGCCGGTTCTATCTAAAAATCCAGTGTTGATAAAAATAACTCTTTCTTTTGCAACTCTGATGCATTCTTTTAAATTTACCGTTGTTCGTCTCTCCTCATCCATTATGCCGATCTTCACGGTATTTTTTTCTAAACCAAGAGCGCTTTCAACATCTGAAAATAAATCGCAAGTAAACTGAACCTCTTCAGGGCCATGCATCTTAGGTTTTACGATATATATACTGCCTGTTTTAGAATTCTGGACAGATCCTGTTTGATCTAAATCATGCTTTCCTATCGCGATTGTGAACATTGCATCGATAATTCCTTCGGGTATTTCTTTACCGTCAAGTAAAACCGCTGGATTAGTCATCAAGTGACCAACATTTCTAACGAGCATTAGACTTCTAGCTGCAATAGTAATCGGTTTTCCATCTGGTGATAAAAAAGATAAATCTTCATTTAGACTTCTTGTAAGAGTTGACCCGCCCTTTTCGAAAGTTTCTGCAAGGGTTCCTTTCATTAAACCAAGCCAATTTTTATAAACATCAGTTTTATCTTCGCCATTCACAGCAGCAACAGAATCTTCTAGATCCTGAATTGTGGTTACAGCAGATTCTAGAAAAACATCTTTAATTCCTGCAGGATCAATGGAACCAACTGAGTCATTTCTATCAATTTTGATTTCTACATGTAAATCATTATTTTTCAATAATATGCTTTCGGGATTTGATTCATCGCCTTTAAAACCAACAAATGCTGAGTCATTTTTTAGAGAGGTTTTTGATTGATCTGATAAAGAAATTTCCAAGTCTCCATTTGATATTTGAAAAGAAACAACATCTTGATATTTACCTTCAGTCAAAGGAAGGTAATCGTTTAAAAAGTTTTTTGAAAAATCGATAACTTTGTCACCTCTTACGGGATTGTAAGCACCTCCTCTATCAGCCCCATCATCTTCAGATATCATATCCGTTCCATAAAGAGCATCATATAAACTGCCCCACCTGGCATTAGCAGCATTTAAAGAAAATCGAGCGTTCATGACAGGGACTACTAATTGAGGACCGGCGATTTGAGCTATCTCTGCATCCACATTTGCGGTAGAAATTTCAAAGTCAGCGCCTTCTTCAACTAAATATCCTATATCTTTTAAAAAAGATTTATATGAATCGAAATCAAAGTCCTTATTAGATAAATGCCATTCATCTATTTTTGTTTGTAACTCTTCCCTTTTCTTTAATAGATTTTCATTGATAGGAATATATTTTTCTGCAATTTTTTGAAAATCTTGCCAGAATTTTGCAGTATCAATATTGAGATCGGGAGCAATTTCTTGCTCTAATAAAGCATGCAATGATGTGCTGATACTTAATTTTCCTTCGTTAACTCTTTCAGTCATATGCTCCTCTTTTTTAAATAGAAAAATTTCAGATTGTATTTTTTTACAATAAAATGTGCTTGTATGAACTTGATTGAATTTACACAAAAACTATTACGAATACAATCTATTACTCCCAGAGATATGGGATGTTTTGATTTAATCGAACCAGAGCTAAAAGAGTTGGGCTTCTCAACCAAAAGAATTAATTATCTGAACGTTGAAAACCTCTATGCAGAAATTGGTTCTGGAGAGAATTTTTGTTTTCTTGGTCATACCGATGTAGTGCCTACTGGGCCGGTTGAATCATGGTCTTGCGACCCGTTTGCGGCAGAAATTAAGGAAAATGTTATTACTGCAAGAGGTGCAGCGGATATGAAAAGCAGTATCTCTGCTTTTTTATTTGCGCTGAAAGACATTGATCTTAGTAAAAATAGAAAAAAAATATCCATATTGCTTACCTCCAATGAAGAAGGAGATGCTAAAGATGGAACCATTGAAAAAGTCTTAGATGAGTTAAAACAGAATAACAATGCAATCAATTACTGTTTAGCTGGGGAGCCTTCTTCAAAGAATGAACTTGGAGATACGGTGAGGATTGGCAGAAGAGGTTCTTTATCTGGATCATTAACAATAATTGGTAAACAAGGTCACGTGGCCTACCCTAGCGATGTTGTAAATCCTATTATGCTCTCAGGTGGGATAATAAAAGAGCTTTCAGAAAAACAGTGGGATCAAGGAAATGAAAATTTCCCTCCAACATCCTTTCAGATATCGAATATAAATGCAGGAACTGGAGCAAAAAATGTTGTTCCGGGAGATTTGAAGATTGAATTCAATTTTAGATTTTCCCCAGAAATAACAGAAGATGAAATTAAAGCTGAGGTAGTTAAAGTTATTGAAGAAAATATAAAAAACTATGAGTTAGATTGGGAGCTTAATGCAAATCCCTTTTATACAGAAAAACTTTTTCTAAGAAATATTGTTACAAAATCAATTAAAAAGATAACCGGTATTAATACTATTGAAGACACAGGCGGTGGCACATCCGATGGAAGATTCATGCACCCTCATGGAGCCGAAGTAGTTGAGCTAGGACCAATCAATGCCTCAATCCACAAAATTGATGAGCACATAAAAATTGATCATCTTGAAGTTCTCAAGGACATATACCGAGATATTTTAATTAGCTACATAGAGAGTTAAATTATCCTTATTCTCTTAAAGTATATATATCTAATTTATAGGATAAATATTTTATCTATAACGTTAAGATATATATTATGGGTGCATGAAAAACGCACCATTCGAAAAAACTATTGGATTTACTGATCAGGACAGTACGCATAAATATCCACATGGATTAAGTGACAGATCAGCTTATTTGATTACTAGAGGTTTAAGAATTGCTGCAGACCTTTTCTTTAGAAAAAGATACGGACATAGGGCCGTTGTTTTAGAGACTGTAGCTGCTGTGCCAGGAATGGTCGCTGGAATGCTTCATCACTTTAAAAGCCTACGTAATATGACTGATGATGACGGTATTATTAAAGAACTCTTAGATGAAGCTGAAAACGAGAGAATGCATCTTATGACTTTCATAGAAATTTCCAAACCTACATTATTTGAAAGACTTCTTGTTTTAGGTGCTCAGATTGTTTTCGGAACCTTTTATTTTTTCTTATACGTATTCTTCAGAGGAACAGCTCATCGAATGATTGGATACTTTGAAGAGGAAGCAGTTACTTCATACACAGAATTTCTTGATGAAATAGATAAAGGAACTATTGAAAACGTAGCAGCTCCTAAGATTGCGGTTGATTACTGGAATCTTGGAAATAAAGCCACCTTAAGAGATGTTGTCGTGGCCGTAAGAAACGATGAAGCTGGTCATCGTGATAAGAACCACGAAATAGCTGATAATTTATTGTAATGGAGCGAGTAACGGGGTTCGAACCCGTGGCCTCGACCTTGGCAAGGTCGCGCTCTACCAGCTGAGCTATACTCGCGAAAGATAATTCAATTTACCTATTAAATATTACCTTTTCAAGCTATCTAAAAGTATATTTAAATCTTAATCCAATGTTCTGAGGACGAATGGTATGCATTCTAGGTGTTTCATCCATCTCATTGTAATAAAGTTCAGCTCTTTCATCGTCAAGGTTTCTGGCAAATAATTCTATTGCCCAATCTTCAAAATCTACTCCGATCGAAAAATTAAGGATGTTATATGCCTCTTGTTTATACCTTCTAGCTAGCACAAGAGAACTATAAGATTCCGAAGCCGAAGTTGTGCTGAGCTGAAAATACATAGGAACAGTATTAAATGTTTTGTCGTATCTCAATCTCAGGTTCCATTGCGTCTCAGGTGCTAAAGGCAAGCTTGAACCCAAAGGAGCTAATTCAATAATATCGGATGTCCTCTTGGTCAACTCTGAATTATTAAAGGACATAGCTGTTGCTAATGTCCAATTATCGTCAATGTAATAAAGAATATCTGCTTCCAGACCCTGAATTTTTGCTTCCGCTGAATTGTCTATAAAAGTTAATGAAGAAATATTTATAGGGTCTAATCTCGAAACTTGAATATTTTTCCAGTTTACCTGATAAAGGTTTGCATTAAATCTAAGTGATCCTTCTAAGAAAATAGATTTAACTCCAAACTCAACATTCTCAGTATTATCCGTTGAGTAAGTTAAAGGAACGTTGGGATAATTCGGATTCCTAGATGCAGCCCCTCCTCCTCTATTAAAACCACCGGGCCTAAATCCATCGGTAGCTGTCAAGAAAAGAAGGACATCTTCTTGAGGAAAGTAACTCAAAGTAACCTTATATATAGAATCATTTTCCTCTAATTTCTGTTTGGAGTGTCCAAAAGAAGAATCAAAATCAATTCCATCGTCAGCATCAGCAGACCCAAAGGTTGGATTATTACTTGATCCATAGAAATCAACTGTTTGTTGATAGAACCTTCCTCCTAGCATCAGATGAAATTTTTCCGGCAGGATCCTAAAGGTTAGTTCACCAAACAAAGCGGTTTGGCTTTGCTCCCTAGTTATATCGCTGAATTCGAGAACTCCTGGTAATCTTGCACTGGAATTGATTGATCTTGCTGTTGATATGGGTGAATTAAGAGCAAACGAGGAGTTGTATCCTGGATAATTAAAGTTTTCTTGATTTTCTGATTTAGAAGCATCAAAAAAGATACCACCCGTGAACACGTACTTTTTCTGACCATCTGTTGCAACTCTAATTTCATGAGTATTTCTTTGTGAGTCTACAACTCCTTGAAAAAAAATACTTGGGTCATCACAAGAAGTATAAAGAGGATGGTTACAAGTATAGTAAGGTACATAAATTCCATTTTTCCCAGCAAAGCCGGAATAATCAGCATTCTGTCTTACTTCCCTATCAAGGATAGCTCCCGTGTAAAGAAACTGTGTTGACCCTATCTTTCCAGAAATAGTTGCAGCTATTTGAGAAAAACTATCATCCAAAGTATCTTCATTGAATCTTTGAACTTTAAGGTCGCCTAAAGTTGGATCAAAATCATAAACACCATCAGCGGAAATGTCTTGCTGTAAAAATTGAACCAACACTTCCCAAGTCTCTGCAAATTTACTTCTGGAAGCTAATCTAAATCCTCGATAACTTGAATCATTGAAGTCATCTTCGACTAGATCCGCATTGTTAATTTTTCTTTTTTCTGCGTTTTCTGGGTAATAAGGATTTTCTGAAGATAAGATATTTTCTCCAAAGATATTATCTATATACCCACCAAAATTAGTATTATAGAAAACGCCTCTAATTGACCATTCATCATCAATCACTGGAAAGTTTATATATGCTTCTACGGAAGAACTGTTATCTCCACTCTTTGTCGCAAAGTAAGAAGATTGAAAGCCTGCATCGAAAACATCATAGACAGGTTTCTTCGTAATCAGTCTAACCGTTCCTGCCTGTGCACTTGCTCCAAAAAGAGTACCTTGCGGTCCAGATAGAACCTCAATTCTCTCTAGGTCAGCAGCATAAACATCTAGATTTCTTCCAACAGAAGTGATCGGTTGCTCATCAAGATAAAATGCTACGTTTGGTGTTGATCCTTGTGAACCAGAAACAAAAACAGAAATTGGATCAATAGCCATTCCTCTTATGAACATTGTAGATTGGCCCGGTCCTCTTCCAGCAGAAGTTACATTAGGAAGAAATAATGAAAAATCATCGAAATTTGAAATATTCAATCTATCTAAATCAGCATCCCTTAATGCTAAAACAGTGACAGACACGTCCCTTGCTTCGTCGGCTCTTTTTGTTGAAGAAACTATAATTTCATCAATGATATTGTCTTCGTTAATATCGTCATTTTCCAAAGCATATATAGGAAAAATAACGAAGAGAGATAAAAAGTAAATTAATGATTTTTTCATTGTTTTATATATATGTTTGAATCGACATTCTGTCATATAATGAGTCATATTTTGAATCTTTCTGTGAAAAAAATTTTTAAATTCTTTTTGATTCTATTTGTAGTTGCTTGTGGAGGAGGCGGAGGTGTAGGTAATTCTGTAGAGCCGCAAAGTAATAATCCAATTAGTCCGTATGCATCCTCGCAAGCTACTCAGGATACAGTTCAAAACCAAACTCAATACGTCTCTGGAAAAGTCGTAGATGATTATATATCTGGGGCTACCGTTTTTATAGATACCAACGGCAATGAGACCTTAGATGAAGGTGAGCCATCAACCATTTCTGATAATTTTGGTAATTATAGCCTTCCGTTTGCAGTTGGAAGATTAATAAGTATTGGTGGAATTGATATTGGAACTCAACAACCCGTGGATGGACTATCTCTCTCTGCTCCTATGGAAGAATACACAGAAACTAAAATGATAACTCCAGTTACTTCTCTGCTAGCGACAGAGGCTGAGGAAGCAGAAATAAAAATAGCACTTGGAATTCCCGAATACCTTGATTTAAATACAGCCGATCCAATAGTCGAGAGAGAAAGAGAAGGCGGTGACAATACTTTGTATGAAGTAGGAAACCAAATTACTGTGATGGCTCTATCGCTTCAAGAAGTAGTTGAAACTCAATCCTCTAGCGAAGAAAGTACTTTAAACATAATCGAAAAACTAAGCGAAGAAATCAAAGAAAAAAAGAAAGAATCGCCAACCGGTCAAGTATCTTTAGAATCAACTGAGATTGTCGATAATCTTATTGACGATGTTCTAACTGAAGCAAACATTGAAATAGAGGAAGATAAGTTATCAAACGTTGTAAATGCCGTAGCGAATTTAGTTTCCACCATATCTGCCGATCAAGATGATGAGACAACAAAAGCAGTCTTATCGTTTGGGGTGACAACTTTTTTAAGCGATGTTGTTGAAATAGTTGAGGGTACTGCTTCAGATGAAAAAATTGATTCATATAACGCAGAAACTATAGTTGAGACTTTATCTGCAACTTTAAGTATTGATGCAACAAGATTAAAAGTTAATGAAGCACCAATACTTTCTCAGGATTTGAGCTCTCAGATACCAGATTCTGGACTAGCGGTAGATGAAAGTGATGACATCAGTTGGTCGGCCTCGAATAATGATGAACTTCAAGCTAGTGTAGAAATAGTGATTCAAGCTGCTGATGATGAAATTACTGCTGAGGATATTGAAGATACAGACTTGGCAAGCGCTAATGAAAATGAAAATGTTAATGAAGTCATTGCGGAGTTAGTCGAAAATTCTCCTCCAGAACCTGAACCTCTGAGTCTGGCTGAACAAATGGTTGCTGATTATGAAGTTCAACAAGCTGAGATTGCTGCTGCAGATGCAGCTGCTCAGGCAGCTGCTGAAGCTGCCCCACCTAAAGTGGCTAACGTTTATTTATGGTATTCCAAGGATAGCCAAGTTCACTTTGGTGAAGGAGAAGCAGGTAAATCTGCTATGGATACCAGAGCAGCCTTCATGTTTGAGGTGATCAATGAGATGTACGTCAATCAGAGGATTAAACTTGAATGGAACATTGTGGGATCAGATTTTTGGGACGCTCCGATTTCTGAAGATTCTCTCGATCACCCTTATTTCCCTTTATGGTATTCAAACGGTTGCACCAATTACGAAGAATATGTGTTTGAAACAGATGAATGTAACGAAGCACTCAATCAAAGAAGAGCGGCGCATGACGCGGTAGAAGCAGATTTTCATATGGTTTTAATGACTAATTTAGAAAACAATAATCCTAAAGCTCCTGTTAGCGGTGTAGCTGGCAGCAAAAGGGATTGGGATACCGATGCTAATTTTCTCGCAACTTGGGAAGGCATCAATATACTTTCAGGCTTTAGTACAGGTAACAATCCCGAAGAACAAGAAAACATGGTGCCAGGAAGCATGGCTCCAGAGATAGCTCCTATTTTGTGGTATGACTATATAGATACTCTATGGCATGAAATCGGTCATACAATGTGTGCTGCACATAATAGGCCGGAAAACAGTAATACAAGTCCAAAAGGGTCTTTATGTTCGGGAGTAAACTTTGAAAATATAGGAAAAGATACTCTTATGAACGGAGGAGGTAGTATGAAAGTTCCTCCGGATCAGGTTATTACTCAATCTCATAGCTCATCAACTGTTATGGAAACAAGTTCTTCAAGAACTTGTGTACCTAACGATGATTTGAACAGTGAACCAATCGTCTGTCAAAAACCTCCAGTTGATGGAAATGGGGATGGAAATATCTACGATAGCAGTGTTGATAGCGGCGGAGAGATGGCAAGAGATTTATTTAACGAGTGGTCTTATTACTACGCCAATCTTTGGGAACACAAAGAAGCTCAACTAGCTGGTGAAGTTGCCGGTAATAATCAGGTAGACATGGATAGATATGATTCATCCGCTACCTCTCCGGCTGTAACGTCAAGAATGTTATTTCCTTTAATTGATGGTGGTGAATACACCTTCACTAACGGACAAAGAACGAAAAGAATGCTTGTTATAGAAGATGATCCAGTAATAATTAATGGTACTTCATATCAAGAATTTAGATTTGTAGAAGATCTTGGCAAAGAATATTGCGGATATATTTCTTACGCTAAACATTGCTCTACTAGGCAAGAGATTTGTGACAATTTCGATGATAACAGGCATCCTACCAAGCATAACTGTCCTGTAGGAGCTCTTGGACATGGAGATGTTATTGAAGGCGAAGAACCACGCTGGGCTGGATTTTGGGATCCTGCTCAAACAGTATTTAGATTTAGAATAAGTCCTGAAGGACATTATTTTCTCTCTGCTTATGACGATAATAAAAACTGGCCTGCTAGCGATGGATCTAATTTGAGAACAATTTACCAAGCTGGTCCAGCCCTGAGATATGATCTGGATTCTTCATTGGGATGTCCTTTTCTAAGTGCAAGTTTTTCTCCTGGGCATTATCAAGAGTTTGATTGCGCATTTAAAGGATTCGAATATCTTGTCGATAAGTGGAACGGAGTTGCAGGGGGCTTTTTAGCAGTTCATACCTTTAAAGGTAAGGAGCCTGGTGAATATGCTAAGGAATCTTTACCATACAATCTTCCAGCTTTTGCAGGCGTTGAAAAGAGATACCAAGCTGTTAGTACTCCTTACGGAGACTACATCACATTTATGCTAGTTCAACAGCAATACAGCAACGATTCAAAAGAAAGTGCATCTTATTTTAATAAGTTCTACCTTCATCCAGAGGTCGGTATCGCTCAATTTGAACATCATGGAGAAGTTTGGCAACTTGTCTCTGTAGATACCGATGGTGATGGAATGGATAATAATTTTGTGGGTGAAGATGATGATGATAACGATGGAGTATCAGATCAATTTGATAGCGCTCCTTTAGATCCATTAGTACAGTAAATGATAAAAACTATAATCCTTTTTCTATTAATTTCTTTAGGTTTTTATTTTTACTTTTATGAAGATGAAGAAAAGATTGCTGTAAAAGAAATTTTTCCGGTTAACCTTGCTGACAAGTACAATTTTCAATCCAAAAGAATTAATGGGAGAGAGATTTCGGTTTCTATAGCAGAGGACGACGCCTCATTTAATGGAGATGTTACAAAATTCAGTGATAGAACTACCCCAATAACTCACGAAGTAAAAACTATTCAAATACCTGATGATTATGATGTGCAAGATGCAAACTCTGAAGCATTCCTCTTGATGACTAACTTTAAATCAACTGTTGCAGATTTAATTGTTGGCGACAAAATCTTAATAGATGTCCAAGATAACAAAACCTTAGAACTTAATATTGGAAAGCTTGAAATGAAAATCGGCAATAAAGTGGTTAAATCTTTCAGTGCCGAAGATGTAGGTAATTCAACAATTGTTGCTGGAAATTTTTTAATCACTGGTTCTGTTTTCAGTGATGGGAATTTTTATACTGTCAGCAGCGCAAAGAATGGGAACAGTGTAATTACCAATATGACTCTTTCGGGAATAGATTACGGACCACCTGAGGGAACTTTTGAAAACGACTATCCGCCACATATTCATAATCATTAGCTAATTAATATCAGTTATTTAAATTGAAACTATAGTAGTTTTACTTATAATTAAATTTCCTAATTTTCATTATTAATCTTACTAATATATAGATGAGCAACATTAAACTATTTAAATCAGCACAAGCTTTAATTAAGCATGAGTCTTTTGGAAAAGCTTCCAAAAGTATTGGTCTAACCCAATCTGCTTTAAGTCAAAACATAAAAAAATTAGAAAACCATTACGGAGTAAAATTCTTTCAAAGAGAAAATGGAAAAACTAAACCTACCGTGTATGGAGAGATGCTGCTTTCTCTCACAGACGAAATAGTAGATATTGAGGAAAAGATCGTTAATCAAATAAGTTTGATTAATAATTCTGATGCAGGCCTATTGAAAATTGGTTTAGACCCCTACCTCTCTGGAACCATCCTTGAACCTATAATTTCTGAAATGATGGAAATATATCCAGATATAAAATATAGATTTTTTTATCTCTCAACCTATTCTGGAGTTGCTCAGTTAAGAGCAAATAAATTCGATATATTGATTAGTTTTGATGAACGTGAATATCGTCTTAATTCAAATAAAAATTTAGATACTTTGGAAGTGATACCTATAAAAATCAATCCTCCAAAATTTTATGCTAGAGAGGATCATGATATTTTTAACGATAATGAAATTTCTATTGAAAATATTTTTTATCATAATATTTATACAACTCTTCCACCTGCTTGGTTTCATAATTTTTATGAGAAGGAAGTAGGAGAAGACGTACCCTATTCTCATATTGTTGATAAAGTCTCTTTAGTTTCGGCTGATCAAAATCTACACTTGAGAATGGTTGAAAAAGGAGATGGCATAGGAATTTTTTATGAATTTGATTTACTTAACTCTAAGGAACAACTTAAGACTATTCCTATTAGAAATTATCCGGAAAAACTCAATGCAATGATTGCTATTAACAAAAAGTGGGTAAAGCCCCAGATAGCGAAGATTTTTTTAGAAATGGTCTCCGGTAGGTTTAGTTAGAATTTCTTTTTAAGAATGCTTTTGTTCTAAATCCTTCTTTATATCCTCATGGTCTCCTACCATTATGTGATCGTCACTTTTGATCACATACCTTTCTAATATTGGTATCGATAACAAGGGAATAATTCCACCTATCACTATGCCAACAGTCATTGGTCTAATTGATGGATCAATTAGGGATGCTACTAAATCAGCAATAACATGAGCACTAGCAGCTCCTATGATGCCAGCTATATAACCTTTGGAGAGAATTTTTAAAAATCTATTGATACTCCATCCTGTGTAATACCCTATAAGAATCAATGCAACATGAACAAAGCCAAAGACAAACCCTCTAAGTGATAAATCTTCGAAAACCAATATATTTTCTAATATACTTTCCATGCTTAATTTATTAGCCATCTTATAGTAATTTGATTAATGAAAATTATAAAAATTGATAACTATCAGTCTTGGTACATAGAGTCTAATGACGTAGCCATAATTATCGATCCTTGGCTAGATAAGGTAATGCAACCTAAATCAAATCTCTTTATAAATCGGACTAGAAATGAGGCTGCTCTAATCACTGAAGAGATGATAAGTAAGGTATCGTCTATCTTAATAAGTGCTCCTTTTGAAGATCATTTTCATGAAAAAAGTTTGAAGAGATTTGATCCAAGTACGCTTGTCTTAACCAGCAAACCTTCAGAAAAAAAATTAAGAAAACTGGGATTTAATAATATTGAAACGTTAAGAGCTGGGACTCAAAAAAATATAGGCGATCTTTTAATCAAAGCTCATGATGCTGGCTTTCCATATAATTATCTTTGGACTTTCAGCTTCGAAATAATTCATGGAGATAAGGTTTTATATTTTGAAAGTCATGTTGATAAACCTTCACGTATCAAGCAAAAAGGTTTAAAGGCTGATTGTGCTATCTTAACTACCGAGGAAGTGAAAATTCTTGGCTTGTTGCCTCTGTCAAATTCTTCCGAAACTACTCTAAAAATATTAAAAGAAGATAAGAAATTACTCAGTATTTCTGCAACCATTTACGTGGATAGTAAGTCACATAAACCTATATTGCTGGGTAAAAAAGGGGATATGATGAAATCTATTGGAACGGCAGCAAGAAAAGAAATTCAATTTGAGTACGATAAAAAAGTATTTTTAGAATTATGGGTGAAAGTCAAAAAAAAATGGACCGATGATGTTAACTGGATCTCTCAACTTGGCTACGACTTGAAAAAATATGAAAACTAGAAATAGTCTAGCCTTTCTTCTGCATGCAAGAGATTATTCAGAGACAAGCCTCATAGCAAGTTTTTTGACAAAGGATTTTGGAATCCTTAATGCTTTGTTAAAAGGTGCTAAACGAAAAGGGAGTAAATTTGCAAATATCTTATCGCCAGGCTCAGAACTTTATATCAGTTACTCTGATAAAAATGCTCTGAAAACCATCTTCGAATGTGAAATAAATAAGCAAATTTCAATAGCACCAAAAAATCTTAAAATTCTTATTTACCTCAATGAACTGATTTTAAAAATTTTTGAAAAAGAACATGATATTCCTGTCGTATTTAAAGACTATGCT
Source organism: SAR86 cluster bacterium (assembly GCA_028140145.1). Lineage (GTDB taxonomy): Bacteria > Pseudomonadota > Gammaproteobacteria > Magnimaribacterales > AG-339-G14 > CACNYO01. Next base: position 1,932 of record JAOIOC010000011.1, on the reverse strand, counting down.
GAATTAATGAGCCTTATGACATTAGATAATAAAGATGAGATCCTAGAACTATCTTTAAGAAATTTTGAATATAGATTAATAACAGATTTAGGTTATGGTTTTGACTTGACTAAAAATGATGTCGGAAGCTCAATTGAACCCGATCAGGATTATCTATTCAGTCCATTAAGAGGAATATATTCCTTGGATAAAGGAGAAATAGAATCATCCTTTAAAGGGCAGCATTTATTAGATTTTATGTCAGGAAAGTTTTCAAATAATATGACTAAGAAAGTAATAAAATCTATTTTTAGAGAATCATTGGAAGCGATCCTGGGTAAAGAGTTGAATGCAAGAAAATATTTCAATTAATAAAAAGCTGAGAAGTGGTATAGATCTCATCGAGATTAAAAGACTAGAAAAATCTTATGAAAAATTTGGAATGCGAATGCTAACAAGACTTTATGATGAAAGTGAAATAGATATTTTTTCAAAAAGAAAAGGTTACAACGGTGCAAGGTACCTTGCTAAAAATTTTGCTGGAAAGGAAGCTGTTTCAAAAGTTTTAGGGTATGGTTTCACGAACGGAGTTCGTCCTAGAGATATTATTATTCACAGACGTTATGGTGGCCCAGAAGTGGAACTTAAAGGGAAAGCGAAAGATATCGCTAAAAAAATAAAATTAACTGAAATATCCATAAGTCTAAGTGATACCGATTCTCTTGCCGTTGCCGTTGCTCACGCCATAAAAGAGGATGCTTAATGAGAATTATTTTACTTGGGCCACCAGGAGCCGGAAAAGGAACTCAAGCTGAAAACATAATACAGGCTCTCAATATACCTCATGTCTCCACGGGAAATATGCTTAGAGAAGCCATTGAGGAGGGGTCGCCTTTAGGAATTGAAGCTAAAAAGGTCATGGATAAAGGAGCGCTTGTTTCTGATGACATTATTGTAGGATTGGTAGTGGAAAGATTAAAAAAACCTGACTGCTCAAATGGAGTCTTATTTGATGGTTTTCCAAGAACAATTCCTCAGGCCCAAGCATTAGATGATGCCAATATAGGAATTGATTTAATTATTGAAATTCAGCTAGATGATGAAAATATTATTGAAAGAATGTCCGGAAGAAGAGTTCACATATCGTCTGGCAGGAACTACCACGTTAAATTTAATCCCCCAAAAAGGGAAGGTTTTGATGACTTAACTGGGGAAGAGTTAATTCAAAGAGATGATGATAAAAGAGAGGTGGTTGAAGAGAGATTGGTTGTCTATAGAAATCAGACTGAGCCATTAATAAGTTTCTACAAAGCCAAGCAAACAAATAATGATCTTGATTATCTTACAGTTGATGGTTCCGGGAGCGTTGAATCAATCAGTCAATTTATTCTAAATTTCTTCAGAAATAAGTGAACGTACTTGCAATCGAAACTTCTGCAATATATTGCTCAATTGCAGTTTTCAAAGATGGGCAAATATTTTTTAAAGAAGATACTAACAAAAGTCAGCATGGAAAAGTCATTCTTGCATTGATCGATGAGCTTTTGGACCAATCTCAATTATCCCTGGAGCAATTAGATAAAATTTTAATAAGTTACGGTCCAGGATCTTTTACGGGCTTGAGAATCGGATGTGGAGTTGCTCAATCCTTTAATTTAATTCACAGAATTAAATGTTTCGGAATCTCTAGCCTCAAAGTTCTAGCTTCAACTGCTTACCAAGATGAATTAAAAGGAAAAGTAGTCTGTTTAATTAGCTTAGGCATGGGAGAATTTGCTGCTTCAAAATTTGATGACAAAGAAAGTCTTTTAGATAACAAAACTGAGGAATTTATTTTGCAAAATGAGGACCTGGCAACTTTCTTAAAGGAGCATAAAGATTATCATGTAATAACTTCGTCAGAAAATACAGATATGATGAATATTCTTAAAAGTAAAAATTTTTCTTTTGTAC
>JAOIOC010000010.1 GCA_028140145.1 SAR86 cluster bacterium | reverse complement strand
AAAGTAGTAAAAAATAAAGTTTCACCTCCATTTAAACAAGCTGAATTCCAAATTATTTATAACAAAGGTATCAATAGAACAGGTGAACTAGTCGATATGGCCGCTGACAAGAAAATAATAGAAAAGGCTGGTGCTTGGTATTCTTACGAAGGAGAAAAAATTGGCCAAGGCAAATCAAACGCTTGTGAATTTTTAGATGCCAATCAAAAAATATCTCAAGAAATAGAAAAAAAACTATTCGATGCCATTAAGGCTTCAGCTTAGCTAAAATATTTTTCTTATTATCTTTGAAGGAAGTCCCTTCAGATCTAACTTTTAGTTCCAGAAGATTTTCTTTGTGGTTTTTCTCACTAATTATCAATTGAAATGGAATTCCGGTTAGATCTGCATCCTTGAATTTCTTTCCTGGTGATTCATTTCTGTCATCTATTATTGAATCTATTCCTTTTTTTGTTAGGTCATTTTGAAGGGATTCAGCTTCATTGAGAAGATTTTTATCTTCACCAATGATAATTATTATTGCTTCGAATGGCGCAATTGATCTAGGAAAGATAATTCCATCCTGATCATAATTTTGCTCTATTGAAGCAGCAATAATTCTTGATATGCCTATTCCGTAACATCCCATCAAAGGATTTATATTGCCTTCTTTAGTTTGAATAGAAAGAGATAATGACTTGCTGTATTTATCACCAAGTTGAAATATATGACCAACTTCAATTCCTCTTTTAATCGAATATTTTTTTCCATCTTTCTCATGAAGCCGATCAATTATTTCTTGATCAGATTTCTCTCCAAATAATTCTAGATTACTAGCAAATAATTCATCATCGCTAAAAATTATCTTATCCTCTCCTGAGTCCGCTAACACATGAAATTCTTCCGATGCAGACCCACCAATTGCTCCAGAATCAGCAGAAACTATTCTGTAATCAAACCCTATTTCATTAAATATTTTTTGATATGCATCTCTCATCAAATCGTAACTTTCTTTCATGCCTTTTTCATTAATATCAAATGAGTAAGCATCTTTCATAAGAAACTCACGGGAACGCATTACTCCAAATCTTGGTCTAATTTCATCTCTAAACTTTGTTTGAATTTGATAATAATTAGCTGGAAGATCTTTTGGACTGTTCAAAGTTTTTCTTGCAATATCTGTAATTATTTCTTCATGCGTTGGCCCCAATACAAAACTTCTATCATTTCTGTCTTCAAATCTAAGTAATTCTGGACCATACTCTGACAATCTTTTGGATTCTTCCCATAAATCAGAGGGTTGAACCATAGGCATTAATATTTCTTGAGCTCCTGCCTCTTCCATATTTCTTCTGACAATATTTTCAACCTTTTTGAGAGATCTTAATCCTAAGGGTAACCAGGTATAGATACCTGAAGCATTTAGTTTGATCATTGAAGACCTGAGCATGAGTTTATGGCTTATTAACTCAGCATCAGATGGTGAGTCTTTTAACGTTTTATAGTGATAAGAGCTAGTTTTCATTTAAAATAATAACTATACCTTCAATAGATAAAAAAAAATGCCAATTTATGAGTTTCAATGCACAAAGTGCAACAAAAAATTTGAAAAGATTTTACCTATCTCTTCAAAGGAAACTGTGTACTGTGATTGTTCAAAAGATTCTGAGGCAAAAAAAGTAATTTCAGCACCTTCATTCAGATTAAGTGGCAAAGGTTGGTATGAAACTGATTTTAAGACAGGTTCAAAGAAAAACCTTGTACAATCTGAGCCTAAGGAAAAGAAGGCTAAACCTGAAAAAAAAGAATCTACAAAAAAATCAAAAAAGGTCGATTAGTATATGAAATATTCTAGTTGCGGTCATGTAAATCTTACCAACGTTGAAGAGCCAACACGACTTAGGGGTTGGATTGATAGCGTAAGAGATCATGGCGGTGTAATTTTTATAGATTTAAGAGATGAAACAGGCATAACCCAGATAGTTGTAGAGCCTGAAAATAAAGAGTTTTTCTCTATAGCTGAAAGATGTAGGTCAGAATTTGTGCTATCAGTGGATGGAAAAATTAGAAGAAGACCTGACGGAACAATTAATAAACAAATACCCACAGGAGAAGTTGAATTATTAGTTTCTTCATTTGAAATTTTATCAGAATCAGATCCTCTGCCATTTCAGCTTGATGACTATTCTTCAGCAGGAGAGGAGGTAAGATTAAAATATAGATTTTTAGATCTTAGACGATCTGAAATGCAAAATAACATTAGAGCAAGATCAAAAGTTTCATCTTCGATAAGAGAGTTTATGGACAAAGAAGGATTTCTAGATATTGAAACTCCAATGATGACTAAAGCAACTCCAGAAGGAGCTAGAGACTTTCTTGTTCCAAGTAGAATTTCACGCGGCAGCTTTTACGCTTTGCCACAGTCACCTCAATTATTTAAGCAACTTTTAATGGCTTCTGGATTTGAGAAGTATTATCAAATTGTACGATGCTTTAGGGACGAAGATACACGGGCAGATAGACAGCCTGAATTCACTCAGCTCGATATAGAAAAGGCATTTACCGATGAAGATGAGATCATCAATCTATCCGAAAAATTGATTAAGTCAGTTTTTAAGAAGTTACTTGAAATAAAGCTGCCTAAATTTCCAAAAATGACTTACTCAGAGGCCATAGAAAGGTTTGGGAGCGATAAACCTGATCTAAGAATCAACTTAGAATTAAAAGAAGTAAAGGAAATCTTCCTAAATTCTGATTTCAAGGTCTTTTCTGGTCCTGCTAACGATCTAAATAGTCGAGTTGTGGCTCTAAAAATTTCATCAGAACTTACAAGAAGTAAAATTGATTCTTATACAGAATTTGTTGGAAAGTTTGGAGCAAAAGGTTTGGCATATATCAAGGTAAATGATTTATCAAAGGGGAACGATGGATTGCAGTCGCCAATTTTAAAATTTTTATCTAAAAAAGAAATTGATTCTTTATTCAAATTTTTAGAAGTAAAAGATGGAGATACTATTTTCTTTGGAGCTGGGCATAAAAAAATTGTTTCTGATTCGATGGGAGCACTTAGAAACAAAATAGCTGAAGATTTTGATTTAATTGAAGAGTCTTGGAAACCGGTTTGGATAACAAATTGGCCTCTATTTGAAGAATCTATTGGAGGAGATCTTTCTCCTGCTCATCATCCCTTTACTAGCTTCAAGGGAACTATAGAAGACCTCGAGGCCGATCCTGGAGCAGTAGAAGCTAATGCATATGACCTTGTTATAAATGGTACTGAAGTTGGGGGTGGATCTATAAGAATTCATAAATCTTCTGAGCAGGCAAAAGTTCTAGAAGTGTTGGGTATTTCTGAAAACGAGGCACAAAATAAGTTCGGTTTTTTTCTTGATGCATTGAATTATGGATTTCCTCCTCATGGCGGTATAGCTTTTGGTTTAGATCGCCTAGTCATGCTCATGATGGGAGCAGATTCGATTAGATCAGTGATTCCCTTTCCTAAAACGCAGTCAGCTTTATGTTTATTGACGGATGCCCCTGCTAAAGTGGATTTTGAACAGCTTGAAGAGCTAGGTATTTCATTAACTGATCCTGACGGAGATTAAGATGGCTGGTCATTCCAAGTGGGCAAATATTAAGCATAGAAAAGGTCGCCAAGATGAGAAAAAACAAAAAATCTTCTCCAAATTTATTAGAGAACTGACAGTTGCATCAAGGCTAGGAGGCCCAATTGCAGCAGATAATCCCAGACTTAGGTTAGCTCTAGATAAAGCTTTAGGAGCAAACATGCCTAAGGATACTATTGATAGAGCGATTGCAAGGGGAGCTGGAAATTCAGAAGCTGACAATCTGGAAGAAATAAAATATGAAGGCTATGGCCCTAATGGTGTAGCAATATTAATTGATGCTATGACAGATAACAGGAATAGAACCGTTGCAGAGGTAAGACATGCTTTTACAAAAGCTGGCGGGAGCCTTGGAACGGATGGTTCGGTTGCCTATCAATTTGAATCTAAGGGAATAATCTCCATTTCAGGTTTATCAGAAGATGACACTCTCGAACTCGTCATTGAATATGATATTGAGGAAATTGAATCGCAAGGCGAGATTGTTACGGTAATTTGCAAACCTGATAATTTTTTAAATATAAAAGAAATTTTGGAGCAATCTAATGCTGGGATTGAAAATGCTGAGATTACTATGCTTCCATCTAATTCAGTAGAGTTAGGAGATGAAGATTCAGAAAAAGTCATTAGGCTAATTGATACTCTTGAGGACTTGGACGATGTTCAAAATGTTTATACAAATGCTGAACTAAGTGAGGCATCAGTAACATAGATGACTAATTCAAGAAACAAAGGTGCTTCTTTTGAAAGAGAAATTGCTAATGAATTAACTAGAAGACTTGAATTAAAGCATCAACTTAAGAGAATCCTTGAACAAACTAGGGAAAAACATCTACCTGATTTAATTCTCGGAAGATGGTATCTGGAATGCAAAAGGTATGGTTCTGGCAATGAGCCAATGGATTCTTGGTGGGAACAAGTAGTATCAGCATCAGGGAAGGATAAAATTCCTGCTCTAATTTATAAATTTGATAGAAGGCCAATAAAGGTGAGAGTACCGTTGTCAGTTTTAAATGAAAATTTCAGTTTCAACGAAAACGTAACTTGTGATCTATCATTTCAGGACTTTATTACACTAATAAAAACTGAATTTTCTGAAGATTTAGAAAATCACAACAACAAACTTAAAGACTTTCAGTATTAGTTAAATGCACAAGTTACCTCTTCGAATATATTATGAAGATACAGACGCACAAGGAATTGTTTATCATTCCAAATATCTAAATTTTTTTGAAAGAGCGCGTGCCGAATGTTTGAGGGAAATTGGCTATCGACAAGAAGAATTATTAAAAGAAGATATTGCGTTTGTCGTAAAGAAACAAGAAATTGAGTACTTTTCTCCAGCAAAGCTTGACGATGAGATTGTAATAAAAACGATTTTATCCTCTTCAAAAAATGTTTCTTTTACATTCTCCCAATCAGCCAACCTTAAAAATGATGAGAAACAAGTTCTTTGTAAAGGACAGGTTTACTGTGGCTGTATTTCTCTAAAAAGGAATGCTCCTGCTAAAATTCCAGAGGAATTAAGAGTTAAAATGAAATTTTTGGTGCAAAACAATGACTGATTATTTTTCAATTTATTCCTTAATTCTAAATGCAAGCATAGTTGTTCAATTAGTAATAGGAATTCTTCTGCTGGCCTCAATTTGCTCTTGGGTGGTAATAGTAGAAAAATGGATAGTCACAAATAATGCTTTAAAAGAATTCTTTCTTTTTGAACAATTTTTTTGGTCGGGAGAATCATTGAAAGATATTTACGATGACCTAAAAGCAAAAGAAGATCTCGTTGGAATAGAATCAATTTTTTATGAGATTTATGAAGACTCAATAGCTCAAGATAGTCAAGAGCTTCAAAAGGATGACTTAACTGCTAGATTTAAACGTGTTTCTAAAGTTTCTTTGATGCGACAAGAGGATCTTTTAGAATCAAGAATTTCATTCCTATCAACTATTGCCTCGGCAAGCCCTTATATTGGCTTATTTGGAACTGTTTGGGGAATAATGAATTCATTTAGAGGATTGGCTCAGACATCGCAGGCAACTCTTTCTGTGGTTGCGCCGGGAATATCAGAAGCCTTAATTGCCACAGCGCTAGGTTTGTTTGCTGCTATTCCAGCTTTAATCGCTTACAACTTTTTTGTGAAAAGAATCAATACTATCTTGAATCGATACGAGAGTTTCATTGAAGAATTCCAAAATCTTTTGGCAAGGTAAATGAGAAAATCAGACAGAAGTCAAATTAATGAAATAAATGTGGTTCCTTATGTTGATGTGATGCTCGTTTTGCTAGTAGTTTTTATGGTAACTGCACCTCTGTTAGTTCAAGGAATAAAAATTGATTTACCTGAAACAACTGCATCTGTGCTAGAGGAGAGTGAATTAGAAGAACTTACTTTAACAATCGATAAGAAAGGGCAGTTTTTTATAGAATTTGAATCCTATAAAAATAAATCATTTTCCATTGATACTTTAAAACCGGTCTTGGAAGACATATTCAAGATTAATAACAATTTGAATGTTTATATTAGGGGAGATAAAGATGTCGAATATGACAACGTCCTAAAACTTTTAGCAGTTATTCAGAATCTTGATCCAATATCAATCAATTTAATTTCTGATCCCATTAAAAATGATTAATTTAATAGCGGGTTTTTTTTGCTCTTTCTTTTTGCATGCATTTTTATTCAGCTTCTTTTTCAACATTAATTTCAATGATTATTCAGAAGAAAAGATCATTCAGCTGCCGGTTAGTCTAATCTTTGAAGAAAAAATAGAGCCTAAACCAAATAAATCTTCATCTAAAAATGTCAAAACCACTTCATCCTCTCTTTCAGAAGATGCCAAATCAAAAAATGATTTTGAGTCTTATGTAAATTCTTTTTTTTCTAATCTTGAAAAAGATAGAGATAGACTTGAACAAATTTCTACTCAGTCAGAAGTGTTAAAAATAGCAGCTAAAATCAGAGCAGAGTATGAATTTTTGTGGCAAAAACCTAAAAATCTGCCTGAAGATTTATTTGTCAAAGTTCTTATCTCAATTGCTCCTTCTGGTGAAGTTGTTAAATATGAAATTCTTAATAAAAGCGGCAATGAGGTTTTCGATAGATCTATAAGGATAGCTCTTGATAGGATTAGCTCTTTTGACTTTATTAAAAATATCTCAAGAAATGACTTTGAGAAAAATTTTAGAGAATTTAACCTACAATTTTCTTCAAATTAATATGAGCCTTAAAGTATTTTTTATTTCTATCTTTCTTTTTTCGTTATCTATTTTTTCTAATATAACTATTGAAATCAGCAGGGGAACAGAAGAGCCTCCAAGGATTGCTATTGTTCCTTTTCTTTATGATGATCAATCAATATCTTATTTATTAACCAATCAAATATCAGATAATTTATCTTTGTTTGGAGAGTTTGAAATAATTGCCAACAGCGATCTGATAGCCTTTCCGTCATCTCCAGAAGATTTTTTTTACAACGACTGGAAAACTTTAGATATTGATTATGTCGTAGCAGGATTCATAAGCCTTGAAGAGGATACATCAAAATTTATTGTTAATTACTTCCTCTTTGATATAAGGCAAGGAAGAAATCTCCTCAATGGAACTGCAAGGTCATCAGCAGATTCTCTCGTGCTTTCATCGCACAAAATGAGTAATAGAATTTACAAGCAGATAACTGGAGTGGACGGAATTTTTACAACAAAACTTATGTATATTCTCAATCCTGAAAAGGATAAATATCAATTAAACATATGTGATATCAATGGTGATAATGAAATTACTTTGTTTGACTCACCTGAGCCGATAATGTCACCAGACTGGTCTCCTGATGGGAAAAAAATAAGTTACGTATCATTTGAGAATGGTAATTCCGAAATCTTTATCCAAGATTTATCCTCAGGGAAAAGAAATTCGTTGAGAAGGTATCCTGGAATCAACAGTGCACCTGTTTGGTCTCCAAATGGAAATTATTTAGCCTTTGTTTCTTCCAGGAGTGGCAATCCTGATGTGTATTTATATGATTTAAAGACGGAAAAGATTTCTAGAATTACTGCGCATTACGGAATAGATACAGAACCTTCATTCTCTGCAAACGGTAGGAAACTTCTTTTTACCTCTAATAGATCAGGAACTCCACAACTTTATGAAGTTAGCCTAATTACAAGAAAAATTTCAAGAATAACTTTTGATGGAAACTATAATGCTAGAGGAAGATATTTCCCAGATGGGAAGAATATTGTTTTTGTTCATAGATCTAAAGAAAAGTTTCATATTTCAATAAAACGCCTCGGAAAAAGTGGCCTAAAGATGCTTACTGAGACCGCATTAGATGAATCTCCAAGCGTTTCTCCTAATAATAACTTCATTATTTATGCCACGAAAGACGCTGAAAACGGCTATTTAGCAGGAATTTCGCTCGATGGGCTGGCAAAGTTCAAAATACCTAGTAAAATTGGCGCTATTCGGGAACCTGTTTGGTCTCCTTTCTTGAACTAATTCAAGAATTTTGTGTCAAACATAATTGAACGTTTAACTAGATGAGGATAAAAATGGAACCAATAAGTATTTTTCTAATATCAATATTGGCATGTTTAGGTAGTGGTTGTGCTAATGATGTAGCTGACGATGTATCTGCATCTAGCTACGCTTCTGTTTCTGGTCAATCTGCTCAGATGGGGCCAAAAATGGATGTAAATTTGCCTGATAAGGTTTATTTTGAGTTTGATAACTTTGACCTCGGTGATGATGCCATGGATACCTTGGAGCAGTACATTCGATTTGCTAAAAGAGCAAAAGCAATAAGATTAGAAGGGCATTGCGACGAGAGAGGCACAAGAGAATATAACCTAGCATTGGGTGAAAAAAGAGCTCAATCCGTCAAAGAATTCTTAATAGTCAACGGTATCTCATCTTCTAAGATTGATGTCGTTTCATACGGTGAAGAAAGACCAGATAGGCTTGGTTCTTCTGAATCAGCGTATAAAGCTAACAGGAGAGTTGAGATATCTCTTTACTAGCTTTAAGTGATTAAAAGATCTCTTTTACTTTTATTTTTTTTTATAACCTCTTCGACTTGGGCGCAAGATTCTGAGTCGGAAAGGTTGTTATTAAATAAGATCAATTCTCTTGAAAAAGAAATTCAAACACTTTTGAGTCAGCTTGAAGAAATTAACTATAAATTAAATAGAATTGAAGATACGCAGCAACTCAGATATGTAGATTTAGACAAAAGAATCCATGAGTTAGAAGGTATTTTGTTGGTTCAAGAAGAAATAGAGGGCACAAATATAGATGAATTAGATCCTTTAGCAGGCTTAATCGAAGAAGATGATGCTAGTAATGAATTTGAACTTTGGTCAGATTCTCTTCAACTCATAGAAGATGGAAGATTTGCTGAAGCATCAGAAAAACTAAGATACTTGATCCTTTCATTTCCTGAAGGAAATTTCATTGGAGATGCTTTATTTTGGTTAGGTGAAATATATTTTCTTCAAGAGAATTATATTGATTCCTCTGATTCTTTTAATGAACTAATTTCCACTTATGCGGAACATAACAGGGTACCAGACGCAAATTTTAAATTAGGAATGATAAGTTTAAGGTCAGAAGATTCTAATAAGGCAAAAGAATATTTTAATTACTTAATTAACAATCACCCTGACTCTGGAGCTGGTATACTCGCAGCCGAAGAATTGAAAAAGTTTCAATAATACGTGGGTCGTTAGCTCAGTTGGTAGAGCAGTTGGCTTTTAATCAATTGGTCATAGGTTCGAATCCTATACGACCCACCACTTTAATATGTCTATTTTAATGATTTCTTTCGGTGGAGCTTTGGGGGCTCCATCAAGATATTTGATATCCTCATTTTTGAATAACTATTCAATTCTAAGCTTCTCCATTGGGACTCTGGTAGTGAACATCATAGGATGTTTCTTTATTGGTTTTTATATTTCAGAGACTTCAGAAGTGATTTCAGAAAATATAAAAAATTTCTTAATCATAGGATTTCTAGGATCATTCACAACATTTTCAGCATTTACCAAGGAGTCTTTAGAACTTTATCAAACATTTGGAATGACAAATTCTTTTTTGTACATTTTAGTAAATGTACTTTTGTGCTTGAGTGCTACTTACTTGGGCTATAAGATTTCTTAGATGTCGGAAGAAAAAACTATCTTTCAAAAGATAATAGATAAAGAAATACCATCCACAACTCATTATGAAGATGATTTATGTATTGTTATTGAGGATATAAATCCTAAGGCTCCAATTCATTTACTTATAATTCCAAAAAAACCAATTCCAAAATTATCTGATGCTTCTGAGGAGGATGTATCAATTCTCGGACACTTGATGTTTATTGTTGGAGAGATGTCTAGAAAATTTGAAACAGAAGATTCATTTAACATCGTAATAAATAATGGAGCCTCAGCCGGGCAGACTGTCTTTCATCTTCACTTACATTTATTAGCTGGAAGAGATTTCTCTGATTTATTCCCAGCTTAATCAGCCCATTCTCTTTAAGGCTTCAGTAGTCTGATAAATTTCTTCCATTCTAGTCCTGATACTTTCACTTACCTCGAAGAAGTTTGCAGCCAGTTTTGATGCCTCTCTAAGCTGCATGATTGCTGCCTCAAACCGCCCCGTTAAAAAGAAGTACTCAGCTCTAGACCTATGCAATCCAATAAGGTTATTTGAGAAGCCTTGCACTTCTGCTAATTCATACCAAACGAAAGGATCGGTAGGTCTTTTTTTTGAAATGTCATTTAAAATTTCTTCAGCTTCATCATATTTTTTATCTCTAAATAACGCTTTAGATAACAATAGGGAGATTGAATAATTATTAGGATGTAGGGAAATAAGGTTTTTTCCTAAAGAAACACTCTCAAGGATATTTCCAGCCTTCATGTGAGCTTCCATAAGGGATATTTGAAGATTGATATTGATAGGATCTAATTCTATGCATTCTCTTATTAACGAAAAGGCTTTTGAATAATCTTTATTATTTAGATACGCAAGGTGAAGGGCATACTTTGAGATAGTCTCATCTTTTTTTGTTTTTGCTTTTCTAAGTTCGCTGGAATATTTTCTTATTAAACCTCTAGGATTTTGCTCTATTCCGCTTTCAATTCTTTTTTTAACAAGATGAAAGTCAACTGAGTCTCTGTAAGATACAAATGAGTTTTTTTCTACAAACTCAGTTTCCCTTATCCTGGCATCAGTAATACGATCCTTAGGAAATGGATGTGTCCTTAAGTAACCAAATTGATCTTCAGAATTATTACGAGAGAGATCCTGAAGTATCTTAAACATCCTTCCTTGTCCCTTGGGATCAAAACCTGACCTGACAAGATTATTAAAGCCTATTCGATCTGCTTCTTGCTCATTAGAGCGGGTGAAATTGGTATTTAATTGTTGCATCAAGGCTGGTCCAGTTATGATCGCCTGAGGATTATTAGATGCAGCCGCCAAAGCTATGCTTCCTAGAATCATTAGAGCATTTGCCAAAGACGATCCTCTATTTTGACTTCTTGCATAATGTCTCTGGCTTAAATGAGCCAATTCGTGAGTCATAACTGACGAAAATTCGGACTCATCATTTGTGTAAAAGAATAAACCAGTATTAATCCCTATTATTCCTCCAGCCGCTGCAAAGGCATTTATAGACCTATCATCAATGATAATGAATTCAAATCTTCTGTCTTTGACTTGTGAATTCTCTGCTAGCCTATATATCAAATCTTCAATGTATGACCTCACAAGAGGATCGGAATGCTCTTTAGCTTGCGATCTGAAAAGAGATAGCCATAATCTCCCCATTTCAAATTCACCAGATAACGACACAGATGCGGACGATCTATCTCCTAAAACTGGCAAATCATCCTGAATGTCCTGTGCATTCGAGAAAGATAGAACCACTAGAGTTAAAAATAAAAAAAATCTCATCACAATAACAGTATAATTACTTTTGATTACTAGAAAACAAAATAGTTCAAAAGTTTATGGCTTCATATTTTAAAAACCTTATTGATAAATATTTTCATACGGAAGATCAAATTTCTTTATCAATTTTATTAGTTTTTATAGGAATTATAGTGATTTTCTTTGGTTCAATTCTTACGCCGTTATTTATAAGTGCTCTTGTTGCATATTTATTAAACAGTGTAGTCACTGCTACCGAAAGAAGAGGGTTTTCAAGACCGATTGGTCTAACAATTTCGATAACTTTGTTTTTCGGTTTATATCTTTCATTGTTTCTAATCTTTCCTTTACTCTCAAGACAAATAATTGGGTTGGTAAATGAATTACCTAGAATCGTAGAAAACTTAGAAGACATTCTTGTGAATTTCTTCAATGATTACCCAGAATTTTTTACCTCAGAACAAATCGAAAACTTGAGCGTAACTGTAACCTCTAGCTTGCCTAATATTCTTGAGCAAACCCTTTTACAGCTAAATGCTGGGTTTTCAGCGGCAATGAGCGCCCTTGTTTATTTGGTGCTAATTCCTTTTTTAGTATTCTTCTTTTTAAAAGATAAGAAACAAATGCTTGAGTACGTTGCTTATTTTCTTCCTAGCGATAAAAGTTCAGCCTCCAAAATCTGGATAGAACTAGATTCTCAACTTTTTAAATATCTTCGAGGCAAGGTTCTTGAATTAATCATTGTAGGGATTGTTACAACAACTGCATTCTCTATACTCGGTGCCAATTACTCCCTTTTACTCGGGATATTGGTTGGGTTATCGGTTTTGATACCATTATTTGGTGCTATTTTTGTAACGATACCTGTTGCTATCGTTGGCTATTTTCAATGGGGCTTGGATATGAATTATTTAATTTTCCTTGCTACCTATCTGATCATTCAAGCTCTAGATGGGAATGTTCTATTCCCGCTCTTGATTGGAAGAGAAGTAAATCTCCATCCAGTTTTAATTGTTTTGGCAATACTTATTTTTGGAGGTATTTGGGGATTTTGGGGAGTTTTATTGGCGGTCCCATTAGCTACTGCAATAAGAGCAGTGATAAAGTCTTGGCCTGCAGTTAATAATTAACTTTTTAAATATTCTTCAAGAGTTTCTAAGACCTCTTGCGCATGTCCAGGAACCTTAACTTTCCTCCATTCCTTGATTAACTTATTATTTGAATCGATTAAAAAAGTACTCCTTTCTATACCCATATATTTTTTTCCGTACATACTTTTTTCTTTGATAACATCAAATAGTTTACAAAGTTTTTCTTCAGGATCACTGATTAGTTCAAAAGGAAATTTAAATTTTTCTTTAAAATTTTCATGAGACTTTAAGCTTTCTCTTGAGACGCCGAAAATTTCTGCATTTACATTTTTAAACTTTTTGTAAAGGTCTCTAAAATTTTCTCCCTCAGTCGTGCATCCGGGAGTATTATCTTTAGGATAAAAGTAAATTACCAAATTCTTTTTATTATTTTTTAGATCAAAAACAGAATCATTTGTAGCATCTGCCTTAAAAGTTGGAATTTTTTTTCCTTCTATAATTTTTCCCATTTTTTCCTCTTAAAAAAAGTAATTTATTCAAATCAATAATATACAATTCAATTTTACAAAAAGAAATATGTTAGTTAACGGAAGTATAGTAGCAATTGTGACTCCTATGAAGGCAAACGGAGACCTTGATTTGGATGCTCTCGATAAACTTGTAGATTTTCATATTGAATCAGGAACTAAAGGAATTATTGCAGTAGGCACAACGGGTGAATCTGCTACTTTGGAAGTTTCAGAACATATTTCAGTTATAGAAAGAATAGTCAAAAAGGCAGATAAAAAGGTTTTTATTTTTGCTGGAACGGGTGCTAATAGTACAAAGGAAGCAATATACTTAAGCATGGCAGCTAAAAGTGCTGGTGCCGATGCTTCTTTATCTGTTACGCCTTATTACAACAAGCCAACACAAGAAGGTCTATACCAACATTACACTCAGATAGCAGATCAAGTTGAATTTCCCCAAGTGCTTTATAACGTTCCAGGAAGAACTAGTTGTGATTTATTGCCTGAAACTATAGCCAGGCTAGCACCTCATGAGAACATTTCAGGAATCAAAGAAGCCACAGGGGATCTATCAAGATTAGAAAAACTCAAAAAATTAATTAGAGATGAAACTTTTTTTCTATACTCAGGTGACGATGCCACGGCAACAGACTTTATTCTAAATGGAGGCCATGGAAATATTTCGGTTACTGCCAATGTTGTACCTGATTTAATGTCTAAGTTATGTGATTTTGCTCTTGAAAAATCTTCAGAGGCAAAGGCTATAGAAAATAAAATTTCTAATTTAAATGAAATGCTTTTTTTAGAATCTAATCCAATACCTGTAAAATGGGCTTTAAGTAGAATGGGCTTGATAGATATTGGAATTAGATTGCCTCTAACTAACCTTTCTAAAGAGCATCAGCAATCCTTGCAAGAGGAATTATTAAAACTTGAGTTAATTTGAGATGAGATTTTTTGTATTACTTTTAATATTAGCTAGCTGTGTTTCTGATCCATCCAAGCAATCTAGAAATGCATATTTATTAGAAGAGGAAGATAATACTTTGTCTGAAGTCATTGAGGACATTACAGTTCTCTTAGATTTGTATCCTATAAATGGCGAAATAGATAAAGAGAAATTAAGTTATGAGCTTCAAAGACCAAGACAGTTTTTTTCTTCAGGAAGCAATAATGAAATAAGACTCCATAAACTGGGTCAAATTAGATGGTTATATGTTGAGTCATTACCAAGCTCTGTATGGCCAATTCTTAATCAATATATTGAAAATGAAAATGATTTATCTATTAGGATTTCTGATCCAGATAAGGGAGTCATTGAAACAGAAATCTTCAACAGAAAGGATAAAGAGGTCAAGTATCGATTTAAAGTTGAGCATGGAATAAGACAAGCCAGCACCGAATTATTTTTTACTGAGCTGGTTAAACAGGAAAATGATTGGGCTATTCTGGATAATGATAATTCTGAAGCAGATGAATTTTTAAGGAAGTTGTTGGATTATTTTTCTTCAGCTACTGTTTCTCAAGGTACTTCCTTGGTTGCTTTAAACTTAAATCAAGGCAGAAAGTCTGAGGTAATTAATACAAATGATGGAAAATCATATATCAAGCTGAGTATTGGTTTTGCTAGAACTTGGGCAGCTTTGAACAGAGCTCTTAAAGAAGCAGCAATTAATGTTAAAGATCTAAATAGAGAAGAGGGCTATGTTTTGATTAATTATGGGTTGCCTGAAGAAGAGGGAATCCTCGCAAGACTTAGAAAAAGTGAGCCTAAAGAGTATAAAATTATTGTAAGATCATCATCAGAAGATCTAACTCAAATAATGTTAGATTCAGAAGAATGGAATGATGAGCTTGAAAGTCTTTTGTCTGAAATTAATCAATCTCTATCTTAAATATTAATTATGAAAAAAATAGAACTTTTATCGAGCGGCAAGGCAAAATCTTTATATACCACTGAAAATTCTGATCAGCTTATTATGGAGTATAGAGATGACACTTCTGCTTTTGATGGAAAAAAAATCGAAAAACTTGCTGGCAAAGGGACTGTAAATAACAGATTTAATGCGCATGTTATGCAACAAATAGAAAAATCTGGCATACCTACTCATTTCATTGATGAGGTCTCAGAAAATGAAAGCCTTGTTAGGAAGTTAGAAATGGTTCCAATTGAATGTGTTGTGAGGAATATTACTGCGGGGAGCATATGTAAAAGATTGGGGCTTGAAGAAGGCATGGAGCTAAATCCTCCAACGTTTGAATTTTTCTATAAAGATGATGAGCTAGGTGATCCGATGGTAAATGAATTTCACATTATTTCCTTTAATTGGGGAACTGAGGAAGATATAGAAGAAATGAGAGAATTAACTTTCAAAGTTAATGACGTTTTAAAAAAAATGTTTGCAGATGGAGGGTTATTGCTTGTCGATTTCAAACTCGAGTTTGGGAGACAAGATGGAAAAATGTACTTAGGCGATGAGATGACTCCTGATGGTTGCAGAGTTTGGGATGCTGAGACGAGAAAAAAGCTTGATAAAGATAGATTTCGACAAGGCTTAGGTGACGTAATTGAATCCTACCAAGAAATAGCCTCAAGAATAGGAGTTAGTTTAGAAAACTAATTTAAACCCTCATTGATTGTCTTCAGTTTGTCTGATCCTGGGCAGAGCTCTTTCTCGTTAAGCATATTTAGAGGCTTGTCGATGGCATTTAGAGTCTCGTATAGATCAGGAGCTTTGGTGTCGATATATAAAAGCCCTGTTGCAACTTTGCCCTCATCATTTTTCTCTCTGACGGTATTCAACGCGAGATTAGCATCAGTCGGATCATAACTACTGTCTAACTTTTCTAAAGACATTTTTGATCCATCATGTAAATTTACCTCAACAGTCTCTCCCTCTTCATAGTTTGCAGTAATTTCTCTACCTAAAGGAACAAAATCTACTTTACCCAAAGCATCATTATGTTCTCTGATGTGATCATAACTTTTTGTTGAAGCATCATGATTATTAAAAGTTACACAAGGACTAATTATGTCTAGTAGAGCAAATCCTTTATGTTGAAAAGCTCCCATTATTAATGGAACTAGTTGTTCCCTGTCACCAGAAAAACTTCTTGCAACATAACTTGCTCCTAGTTGAATAGCCAAAGCAGCCAAATCAACAGGCGGGAAGGGATTTTCTTCTCCATATTTATTGGGAGAGTCTTTATCGTTAGTTGCAGAAAATTGACCTTTTGTCAGACCGTAAGTTCCATTATTCTCAACAATATAAGTCATATCTACTTGTCTACGTATTGCATGAACAAACTGACCCATACCAATTGATGCGCTATCCCCATCTCCAGATACTCCTATATATAAAAGGTCATCATTTGCACAGCTAGCCCCAGTTGCAATTGACGGCATTCTCCCATGGACAGAATTAAAACCGTGAGAATCATTTAAAAAATATGCTGGTGCTTTTGATGAGCATCCTATGCCTGATAGCTTTGCAACCTTATATGCTTCTATATTCAACTCAAAGCATGCATCAATAATCGCAGCACTTATGGAATCATGTCCGCATCCCGCACAAAGGCTTGATACAGCCCCTTCATAATCTCTTCTAGTTAAGCCAAGTTTATTTTTCTTTAAGTTTGGATGATGATTTATTGGTTTTTTTATATAAGTCATGACTATATCTTTTCTGGTTCACGTTCTCTAATTTTCTTTGCTATAAAATTTGCTTCAATAGGTTGTCCATTAAACCAAACCAAAGATCTGAGCTTTTCTGCAGATATACCACCTTCAGCCATAAGCAAGGTTCTCATCTGACTATCTCTATTTTGTTCTACAACATAAACATAATCATGCTTTTCAATGAAATCCCAAACATCTAAATTGAAAGGGAAGGCTTTCACTCTCATCAGGTCTAACTCTATACCTTCTTCTTTAAGCATATCTCTTGCTTCTATCATTGCTGCAGACGTACTACCGTAATAAATAACACCGGAGCAATTTTTTTTATCTGAAAGTATTATTTCAGGGTCGGGGACTAACTCAGAGGCAGTTTTGAATTTTTGGACTAGCCTCCTTAGGTTGGTTGCATTTATCTCACCATCCTCAGAATATCTAGCGTACTCATCATGGGAAGTTCCTCTTGTAAAATATGCCCCCTTGCTTGGATGAGCTCCTGGATAAGTTCTGTAACAAATACCATCACCATCCACATCATGATATCTTCCAAATTTTTCTTCCATTTTTTCCAAAGCCTCAAAGTCCAACACCTTGCCTCGATCAAACTTTCTGGAATCATCCCACTCCAATTCATCGACAACCCAGTCGTTCATCCCCATATCAAGATCTGTAACAACAAAAACAGGAGTTTGCAGCCTATCTGCTAAATCAAAGGCCATTGCAGAAAATTCAAAACATTCTTTTGGATCTTCTGGAAGAAGCATTACATGTTTAGTATCACCATGAGAAGCATAAGCACAAGCTAAGATATCTGATTGCTGTGTTTTTGTTGGCATACCAGTGGATGGACCTCCTCTTTGAACATCAAACACTACGACAGGAACTTCAGCAAAATATGCCAGACCAAGAAATTCACTCATCAACGAAATTCCAGGGCCACTGGTCGCAGTGAATGATCTAGCTCCATTCCAGTTAGCCCCGATAGCCATACCAATAGCAGACAATTCATCCTCAGCTTGAACGCTCGCAAAGAGGTTTTTTCCAGTTTTTTCATCAACTCTAAATTTTTTGGCATATTTTTCAAAACCTTCTGCTAATGAGGTAGAAGGTGTTATAGGGTACCAAGCGCAAATAGTTGCTCCTCCATAAACAGCTCCCAAACCAGCTGCTTCATTGCCACTAATAAGAATTTTTCCATCATTCTTGTCCATTCTTTCCAGCGTTAAACCAATTGGATAAGGCAAATTATTCAAAACATAGTCCCTTCCAATATTAAGGGCTTTTAGATTTGGCTCTATTAAGTTCTTTTTAGATGCAAATTGCTCAGATATTAGTTCTTCAAAAATTTCATACTCCATATCTAGAAGAACAGACAAGGCACCTACATAGGCAATATTTTTGAAAAGGGCTCTTTGCTTTGCATTCGTAAAAGACTCAACACAGAGGCTAGTGAGGGGAATTTCTATCACGTTAATATCATCCCTGTAGAAGTTTCTTTTCCAAGAAGAATCATATAAAAGATATCCACCGGAGTTGAGCTCTTCAACATCTTGATTGTAGCTTTGAGGATTCATTGCAACTGAGAGGTCAACACTTCCTTTACTCCCAAGATACCCATTTTTATTAATTCTAATTTCAAACCAAGTCGGTAAGCCTTGAATGTTTGAAGGAAAAATATTTTTTGGACTTACAGGAATGCCCATTCTGAAAACTGCTTTAGCAAACATTTGGTTAGCACTCGCTGAACCAGAGCCATTCACATTTGCAAACTTAATTACAAAGTCATTCTTAGAAACTAAGGAATCAAAAGTTTGAAGTTTTTCCACTATGCAACTTCCTTATATTTTTTCTTATCTTTCGAATTCAACGTTTGAGCTTCAGTGTAAGAAAACTTTTGAATATCCCATGCTCCAGTAGGACATCTTTCTGCACAGAGCCCACAGTGAACACAAACATCTTCGTCCTTAACCATGACCCTGCCAGTTTTGAGTTTGTCTGAAACATATAAACTCTGATCTAAATTTACCGCCGGTATTCTAAGACTTCCTCTCACAAACTCCTCAGTTCCATTATCAGTAAAGTTAATACAATCAGTAGGGCAGATATCAACACAAGCATCGCACTCAATGCAGAGATCTTCTTTAAACACTGTTTGCATGTCACAGTTAAGGCATCTTTGAGCTTCATCTAGTGCAAGTTGTTCGTCGTACCCTAGTTCAACTTCCACTTTTAAACTCTTCAGTGCTTCGGAATGATCGGCATGAGGAACAATGTTTCTATCCTCTTGAGAGATATCATTATCATAAGCCCATTCATGTACCCCCATTTTCTGACTTACAAGATTTGTTAGAGGATCAGGTCTATCAAGAAGATCAACTCCGTTACAATAGTTATCAATTGATATAGCAGCTTGATGGCCATGAGCTACTGCCCAAATAATATTTTCGGGCCCCCATGCTGCATCACCACCAAAAAAGACCTTTGGTAAAGTTGATTGCATTGTAGTTTTATCAACAACGGGCATATCCCATTCACCAAATTCCATTCCAATATCTCTTTCAATCCAATCAAAGGCATTATCTTGTCCAATTGCTAATAAAACATCATCACACTCAATAACTATTTCCTCGCCTGTAGGAACCATCTTTCTTTTTCCATCATCAGAATATTGGGGCGCTACCTTTTCAAACTTAACTCCTTTTAGTTTTCCATTATCATCAACGACAAATTCTTTTGGAGATGTGTTTTCAAGAATAGGGATTCCTTCATCTATAGCTTCTTCAATCTCCCAATCTGAAGCTTTCATTTCTTCGAAAGGACTTCTTACAGTAACTTTCACATCTTCCGCTCCTAACCTAATGGCTGTTCTACAGCAATCCATTGCAGTATTTCCACCACCAATAACAACAACTTTTTTTCCAATGGAAGATATGTGTTCAAAAGCAATACTAGTGAGCCAATCGATACCAATATGAATATTTTCTGATGCTTCATCTCTCCCTGGAATATTTAGATTTTTTCCTTTGGGTGCGCCTGTTCCCACAAAAATAGCATCAAATTTTTCATCGTCTACTAGAGACTTCATACTTTTTATCTCAGTATTGTTAACAAATTTCGCACCCATTTTGATAACTCTATAAACTTCCTCATCTAAAACTTCTTCGGGCAATCTAAAAGATGGAATGTTGGTTCTCATCAACCCGCCAGGTTTAGGATCCTTTTCAAAAACTGTTACCTCATAACCTAGAGGTAATAGATCTCGTGCTACTGTTAAAGAAGCAGGACCTCCTCCTATCAAGGCAATTTGTTTTCCATTTTTTTCAGAGGGAATTTCAGGAAGAAGAGCATCAAAGTCTTCTTTATTATCTGCAGCCACTCTTTTTAATCTGCAAATTGCAACAGGCTCTTCATGTGTTCTAGATCTCCTACATGCTGGTTCGCAAGGCCTGTCACAGGTTCTTCCAAGAATCCCTGGAAAAACATTTGATTTCCAATTTAGCATGTATGCATCAGTATATTTCTTTTGAGCAATTAATCTTATGTACTCAGGAACATTAGTATGGGCAGGGCAGGCCCACTGACAGTCAACAACTTTATGAAAATACTGAGGATCAGATATATCTGTTTTGGGCATATGTTCGCTAACAGGGACATCTGAGTTATTAGAAACTTCATTGTATAAACTAGATTTCTCTAGTAGGTTTTTTTCTGTATTGATAATGTCTCGAAACTCTTGAACAATTTGATCTCTCTTTATTATTGCTTCGTCTAGATTTGAAGTTCCAGTGGTTTGCCTCAGGTCATAGCCTAACTTATCTCTAAGAGTTTTTGGAACTGAAAGTTTTACCCACCAAGTATTGTGTCTTTTGTAAAGATACTTGTTTTTGCTCATGATTCTGTACCTATAATCATTTTTTATTCAAACAGAGTGTACCTTATTTTTTTTTAAAGGTACATATGTTGATTTAAAGATCTTTTAAGAAGCCCAAAAACACTGTATTTGATCTATTTTCCAGTTTCATTATAATTAAAAGTTATAAAGCATTCTATAAATGTACCTTTTTTCTTTACTCTGTACCTGAATGAGCATAGAATACACACAAATTAATTGGTAGGTAATTTTGAAACAAATTTATTTAGATTATGCATCAACAACTCCTGTTGAAGAAGGCGTGGTTAAAAAAATGACTGATTTTATGTCTTTCGATGGGAATTTTGGGAATCCTGCTTCGAGATCCCATTCCTTTGGTTGGAAGGCCGATGAAGCAGTTGAAGAGGCCAGAAACAATCTTGCAACTTTAATAGGTTGTGATCCTAGGGAAATAATCTGGACATCTGGAGCAACTGAATCTGATAATTTAGCAATTAAAGGCTCAGCAAGATTTTACAAAAATAAAGGTAATCATCTTGTTACTTCAAAAATAGAGCATAAAGCAGTTCTTGATCCCTTTAGACAGCTCGAGGATGAAGGTTTTGAAGTCACTTACTTGGAACCAAATTCATCAGGTGAAATTACTGTTGAGCAAGTTTCCCAAGCAATTAATGAAAAAACAATTTTAGTGTCACTGATGCACATGAATAACGAGTTAGGAACAATTACTGACATAGATTCAATAGGAGAATTAACGAGAAGTAAGGGAATAATTTTCCATGTTGATGCAGCCCAAAGTATTGGGAAAATCCCCATTAATATGTCTTCAAATAAAATTGATCTATTATCTATTTCAGCTCATAAATTCTATGGCCCCAAGGGCGTAGGCGCATTATTTGTTCGAAGAAAACCCAGAGTTAGATTAGAACCATTATTTCATGGAGGTGGACACGAGAGAGGTTTTAGATCCGGTACTTTGGCTACACATCAGATAGTTGGTTTAGGGGAGGCAGCAAGAATTGCACATCAACAAATGGATGATGACTTTGAAAAGCTAGAAAATCTTAAAAGAATTTTCTGGGAAGAAGTCAAAGATATTGAGGAAATTTATGTCAATGGAGATTCAAAAAACAAATTCCCTGGCATATTGAATATATCTTTTAATTTCGTTGAGGGAGAATCTCTCATAATGGCTCTTAAATCAATTGCTGTCTCCTCTGGGTCTGCATGTACTTCAGCGAGCCTAGAACCCTCGTATGTTCTCAGAGCGCTTGGAAGGAAAGATGAGCTTGCCCATAGCTCTATTAGATTTTCTTTTGGTAGATATACTACTGAACAAGATGTAAAGGAAACTGCTTTGCTTGTTAAGTCCTCAGTGGAAAGATTGAGAGAAATCTCTCCTCTTTGGGAAATGTATCAAGATGGAGTAGATTTAGATAAAATAGAGTGGGCTTAATAGCTAAAGAGGATAAAAATGGCATATTCACAAAAAGTAGTAGATAAGTTTGAAGAAACTTTAAACAATCCTGAAAAGGCCAGCGTTGGTAGATGGAAGCCTGGCGATGAAGATTTCCATCGAGTTGGTACTGGAATAGTTGGTGCTCCAGCCTGCGGAGATGTGATGAAACTTCAAATAAAATGTCAGAACATTGATGGCGAAAACAGAATAGTTGATGCCAGGTTCAAAACATACGGTTGTGGTTCAGCTATTGCATCAAGCGGACAATTAATTGACATGCTTAAGGGCAAAACTTTGGAAGAAGCTCAAGCGATTTCTAACCAGGAAATTGTCGATATTTTAGAATTACCCGCAATTAAAATTCACTGTAGTGTGCTTGCAGAAGAAGCAATTCATCGTGCAATAGATGACTTTAAGAGTTTAAGAAATAATGACTAATGCCCAAGATAACTATTTTGCCACATGCAGAGATATGTCCTGAAGGAGCAGTTGTAGAAGCTGAACCTTCTAAGTCAGTCTGCGAAAATTTACTCGATAATAATATTTTAGTAGAGCATGCTTGCGAAATGTCATGTGCATGCACTACTTGTCACGTAATTGTTACTGAGGGATTCGATACTTTGGAAGAATCATCCGATGATGAGGAAGATATGCTCGATAAGGCATGGGGTCTTGAGCAAAGGTCTAGACTGAGTTGCCAATTAAGAAATCTCTCAAATGATATTACAATCCAGTTTCCACGATATACTATAAACATGGTTTCAGAATTACATCCAAATAAGCAAAATTTGGACGCAGAAGATAAGAAGTCTCTTAGTAAGGATGACTTCAGTGTCTCTAGTTCCGCAGCAAATCATCTTGTTGAGATGATGAAGTCCAATCCAGGCTCAAATGGAATCAGAATATCTTTAAAAGACTCTGGATGCTCTGGATATGCTTACAATCTAGATTACGTAAAAGATGAAGATCCAAATGATTACCATGGAAATTTCTCTGGTGTTGACGTTTACATCAAAGACACAAGTTTGATTTTTCTTAAAGGTACAAAATTGGATTTTATTCAAGAAGGTGTAAATCATAATTTAGTCTTTAAAAATCCCAATGTTGAAAATGAGTGTGGATGCGGCGAGAGCTTTACATTCTCTAATAAACCATTTGCGGAGCTTAAATAGTTTCTAGTCTTTGACAAAATGCTTTGGACAGATATTTATGAAATCGTCGATGAACTTATTGAAAAGCACCCCGAGACTGATCCAGAAAAAATTTTGTTTGTTGATTTAAGAAAATTGGTCATAGATTTGGACGGTTTTGCCGATGATCCAGATAGATCAAATGAAAAGATATTAGAGGCAATTCAGGCAACTTGGATTGATGAAAAAGACTAATTCTTAAGGAGGAAATATGGAAAATACTTTGTGCATAATTAAACCCGACGCAGTAAAGAATGGCTTCATTGAAGATATAAATGAAAAGATAAAAAAATCGGGAATAAAAATTACTAAATCTAAACGCCTTACTTTAGATAGAGAAATAGCAGAAAAATTTTATGCAGAACATTCTGAAAGACCCTTTTATGGAGAGCTTGTTGATTTTATGACATCCGGTGATTGTGTTATTCAAGTTTTAGAAGGAGATGACGTTGTTTCTAAGTACAGAGAATTGATGGGAGCAACTAACCCAGCTGAAGCAGATGAAGGAACACTAAGAAAATCATTTGCCACTTCTTTAGGAGAGAACGCCGTGCATGGTTCTGATTCTTTGCAGTCAGCTGAAAGAGAGATTGCTATCATGCATGATCTTTTCTAGAGAGAACTTTGGATTCCGACCTAGCAAAATTCCGAGCAGAAAAAGGAATTTCACTACATGAGATTTCTACTAAATTAAATATTCCAGATAAATTTCTTTTAGCCATAGAGGAATTAAATTTTGATGAATTGCCAGCACCTATTTTTGCAAAATCACAAATCAAGAAATATTGTGCATTTTTCGATCTAGAGCCTTCAATAATTCTTGAAAAATATGAAAATTTTCTGAAGGAAAAAAATATTTCTAATGAAGATGAAGATCAAGAATCATCGGAGAACTTTTTATCTAATTTTGTATCTAAGTTACTAGAAAGAAAGATTACTATTCTTTCAATTATTATTTTTTCTTTGATAATTCTTTCCTACTTACTATTCGGAGGCAATGATCAAAAAAAAGATGTCAGTTCCATTGAAAATATTTCAGACGATCAAGAAATTATTAATGACGAGTTAGTTTCTGAAAGCGCTATAGAGCAAGACGTAAACATTCCAAATCATATTCTTGAAGACCAAATAGCGTTTGATCAAGATCCAGATGTTCCAACCATTGATATTGACTTTGAGGGAGATGATAAGAAAATTCTCTCAGATGATAATGTCAGTGAAATTGAAATAATAGTCCAAGGCGAAAGTTGGGTAGAAATTATTGATAATGAGCAAATTCTTTTGTTTGAACTTCTTCAAACAGGTCTTTATGAAGTAACTGGTTATGGTCCTTTCAAATTTAAAATAGGACACTCTCCGTCTGTGAAGATATACTTGAACGGAAAAAATATAGATTTTTCAGAAACTGTGAGTCAATACACCGATTATGCTCACTTTCTATTTGAGAACGGAGTAGTTGTTGAACTTTTTAAAGATTAAAAGACGAAATTCTCTAAAAATTAAAGTTGGCAATGTAGAAATTGGTGGCGATGCCCCAATTAGTGTTCAAAGCATGACGAACACTAAAACAGAGGATGTCCAAGCGACATTAAATCAAGTAAAACAGCTTGAAGATGCTGGAGCAGATTTAGTCAGAATTTCTGTACCAAATGAAGAAGCAGCAACGGCTTTCAAGTTGATAAAAAAAGATTCCAATGTTCCTCTCATCGCAGATATACACTTTGATTATAAGATGGGTATTCTGGCTGCTATAAACGGAGCCGATTGCTTAAGAATTAATCCTGGCAATATTGGCAACATCGATAGAGTTAAAGAGGTAGTTAAATGTGCGGAAGATAAAGATATTCCAATTAGAGTTGGCGTCAATGCTGGTTCTTTAGAGAAAAAACTACAAAAAAAATATGGTGAGCCCACACCTGAAGCCTTGGTCGAATCAGCCATGAATCACGTGGATATATTGGAATCTCTTAATTTTCAAAATTTTAAGCTCAGCATCAAGGCATCTGATGTTGGCATGATGGTAGAAAGCTATAGGATTATTGCAGAAATGATAAAACAACCATTACATCTTGGTCTCACAGAAGCAGGTGGGTTCAGATCTGGCACAGTTAAATCATCCATAGCTATGGGTGCATTATTAATGGATGGAATAGGGGATACAATCAGGGTGTCACTTGCATCTGATCCCGTTGACGAAATAAAAGTAGGTTTTGATTTATTAAAAAGCTTAAAACTGAGATCAAAGGGAATAAATTTTATAGCTTGCCCAAGCTGTTCAAGACAAAATTTCAATGTAATTGAAACTATGAATCAATTAGAAGCAAGGTTAGAGGATATAAGGGAAAATATTGATGTTGCTGTAATTGGTTGTTATGTGAATGGACCCGGGGAATCTAAAGCAGCTCATGTCGGTATAACTGGGGCAGATCCAAATAATTTGATTTACATTGATGGAGAGCCTGATCATAAAATAGGTAATGAAAATCTCGTAGAGCATTTGGAAAAACAAATCAGAGATAAAGTAAAATCTATTGAGATTGCGAATAAAAAAATAATTGCTAAAGGTTAGATTATGTCGAAAGTAACAAAGCCCAGAGGTTTTAATGATCTGGATCCGAGTGAGTTTGAGCATAAATCAAATCTACTAAATGAAATAAAAACCATTTTTAATAGTTATTTTTTTAAAGAGATTGAAACTTCAATAGTAGAGAAGAAAGAACTTTTTATCAGATCTGTTGGAGAAGAAACAGACATAGTCAATAAGGAAATGTTTACCTTTCAAGACAGGAAGGGTGAGGATTTAGTTCTTAGACCAGAGGGTACAGCAGGTTGCCTGAGGTTTGCCATTGATTCAGGTTTGCTTGATTTAGGTCCAATTAAGTTGTCTTACGCGGGTCCAATGTTTAGATATGAACGACCTCAAAAGGGTCGGTCAAGGCAATTTTTTCAAGTAAGCGCAGAAACATATGGCGTCAGAGGGTTTGAGGCAGACCTTGAGTTGCTGATGATGGCAAATGAAATTTTCCAAAGATTTGGAATGAGCAATGTTTCACTAAAAATCAACTCTCTCGGTGATGAGGAATCCCAAAAAAAATATGCTTCAGACTTAAAGAAGTATTTAAGTGATTTCTCTGAAGCTCTTGATGAGGATAGCTTAAAAAGACTTGAAACTAATCCTCTGAGAATCTTAGATTCTAAAAATGAAGAAACTCAAAAAGTGATTAAAAATGCGCCCAAAATATCCTCATTTTTAAGTCAAAAATCAGCTGATAATTATGAGTTGATCAAAGAAGGCCTTAATGATTTAGGAATATCTTACAAAGAAGACGAGAAATTAGTCAGAGGTCTGGATTACTACAACGACCTCGTTTTTGAATGGACATCTCCAGATCTAGGAAGTCAAAACACTTTTTGCGGAGGGGGAAGGTATGACAGATTATCTAAACAACTTGGTGGAAGAGATTGTCCGGCTGCTGGTTTCTCGATTGGTCTGGATAGACTTGCTTTGATTACTAAAGCAAACGAATCAACTTCTTCATCGTCTCTTCAAATAATACTTACAGATGAAAGCTATGTTTTAGATGGGCTTCAGCTCTCACAAAAGTTAAGAAAAGATGATAAAGATTTAAGAGTTTTGTTCTCTGGTTACCAATCTTCACTAAAAAATCAGCTGAAAAAAGCTGACAAGAATAATATTGATTTTGCGGTTATAATCGGCCCGGAAGAAGTGAGGTCAAAAAACTTTTCACTAAAAAAATTAAAAGAGGATGAGGATCAACTCACTCTTGAATATGATCAACTAGTTAAAGAGCTCAAAAATGAATGAAGATCCGTTTAGTTCATCTGCAGAAGCT
>JAOIOC010000001.1 GCA_028140145.1 SAR86 cluster bacterium | reverse complement strand
GGTTTTGGGGCATTTTCAGTCAGACAGAGAAATCCAATTAGAGGGAGAAATCCAAAATCAGGAGAAGCAATAGAATTAGATAGTAGATCTTTAATTTACTTTAGACCTTCAAAACTGATTAAAAATAGAATAAATAAATAGATCCCATAACTGATATAATTTTAAAGTTTTTTAAATGGAAAAATTTATCAAGCAGGGGCAAATAATAGTCGGATTAGATTTTGATAATTCGCAAAGTGCCTTTGAAATAACTAAATTTCTTAATCCCAAAAATTACAAAGTAAAGGTTGGAAATCAACTCTTTACAGCATGCGGGCCTGAAATATTAGAAGATCTAAAAAAGCAAGGCTTTGATATTTTTTTAGATTTAAAATTTCACGATACTCCAAATACAGTTGAGAAAGCTATCTTAGAAGCTTGTAAACAGAATGTATGGATGACGAATATTCATCTTTCAGGAGGGCAGGATATGATTGAGTCCGCTGTCAAAGCAAAGAACTCAATTTCATCTGAAATTCTTTTAATAGGAGTTACTGTTTTAACAAGCCTTGATCAAAAAGATTTATTCGATATTGGTGTTAGCAACGATCTAAGGGATCAAATTATCTCTCTCTTTAATTTAGGAAAAAAAGGAGGCATAGATGGAATCGTTTGCTCTCCCAATGATCTTGCTTATTTAAAAAAGGAAGAAATGGATTCTTTTATAACTGTTTGTCCAGGAATAAGAGTTAAAGCAGAGAGCGGAGGCCAAAAAAGAACTTCAACTATTCAGGATGCCATTAATATGGGCGCAGACTACTTGGTAGTGGCGAGAGAAATAATTTCATCATCTAATCCTCTCAAAGTAATTAATGAAATTG
Organism: SAR86 cluster bacterium; assembly: GCA_028140145.1. Taxonomy (GTDB): domain Bacteria; phylum Pseudomonadota; class Gammaproteobacteria; order Magnimaribacterales; family AG-339-G14; genus CACNYO01. The sequence goes on along the minus strand of JAOIOC010000001.1, from coordinate 137,672 downwards.
ATTCTTACTTTATCTAAGGGAAATTTATTAATTTTTCTTTTTCTTGTTTCTTTAATCGGCTTTTCAAGCTTAACTGTTTCAAAACATAATGCGGTTGTTGTCACAAGACATCATTTAGCAACAGAAGTTGGTTCAAAAATTCTTCTAGATGGCGGAAATGCTTTTGATGCAGCTATATCCGTAGCTTTCGCTTTAGCAGTTGTAAATCCTTCAGCAGGCAATATTGGCGGCGGAGGTTTTGCCTTACTTTACGATGCAAAAAAGAAAAGTATTGAATCCATAGACTATAGAGAAAGAGCCCCAATTAAAGCTAAAGAAGATATGTTTCTCGATGAAAACGGTAATGTCATAAAAGGTTTAAGTACAACATCCTTCTTGGCTTCTGGAATTCCTGGAACAATAGATGGTATGTATAAGATACATAAAAAATATGGATCAGTCCCCATTAGTAAATTGATCTCACCCGCAGTCAATCTTGCTGAAAGAGGATTTAGATTATCAAAATTTCAAGCAAGTTACTTTAATAAAAATAGAGAAAAATTCTCAAAAAATCCTGAAACAAAAAAAATTTTTGTAAAAAAAGATATGTGGAAAAGAGGTGATCTTTTTAAGCAAAAGGACTTAGCAAAAACTTTAAAAAGAATATCTAAGTTTGGAAGAGATGAGTTTTATTCTGGCGAGACAGCAAAAAAAATTATTAATTATTTTAAAAAAAATGGTGGTATTTTTACACAAAATGATTTTTTGAATTATAAGTCCACATTTAAGTCTCCTCTTTGTTCAACTTTCAAAAACTATGATATATGTTCAATGTCACTCCCAAGTTCAGGAGGTATTGTTCTATCTCAATCACTAAACATTCTAGAAAATTTTGACTTAACTTCTTACGACCACGACTCACTTGATTATAATAGACTTCTAACTGAGGCAATGAGGTTTTCATTTGCGGATAGGTCAGAATTTTTAGGAGATGCAGATTTCAATAATTTTGATATAAGCAAGATAACTTCTAAAAAGTATGCAAAAACTCTAGCATCAATAATTAAAAGCTCTCAAAGTAAAATTTCTATTGATTCTCCAGGAGAATATTTTACGGAAAGTGATGAAACAACTCATTTTTCAATAATAGATTCAAACGGAAATGCTGTCTCAAATACCTATACATTAAATACAGCTTATGGCTCTGGAATAATTGCAAAAGGAACCGGAATCCTAATGAATAATGAGATGGATGATTTTTCTATCAAGCCAGGTTTTCCAAATTTTTTTGGGCTAGTAGGTTCAAATGCAAATAAGGTTGAATCTAAGAAAGCACCGCTCTCATCTATGACACCAACAATTGTTTTTAAAGAAGGAAAACCCTTTTTAATTACTGGCTCCCCTGGAGGATCTACTATTATATCTACTGTTCTTCAGCTTTTATTAAATGTTTTAATTTTTGATATGGAAATTGATGAGGCATCTAAAGCTAAACGTATTCATCACCAATGGAAGCCTGATATTTTATTTATCGAGAATGAAAAATACTTAGAAAATATTGACGAATTAGGATTTGATATTATTTATAGGGAAAGAATTGGTGAAACACATTCTATACTTTTTCATGAGGATAGATACGAAGGTTTCGCTGACTTAAGAAGACCAGATGGCAAAGCAATATCAGTACACTAAAACAAAAGAAATTTTCTCTAAAGAAAAAGAATTACCAAAACTTCCAGGAGTTTATAAATTTTATGATGAAAATAATAAAATTCTTTACATTGGCAAAGCAAAGAGTCTATCAAACAGATTAAAGTCATATCTTTCTTTATCTAAAGATAGGAAAAAAAATGAACTAATTGACAAGATTAAATTTCTTGAAATATTCATTACAAAAACTGAAAGTGATGCTTTGCTATTAGAGCAAAATTTAATTAGAAAACTTAAGCCACCTTTTAACGTTCAATTTAGAGATGATAAATCGTTTCCTGCTATTTATTTCTCTTCTGGTCATGATTTTCCTGGAATTTATTTAACGAGAAATAAAAAACTTAAAGGTATAAAACTTGGCCCTTATGCAAATGTAACTGCAGCAAGACAATCAATTGACCTGACGAGAACATTATTCGGCGTGAGAAATTGTTCGGATATGGTTTTCCAAAACCGTACAAGACCATGTATTCAGCATCAAATTGGTAAATGTTCAGCACCATGCGTGGAAAAAATATCACAAAAAAACTATCTTGAAGAAGTAGATGCAGCTATCAAATTTATTGAAGGAAAAGATAAATCCTTTCTCAATATCCTCTACTCAAAAATGGACGAATACTCATCTATAAAAGAGTTTGAACGAGCAGCCCTTTATAGAGATAAGATTAAAGCCTATAGGGATATCCAAAAAGATCAATCCGTATTTACCATATACGATAATGCTGTTGCGATAACCAAGAAATCGAATGAATATGTTAATTGTATTTCTATTTTAGAAATAAAGGATGGTTGGCTTTCAAACACAGAGAACTATTTTTCAAAAAAAGATAAGTATGTTTCAGAAGACGAACTTATGGAAAGCTTTCTTTCAAAGATTTTGATAGAAAAAAACTTAGAAAATTTAACGTTGTTGTCAGATTTTAAGTTTAGTAATTTAATTTCGCAGCTTAAAGACAAAAAAATAAATTTAGAGAAAAAAAATTCTAAAAATAAAAAAATTTTCGAGTTGGCTTCATTACAATCTAATGATGGACTTCAACGCCAATTTAACTACCCATGGATTACTGAAGGACTTTCTTTCATTGAAGATAAAACTTGCTCGAAAATAAACAGGATAGAAGGATTTGATGTTAGTCATTTATCAGGTGACAATGTTACTGCTTCATGCGTGGTATTCGATAGAGAGGGACCTCAAAAAAAACAGTATAGAACTTTTAATATAAAAATTAATAAAAATGATGATTACCTTGCAATGAAAGAGGTTTTATCAAGGAGACTCAAAAGACTACAAAAAGATGGAAATAATTTTCCTGACCTCATTGTGATTGATGGCGGTAAGGGACAACTTTCTTCAGCAATCAAGGAAGTTGAAAAGTATGAAGATTGCAGTACCAAAATACTTTCTTTAGTCAAAGGTCCAGATAGAAATTCTAAATATGATGATATCCTTTATTTTCATGAAGGAAAAATTTTAAGGATGGACCTTGAAAATGAAGGCAAACGTCTTCTTCAATTTGTAAGAGATGAATCTCACAGATTTGCTTTATCCAGGAGTAAAAAGAGGAGAAAAAATATTACTCATTCAACCCTAGATGAGATTAAAGGCATTGGAAGTAAAAATAAAAAAGTTCTTTTAAGACATTTTGGCGGCATAGAATCCCTTAGGAAAGCAAGCATAGATCAGATAAAATCTATCCAAGGCATTGGATCGATGAGAGCTAAATTAATCTACGATCATTTTAATGAACAATGAAAGAAAACACTTTTTTAAAGAGATTAAAAGTAATTAAAAAAAATCAGGATCATTTAATTGAAGCTGTTCAAACTTTAATACACTTGTCTATAAAGGCTATAAATCAAGGTGGAAAACTAATTTTTTCTGATAATGGTGGGAGTGCGGATATTGTTGGTCATAAAATCTGTTCCATAATTCTTAAAGAATTTTCATGATCTCAAATTTAATATCTTTATCAAGGATATTTCTTATTTTACCTATTATCTTTTGCATGATGATTAATAATATTTACTTAGCTTTTTTATTGTTTTTGATAGCTAGTTTTACTGATTTCTTAGATGGATATATAGCTAGATACTTAAGACAAGAGTCTATACTAGGGGCAAATTTAGATCTTTTAGCAGATAAAATTTTTGTTAGTAGTTTATTAATTTTCATCTCTTTTCATTTTGATAATCTTATATATTTGTTGATGACAATATTAATTATCGCTAGAGAAATTTCTATAGGGACTATTCGGCAATATTTATTGGAAACAAATAAGAAGAACAAAGCTAAAGTAAATTTTCTAGGAAAGCTTAAAACTTTTTTCCAAATTTTCTCTATTGGAGTCGCCATGATTTTTCTGGATACTGAATTCTCCTCAATTGTTGAGGTTGTAGTAGTAATTGCAGCTGCTTTATCTTGGCTTTCACTCCTAAATTATTCATATGAAAAAAGTTAGAAATATTCCCTTCATAGACCTGAGTCTAAAGAAAATAGACTTAGATAAAACAATTAGTAATATTTCCAGATTAATAAAGGATAAAAATTTTATTGGTGGAGAAGAAGTTAAAAAGTTCCAAAATAACTTTTCCAAATTCAATGAAAGTAAATATTGTCTTGGGGTAGCAAATGGAACAGATGCTTTAGAAATTGCTCTAGAAAGTTTAGATATTCCAAAAAACTCTGAAGTGATAGTTCCAAATTTTACTTTTTTATCTCCCGCGGAGGCTGTAGTAAGAGGAGGATATAAATTAGTCTTGGCAGATATAAATCTTGATGATTTCACAATTTCAATAGAGTCTCTCCAAAAGCTAATAAATAAAAAGACCAGTGCTTTGATAGTTGTTCATTTATTTGGAAACCCCTGCAATATGCTTGAAATAAAAAAAATTACTGACAAGCATGGTATCAAAATAATTGAAGACTGCTCCCAGGCTCACGGTGCAAAATTTAAAGGAAAAATTGTTGGCAATTATGGAGATATTGGAACATTTAGCTTTTACCCTACAAAAAATTTAGGTGCATTTGGAGATTCTGGGGCGATAGTGACAAATACAAAAAGCCTTTATGAAAAAGCTCAAAAAATAGCTAATCACGGCAGAGTTGCTACATACGATCACCTTCTTCCAGGAAGAAATTCAAGACTGGATTCCATTCAAGCCTCGGTGCTAAATTTTAAAATTCAAAATTTAGAAAAACATAACAAATTAAGAATTAAACAAGCATCATTTTTAGTGAAAGCGATTCAATCATCAAATATTGAAACACTTAAATTAACACCAGATCAATTCTCTGTATTTCATCAATTTCCAATTTTATCTAAAAAGAGGAAATCATTAATGACTTTTTTAGAAAAGAAAGGCATTAATTGTGGAATTTATTATCCTAAGCCTTTAAGTAAAATGAAGGCATTCAGTAACATCAAATCGATAAGTAAAGTTCATTCTAAAAACTCTGAAATAGCATGTAATGAGATCTTGAGTCTACCCATTGGTCCTCATCTGAATATTAAAGATACAGAATATATAGCTAATGCTATACAATCATTTTCAAATTAATTGGCTGAGTGGCAGAGTGGTTATGCAGCGGACTGCAAATCCGTGTACGCCGGTTCGATTCCGACCTCAGCCTCCAAATTTATAATCCATAAATGGAGATTCATTATTAAAAAAGTCTTAGTTACAGGATCTTGCGGTTTTATAGGATTTCACATCACTCAAAAGCTCTTGAGAGAAGATTTTCAAGTTATTGGTATTGATAATATGAATAGTTACTACGATATCCTCTTGAAAGAAAATAGACTTAAAAGTTTAAAAGAAAATGAAAATTTTAAGTTTTATAAAATTAATCTTGAAGATAAAGATAATTTAAAAAAAATATTTCAAGCTTATAAATTTGATATTGTCATAAATCTAGCAGCACAAGCCGGTGTCAGATATTCTGCTAAAAATCCATCTGCATATTATGATTCAAATATAGTCGGATTTTTGAATGTGATAGGACTATCAAAAGATTTTTCCTCAAAATTTATTTATGCTTCCAGTAGTTCAGTTTATGGAGCTGAAATAAATATTCCGTACAGAGAATCAATAAAAAAAGTCTCACCTCTTTCACTTTACGGAATTACTAAAAAAGTAAATGAAGACATAGCAGATTTTTTTTACAGCGAATTTAAGTTTAAAAGCTATGGCCTAAGGTTTTTCAGCGTTTACGGCCCTTTTGGGAGACCTGATATGGCTTACTATAAATTTAGTGAATCTATAAGGAGAGGACATCCCATTACAGTATATAATCGTGGTCTTATGAGCAGAGATATGACTTTTATAGACGATATTTGCGATGGAATACTTAATGCTATTGGATTAGATATAAATGCTCATGAAATCTTCAATCTTGGAAATAGTAATCCTATAAAGCTTAATTACTTGATAAATTTCTTAGAAAATTTTTTCAATAAAAAAGCAACTATAAATTTCGAGGAATCCCAAGGAGAGGTGATGCATACTTTTGCAGATATATCAAAGTCAAAAAAAATTCTTGGGTTTTCTCCAAAAGTCTCTTTTGAGGATGGAATGGAAATTTTTTTAAAATGGTTTTGTAATTATTATAGTTTTAATGAGTAGCTTAAGGCTTGGTATCGTAGGACATGGTTTTGTCGGGAAAGCTATGGATAAAGGTTTTGATAAGGAAGTAAAAAAATTAGTTGTGGATCCAATATATGGTACGAACATCAATGATTTAGTGAAATTTAAACCAGAAATCATTTTTGTTTGTGTTCCCACCCCTATGAATAGTGATGGAAGTCAAGATTCCTCAATAGTTGAGGATATTTTTAAAAAATTTGGAGATAAATTCCTTGATATTCCTTTGGTTTTAAAGAGCACTATTCTTCCTGATAAACTTAAAAAAATATCAGAGGATTTCAATAACTTAATCTATAACCCGGAATTTTTGAGAGAAAAATTTGCTGAGGAAGATTTTATCAACTCTCCTTTTGTTATTCTTGGTGGAGAGAAATTGCTATGCGAAAAAGTAAAAAAAATTTATAAGAAAAACTCTAATTGTTTGACTGATAATTATATTTTTACTGACATAGAATCGGCATCATTAATTAAATATACTATCAATTCTTTCTTAGCTTCTAAGGTAATCTTTTTTAACCATATCAATGAAATCTTTGAGAAGTCAAAAACTACTGAAAGATGGGAAAATTTTATTAGTTATATTTCTATGGATGAAAGAATTGGAGCATCACATATGATGGTTCCAGGTCATGATGGTAAAAAAGGTTTTGGGGGAGCTTGTTTCACAAAAGATACTGCCGCTATGTTAAATTATTCAAACTCATTAGGTGCTGATTTCATTCTCCTCAACAGTGTCATACAAATTAATAATTCAATCAGAAATAAATATGAAAGTTTAGATCAAAGAGAAATTGATCAGAATGTAAATTATGAGTTTGAGAACAAATAATTGCCCGGGTGGTGGAATTGGTAGACACAAGGGACTTAAAATCCCTCGAAGGCAACTTCGTGCCGGTTCAAGTCCGGCCCCGGGTACCAATTGAATATCATGCAAGATAATTTAGAAAGCAGAAAAGATTTCAACATCGATATTGTAGAAATATTTCAAATTTTAATAGGGAAAAGATTCCAACTATTTCTCATAACCTTAACTTTTTCGATCCTTGCAGTTATATATTCTTTAACTTTAGATAACTATTATAAGTCTTCATCAACTTTTCAAATTTCAATAGAAACTAATAATAACTCTGCTACCTCTGGAATATCGAGCATTGCATCACTAGCAGGTATTTCTGTTGGACAGCAAGATAGCAAAGTATCTTTTGTAAAAGAAACTTTATTATCAAGAGCATTTTTCAAAAGATTAATTGAAAAAGATAATGAGATTTTACCAAATCTCCTAGCCTTTAATTATTTCGATGGAACCATAAAAAAATCTATTTTTGATAAAAGTTCTTATGATAAGGGTGAATGGAAAATTAGAAAGCCAACTTATCTTGAGGGTTATGAAGAATTTAAAGATATCTTTCAGGTAGAAATAGACGATGTGACAGGATTCATAAAGGTCTTTGTTACTCATAAGTCCCCTGTATTTGCTAGTAATCTCATTTATCTATCTTTTGTTGAACTAAACTTATTATCAAGAGAAAAAGACATCTCAGAAACAAAAAACTTAATAACCTACTTGGAGCAAGAATTTTCTAATACTCCGATTTTAGATATAAGAGAATCAATTAATAATTTGATTACTAGTCAGCTAAGAAAGAAAATGTATGCAACTGTAAAACAAGATTACTTGGTAAAATTTGTAGAACCACCATTTGTTCCTGAAAGAAAATCTGGTCCTGTGAGATCGCTTATTTGTATTTTCATAACTCTTTTAGGTTTTATGTTTGGAGTTGTTTATATCCTCCTGAAAAGATATTTAATTATTCGTAATAACTAGTTATTTATTGATCAATGTTTGATCTTAATAGAAAAAAAATACTTATAACTGGAGGAGGAGGTTTTATTGGCAGTAATTTAGCAAAATTTATTGAGAAAAGATTTCCGGAATCTGAAGTGACTATTTTTGATAAATTTTCAGATGAACATGATGATCTAGAAACATATGGTAGCTATAGAAACCTTAATTTTTTTAAAGGAATAAAAATTCATGGTGATATAGCAGTTGAGGAAGACCTAAAAAAAATAGACAAGGATTTTGATGTTATCTTTCATCAGGCTGCAATATCAAATACAAGAATTTACGATGAAGAACTTGTTTTTAAAACCAATCTAAATTCCTTTAACTTTTTTATTAATAAGGCAAAAAATAACGGAACTAAATTGATATATGCCAGTTCGGGAGCAACTTATGGAACCTTACCCCCGCCACAAAAAGTTGGGTATGAAAGGCCGGATAATCCTTATGGAATAAGCAAGCTAAAAATGGATCAAATCTCATTATCAACAATTAAAAGCATCAAAGAAGCCCACATAGTTGGATTGAGATATTTCAATGTTTATGGTCAAGGAGAATCTTTTAAAAAAGGTACTTCCTCAATGATTTTCCAATTGGCAAATCAACTTTTGGAAGGAGCGAATCCAAAATTATTTTTTGGATCCGATAAGATTTATAGAGATTTTATATATATAAAGGATGTAATAGAAGCCAATCTTTTAGCATGCATTCACGGTAATTCTGGTATCTTTAATGTAGGAACTGGCAAATCAAGAAGTTTTAAAGAAATAGCTGATATTTTAATCAAAGAGCTTAATCTGGATGTTGAAATAGAATACTTTAATAATCCCTATGAGGATTACCAGTCCCATACTGAAGCAGATATATCACTCACTCAAGAAAAATTGGGATTTACTCCAAAGTTTTCTTTAGAAGACGGTATCAGAGATTACCTTCCCTTTTTAATGAAAAATTATGAATCTAATTGAGGACAATGTTTGAATATTCAAAAAAGCCAAAAATTTTAGTTATTGGCGACCTAATTTTGGATCAGTACCTTTGGGGTCATTCTTCAAGAATATCTCCTGAAGCTCCCGTGCCAGTTATAGATATAACCTCTAAAAACTTTTCATTGGGTGGCGCTGGAAATGTAATTAGAAACTTGAATTCTCTTGGAGCTAAGGTCGAGGTAGTAAGTGTTTTATCAGAGTGTTCAACTTCAAAGAAACTTAAAGGATTGCTGAAAGATCTGAAGATAAAAACTCATCTATTTACACAAAAAAATCATATTGCCTCAAAGAAAACCAGAGTCTTTTCATCAAGAAGTCAGGTTTTGAGATTTGATTCTGAAGATAAATTAGACCTTTCAAGTTCGCTGGAAATTAAAATCATCAACAAAATCTCGTCCAAAATAAAAGAGTTTGATTGCGTGATCATTTCAGACTATGGAAAAGGAGTTATAAGTAAAAATATCTCTAAAAGTATTATTAAAATTTCTAATTCGTTTTCTATAAAAGTTTTAGTAGATCCAAAAGGAACTGATTTTATTAAATATAAAGATTGTTATTTATTAACTCCGAATAAGAAAGAAGCATCTGAAGCTTTAAAAATTGATTTAGAGGTTAAAAATAATATTAAACCAGCTCTCTTGAAATTAAAAAATGATTTAAAAGTAAATGTGCCTCTCATTACTTTGGGTGCTGATGGAATAGCCTATTACGATAGAGGAGTAAGAATATTACCAACAGCATCAAAAGAGGTTTTTGATGTAACGGGAGCAGGAGATACTGTGATTTCTGCATTATCCTTTGCTATTGCATCTGGGGCTAGACTTGAGGAAGCAATTAAATTTTCTAACATAGCTGCAGGAATAGCTGTTGGAAAAATTGGGACAGCAGAAGTATCAATTCAAGAAATTTCCAAATTCATGCTTGATCAAGATAGCCTTTCCGAAAATGAAAAGATATCTAATATAAAAAATGCTTCGAATAATGGAAAAAAAATTGTATTCACAAACGGTTGTTTCGATATCATTCATTCAGGTCATATTAAATATCTCGAGGAAGCAAAAAATTGTGGTGATATTCTTGTCGTTGGAATTAATAGCGATTCCTCAGTAAAGAAATTAAAAGGCCCAGATAGACCCATAATAAATGAGTCTGATAGAGTTAAGGTACTTTCATCTATCAAACATGTTGATTTTGTATTGGTTTTCAACGATGAAACTCCACTAAAATTAATTAAGTCAATAAGACCAGACGTTCTTGTCAAAGGTGGTGATTACAAAAATAAAAGTATTGTAGGAAGGAGCTTTGCAAAAGAAACAAGAACCTTATCATTTATAAAAAATAAAAGTTCCTCAAAAATAATTAAGAAAATAAAGAAGATATGAAAAATTTAATTTTACAAGAATTTGAAGAGCATAAAGAAGTTGCAGAAAACACAGCATCAAAACTTTCCATTTTAATTGAAATGCTAGCCAAAGTTTGTATTGATTCAATTAAAAATGAAAAGAAAATTATTTTTTTTGGTAATGGGGGTAGCGCAGCAGATTCTCAACACCTAGCAGCAGAACTTGTCGGAAGGTATAAGGAGGAAAGGCGAGGTCTTCCAGCTATTGCGCTAACAACTGATACATCTTCCCTTACAGCAATAGGTAATGATTATGGTTACGAAAACGTTTTTTCCAGACAGATTGAAGCACTCGCTATAGATGGAGATGTTGTTATAGGAATTTCCACAAGCGGAACTAGTAAAAATATTTTAAAAGGTTTGAAGCAAGCAAAAGATAAAAAATGTATAACTGTATTGTTTACAGGAAAAAAAGATCATAATTATGATTATGTAGATATGAATTTATCTGTACCTTCTACAAACACTCCAAGAATTCAGGAAATGCATATAACTATTGGTCAGATAATTTGTGGATTAATTGAAAAAAGTTTAATTTCTGATGAAAGATGAAAAAAAATATTGCAATTAATGGATTTGGCAGAATTGGAAGATGCGTAGCAAAAATTAATGAGATTAATAAAAATTTTAATCTTTGCTTAATCAATGACATAAATCCTCATCTTGATAATTTAGTTTATCTCTTTAAACATGACTCAACATATGGAAATTTTGAAGGTATCGTCAAATTTAGTGGAAATGAAATTAATATAAATAATAATAAGGCTTTTTATTATTCATCAAAAAAACTAAAAGAAATACCTTTCGAAAATCATGAGATTGATATTTTGATAGATTCCTCTGGTATTGAATCTAATATAGAAGATGGAAGGCGATTGATATCCGAAAATAAAATTAAAATGATGATTGTAACTCACTCAAATGATGCGACCGATAGAGAAATCATAATGGGGGTTAATGAGCAAGAAATACTATCAGAAGATAAAATTTTCTCAAATAGTATTTGTGATGCAAATGCTATAGCTCACTTAATGAAATGGATAGATGAAGAATACGGAATAAATAATGGTTCACTGACAACTCTCCATCCGTGGCTTTCATATCAAAATCTTGTTGATGGCTCGTCAATATCAGCCTCTAATCCAGGAGTAATTTGGAAAGATTATTCTTTAGGAAGGTCTAGTATTAGAAACCTAATTCCAAAAGATACAACTGCAATGACAGCAGTGGAAAAGGTCCTACCTAAACTTAAGGGAAAAATTATTTCTTTTTCTTACAGAGTCCCAACGGACATTGTTGCTTCGTCAGATTTAACACTTAATTTAGATCAGTCAGTAAAATATGAAGATTTAAAAAATTTCTTAATTCAAAAATGTGAACAGAGTAAATATGTTCAAATAAATGATGAATCTTTAGTTTCATTAGATTATGCAAAAAAAAGCTCTAGTGCCTATATCGATATTCAATGGCTGAAAGTTTCAGAGAATACTGTAAAAATTGTTTTATGGTATGACAATGAATGGGCATATAGCAACAGAGTTTTAGATTTAGCAGAACAAATCACCAAGAAATCATGATTAAGTTTATAGACCTTGATGGAGTCATAATTGATTCCATACATGAATGTTTCTCAATTTCTCTTCAAGCATTTTACGGTAAAAAAAATTTCAAAAAATATGAAGAAACCAAAAATTTATTTTTTGAATATAGAGGATTAGTAAATCCAGCAAAAGAATATCTTGTTTTAATGCAATCAATAGACAACTTTAGAAAAAAAATAAATCAAAAAGTAAGTTTTCGAGACGAATTTAAATTTTTAAATAATAAAATAAGCAAGGAAGATAAATTAAAATTTGAAAAGAAATTTTTCAGTTTGAGAAAAGAATATCAAAAAAATGATATCAAAGCATGGATGGAATTAAATCCATTAACTGATTTTGGGAAGACTTTAGTGAACAAAAAACTTGAAAATCATTTTATTATAACCGCCAAAAATTATGATGCATCTAAAATCATACTTGATTTTTATAAGATCAAAGTAAGCAAGATATTTGCTAAAGATGATATTGAAGAATATGGAAATAAAGGAACTCTGATAAGCAGCATCTTAGATAAATATGGTAAGAATAAAGCAATATTTATTGACGACCATACTGATAATTTAGATTTCGTCTGTGATAGTAGAGTAAATTGCTATTTTGCAAATTGGGGGTATGGAACCAATTCTAGTTATCCTATTTATAAATATTCGTAGAGTATATAATCAAAAAATGAATATAGCGCTAATAATTGGCAAGAAAAATAGCATAGGAGTTCCTGGAAAAAATTTAAGAAATATTGTTGGAAGACCTGCAGCCGAATATGCATTCATCTGCGCATCAAGCTCAAAAATTGATAAGATTTTTGTTTCAACTGACTCTGACGAAATAGCTCAGATTGGCTATAAATATGATGCCATTCACATAAGAAGACCTGCCAATCTAGCTACACCTGATGCTCTCACTGAGGATGCTTTGCTTCATGCATATGAAGAAATAAAAAAAAATATAGATGTTGAAGATATAAAAACTATATCTTTATTGTTTTGTAATAATCCGGCAATAGATGTTATTAAATTAAATGAAGCGATTGAATTTTTAAATTCATCTAATGAATTTGACTCTTGTTTTTCTGTTGCTAAATATGACATGTTCTCACCCGCAAGAGCTAGAAAAGTTTCAAAGAACGGTGAGATTAATCCTTTTGTAGATTTAAATCATCTCGAGAATGTATCATCTATAAGAGACTCTCAAGGGGCGTGTTTTTTTTGTGATTTATCTATTCAAGTAATGAAACCAATTTGCTTTGAGGATATGGAAAATGGTCAATTGCCTTTTAAGTGGCAAGGAAAAAAATCTAAAGCAATAGAAACAGATTTTGGTTTTGATATCGATACAGAATGGCAGTATGTTGTTATTGAATATTGGCTAAAAACTCACGGGTACACTGAAGAAAAAATACCTTGGTAATATGTTGAACCAAAACTTTTTGAAAACTAAGTTGTCAGAAGGAAAAGTAACGATTGGGACTTGGTCAATTATCCCTTCTCCAGTAGTGACTGATATTTTATGCTCTGCCGGTTTAGATTTTATAATAATTGATTCAGAGCATGGACCAATTAACTTTGAAACTGCTCAACAAATGGCGATGGTTTGTGAATCTAGGTCGGTTTCTCCGATAATGAGAGTTGGCGGCGTTAATGAAACTGAAATCTTAAAAGCTTTAGATATTGGCATGCATGGCATACAAATACCAAATATTAATTCATCAGATGATATAAAAAATATAATTAATTTCTCAAAGTATCCACCAATTGGCAACAGAGGTTTTTCTCCGTTTACTAAAGCAGGAGATTACTCATTATCAAACGCAACTAAATTAACTGATAAGGCGAATTTAAATACTCTGATAGGAGTTAATATCGAAGGAATAGAAGCTATAAAAAATATAGATAAGATTTTGGAAATAGAACATCTTGATTTAGTTTTTATTGGATTATTTGATTTATCTAAGGCTCTAGGTATTCCAGGTGAAGTCGATAATCCAAAAGTATTAAATTATTTAGATGAGATTACCAAAAAAATAAATGATGCTGGAAAATATCCTGGAACAATTGCTACATCAAAAGAAAAAATTGATCTTTTTAAATCAATGGGTCTCAAATACATTTTATATTTAGTTGATTGTGAAGTCCTGAGATCAGGTTACGAGAAAATAATTAAAAGTTGATCATATGCCCGTTTTTATTACTGACTATGTAGAAAAACCTGATATCGAATCCAAAGTCCTATCTGGACGTTTAACAAAAGAAAAAAAAGAAGCTGAAGTTCTTCTAGTCTGGCATCAAGAGATTACCAAAGAATATTTATCAAAATTCCCAAATCTTAAAGGAGTTGTTAGATACGGAGTTGGTTATGATGCAATAGATCTTGCGGCAGTAAGAGAAAGAAATATCTATTTTTGTAACACGCCTGACTATGGAACAGATGAGGTAAGCGATACTGTAATTGGAATGATAATGATGTTGACTAGAGGAATCCATTTCTATGATCAACACTCAAGAAATTTTAAGAATAAAAAATGGCAGGAAAATACTATTAACTCTCTTCAAAGAACTTCTTCTTTATCGCTAGGAGTAATTGGAGCAGGCAGAATTGGAGGGAGTATTATTAGAAAAGCGAAAGCTATCGGATTTAAAACAACTTTTTATGATCCTTACAAAGAACCAGGTTATGAAAAAATGCTTGATACTAATAGAAGTTTATCACTTGATGAAATTCTAAAGACATCAAATATTATCTCAATAAACACTCCTCTAACTCCTGAAACTAAAGGAATGGTTAATAAAGATTTTTTGGATCAAATGTTAATTGGGTCTGTATTAATAAATGCTGCCAGGGGTGAAATTTTAGAAAGTTTAGATATTTTAATTGAGCCTCTAAAGCAAAATCTTCTTTTCGGGGTCAGTCTTGATGTTCTTCCTGAGGAACCTCCGATTAATTGTGAATTAATTAAAGCTTGGAAGAAAAATGAAGATTGGATAAAAGGAAAATTGATCATTAATCCCCATACATCATATTATTCTAAGGAGTCTTATTTTGAAATGAGACAAAAATCAGCTGAAAATGCAAAAAGGATTTTAGAAAACAAAGAACCTTTAAATAAAATCGTTGATAAAAAAAAATAATCATTGGATATTCTGGCTCATAGAGGTAAGTGGGAAAAGGAGGAAGATAAGAATTCTCTTGAATCTTTATTGCTCGCTCTGAATCTAAATTTCGGAATTGAGACTGATGTAAGAGATTTTGATGGAAAAATAGTAATTTCTCACGATATTCCAAATAAAGATTCAATACCATTAAATGTTCTATTTAAAGAATATAAAGCTATTCAAAAAGAAAAAGGTTTTGCTAATCCAATTGCTTTAAACATAAAGTCTGATGGAATTCATGAAGAACTAAAAAAATTGTTAATAGATTATGAAATTAATAATTATTTTGTTTTTGATATGTCATTCCCTGATTCCTTCAATTATATGAACTACGGTCTTAATATTTTTTTGAGAGAGAGCGAATATGAAAAAATATTGATAGATCAAAGTTCTTTTGAAGGGATATGGTTAGATCAATTCAAAGAAAATTGGTTTGATAAACAAATTCTGATTGAGAAGATTAAATCAGGGAAAAAAGTGTGTATAGTTTCCTCAGAATTACATGCCAGAGATCATAAATATTGCTGGGAAGTAATCTCTTCGACATTAAAGGAACTATCAAATACAGAAAAAAGAAATATTATGATTTGTACTGATTTCCCTTCAGAATTTAAAGAGTATTTTGATGAATGAAATTAAGGCTATCATTTTTGATCTTGATGGCGTTCTTGTTGAGGCAAAAGATTGGCATTATGAAGCTTTGAATCAAGCTTTAGGTTTATTTGGATTTACAATATCGAGAAGCGACCATTTAGTAACTTATGATGGGTTACCTACTGCTAAAAAACTTCAAATGCTTTCGAGAGACCAAGGCCTTCCAAAAGAACTTCACTCTTTTATAAACAAATTGAAACAAAAATATACTCTTGAAATAATCAACACAAAATGTCGACCAGTTTTTCATCATGAGTATGCATTGAGTAATTTAAGAAGGGATGGATTTAAGCTTGGATGTGCATCGAATTCAATTGGTACGTCTGTAGAAATTATGTTGAGAAAATCTAATCTCCTCGATTTTATGGATGTCATTTTGAGTACAGATGATGTAGAAAATCCTAAACCAGATCCAGAGATTTACATCAAATCATTTGAATTACTTAATTTAAGACCTGAGAACTGTCTAGTAGTTGAAGATAATATAAATGGTATTAAATCTGCAAAATCTTCAAAAGCTCATGTAATGGAAATTAGAGAAATAGAAGAAGTAAATTACGAAAACATTAAAAATCATATTAATAAAATAGAATCATGAATATAGTTTTTTTATTGGCTGGATCAAGCCAGTCTTTTTACGAGGAAGGGTATAAATATCCAAAACCCATGATAGAGATAAATGGTGAAATGATCATTTCCAAAGTCATCAATAACATAAAACCAATTTTTTCTAGAGCAAATAAAATAATTTTCATGATTCTTGAGGAGGATGATAATAAATTTCATATCACTAATATAATCAAGCTTCTTGTGCCTGATGCGAAAGTTATAAAAGTTAAAAATGAAACTTCAGGAGCAGCGTGCACTGCTCTTTTGGCTATTGAAGATATATCCAACAAAGAACAACTTTTAATAACTAGTGGAGATCATTTGATTGATCATGATCTCGAGAAAGTTATTGATTATTTTTCAGACTCAAATTGCGATGGTGGGACCATTACATTTAATTCCATCCATCCAAGATTCTCTTATGTGAAAATATCCAATAACAATAAAATCTTGGAAACTTCGGAAAAAATTCCAATTAGTAACAACGCTACTGCTGGTTTTTATTTTTATAGTCATGGAGAGGATTTCGTAGAAAATGCAAAGAAAATGATTTTGAAAGGTTCTGAAGTAAATGGTAATTACTATGTTTGCCCAGTTTTCAACGAAATGATTCTCTCTGGAAAAGAAATTACATCATACGAGATTAATTCAGAAAATTATCACTCTCTCATGAGTGTTGAATTACTGGAAAATTACAAAAACTCTATGGAGTAATTATGTTCGAAGTCGATAAATTAGAAAAAATGGTTAGAGGGTGGTTTGTAGGAAATTTCTCTCCATCAGTATTTAAGACAAATGATGTTGAGGTAGCGGTTCAAAACTATAAATCAGGAGATTATGAAAAATCACACTTTCACAAAATCGCAACAGAAATAACTCTTATTTTAAATGGTCGGGTCGAGATGAATGGTAAAAGTTTTGATCATGGCGATATCATTAAAATAAACCCAGGACAAAGTACAGATTTTAAAGCTCTAACAGATGTGACAACTGTGGTGGTTAAAATACCTGGCGCAAATGACGATAAGTACCTTTCTGAAGTTGATGAATGAACATATCAATTAAAGTCCATATGAAGGCTTAGTTCTATCATGATAAACATAGTTATTCCCATGGCTGGCAGAGGAAGTAGGTTTAAAGAGGCAGGATACAAAGATCCAAAACCCCTTATAAAAATTAATAGTAAATTTATGATTGAGGGCGTTGTAGATAACCTCACTCCAAAAAATAATAACGCTCATTTTATTTTTATCTGTCAACAAGATCATTTAAATGAATACGACTTAGAAAAAAAACTTAATAGCAGGATAAAAAACTTAACAATAATAGCAATTGACGAAATTACAGAAGGCGCTGCTTGTACAGTTTTAAAAGCTGAAAAATATATCAATAATAATAGCGAACTGATGATAGCTAATTCTGATCAGTGGGTTGATACAGATATAGATCAATACATATCTCACATGAGCAAAAATAACTTAGATGGTTTAATCATGACTATGAATGCAAATGATTCCAAATGGTCTTATGCCAAGGAAAATACAATCACCAATTTAGTTGAAAAAGTTGAAGAGAAAAAGGTCATATCTAATGAAGCAACTGTAGGTATTTACAATTTTAAATATGGTTCTGATTTTTGTTTAGCAGCTAATAAAATGATCGATTTAGAAAAAAAGATAAATGGAGAATTTTATGTTGCGCCTGTCTATAACGAGTTGATAGGTTTAAAAAAAAGGATAGGAATTTTCAATATAGGATCACTTAATAATGGAATGTATGGTTTAGGTACGCCTGAAGACTTAGATGCATTTAAATTAAGCGAAAAACTTCAATATTTCTAAATATATGATTGGGATTTTCAAAAAACTCTTCAATATTGTAGACAAGAAAGAAAAGCTGTATCTATATTTCTTTTTTATTGTCTTAATTCTCTTTGCTTTGTTTGATTCATTCTCTCTAGCCTTAATAATTCCTTTAATGGAGTTAATGATTAGTTTTGAGAATGGAATTCAAAATAAAACACTAATAAACATTTTTAATTTTTTTGGATTGCCAACCTATGGTATTTCTATGCTTTATTATGTTTTGACAATATTTTTTGTAATTTCACTTTTAAAAGCCGTAACTCAAATTTTTGTCTATAGAATGACAGCCTTCATTCCATATAAAATTCTTTTCAACAAATCTCTTTCTTTAATTGATATATATACAAAGATGCCATGGCAAAAATTTATTACACTTAATTCAAATGATTTAATAAAAACAATTACAAAATCAAACGAATTAAATGCATACGCATACGTAGTTTTATTGCAGTTTTTTACCAGCGTTGTCGTGGCAATTTTTTTATTCTCTCTCTTGTTCATATTTAATCCAGTTTTTACTCTAAGTGCTTCAATTTTTTTAGTTCTAATATCTTTAATAATTGTTAAATACATCAGGCCAGTCCAGCAAAAAGGTGGAGAAGATAGAGAAAATGCTTTATCAAATATTTTCATACATGCTTCCGAATTAATGCTTTCAATGCAAGAGATAAGGATATTAAATTCAATATCTTTTTTTAGAAAAAAATTTTTAAAAGATGCCTCCCAACTTTCTAATGCTTTTAAAATTACTACTTTTTATCCTCCAGTTCCAAATGTAATCATTGAGATAATCGCTGTAGCAATTTTAATGATGATCTTTTTGTACATTCTCAATTCTGATATCGACTTTGTTTCTTTATTTCCTTCATTTGTATTTATTATTGCTGTAGCAAGGAGACTTCTACCTAGTGTAAGTCAGATAAATTCACACTTCATCACCTTGAAAGGATTAGAACCATCCATAAATATTATCAAAGAGGAATTATCAAAAAAAGAATATGATGGC
The DNA here is from genome assembly GCA_028140145.1 of SAR86 cluster bacterium. Taxonomy (GTDB): domain Bacteria; phylum Pseudomonadota; class Gammaproteobacteria; order Magnimaribacterales; family AG-339-G14; genus CACNYO01. Next base: position 118,221 of record JAOIOC010000001.1, on the reverse strand, counting down.
TTTGAGGATGTCCATAGAACAAAATTAGATAAAAAATATAAAGATTGGTCTGAAATTAAAATTTTAAATCTAGATTTTTCCTACAACTCAAAAAAGGTACTTAGGTCTCTAGATATAAACATTATTAGGGGGAATTCTATTGCTTTTGTGGGATCTTCAGGAGCTGGTAAAACAACCCTAATGAATATATTGCTCGGTCTTCTCAAGCCAAGCCAAGGAGAAATTTACTTTGACAATAAGCTATCAGATAGCTTTGAACCTTTGAATAATAATGTAGGTTTAGTACCACAAATTATAAATATTATTGACGATACAATAGAAAATAATATTGTATTTGGTAGAACTTATGATGAAGAGAAGCTAAAGAGATCTATTAAGATATCTAACCTAAATGAAGTACTAAATGATCTTGATAATGGTTTAGATACGATCCTTGGTGAAAGGGGAATTTCTTTATCTGGCGGACAACGCCAAAGAGTTGCAATTGCAAGGGCGATCTATAATGATCCAGACCTTATTATTTTCGATGAAGCAACATCTTCACTAGATAACATTAGCGAAAAGATTATAAAAACGACTATTTCTGAGTTATCGAAACACAAAACAATTATTTCAATTGCTCATAGAATGAACAGCATCAGAGATTTTGATGTTATACATGTTTTGGACGAGGGTAAAATTGTATCTAGTGGAGACTATGAAAATTTGATTAAAAATTCAGATTTATTTAGAAAATTGACTGATTCAGAGTTAAATTAAAATGAAGAAGACATTAGTTTTTGATCAAAGGACTACAACTTTGTTGGGCCCATCATCAAAATTATTTGAATCACTCAAAGACATTCAAGATAGAGGATATGAAGTCGATTTAATATTGAAAGATTGGTCCCTTGAAATAAAAACAAAATCTCAAAAGCCTCTTTTATGGGACCCGAATTTACATCCAAAAGATATAATTTCAAATTTAATAAAGCCAACATTCAATAACATTAGATTTGTTGAAAAAGAAAACTCTTATAAAGAAAAACTGAGAATTCTTATTCCTCCTTTTTTCAATAGACATAGATTTGTTCACTATGACTTCGTTTCCCAGTTTTTAGATAGAACCTCTATTAAAAATTTGAAAAAAGATGAGATACATAAATTCTTTAGTAATCCTAGATTTACTACTTTCATTAGATTTCTCTTTTTTTTCTTTTATATAAATTTTTTCAGAAACTTCAAACCTAAATTTGAATCAAAAGGCTTCAGATATGTTCTATCTAATAATCTGAGCACAAAAAAAGTTGATGAATTTATTGAAAGTAATAGAGATCCAAAGGTTAAAAATATTCTAATTTCAGTTTTATGGGATGAAAGTATGAGGTTTGAAAATCAAGAGGATAGATTGAAAGGAGGTCCGAAATATCAAAAAAATCATGATGAAGAATTCGAAAACCTAAAAAGTTACATTAAAGAATTAGATAATTTCGCAATTGAAACAGGAAAAATTAGATTTGTATTAGCAAGTAAAAAGGCTGTTGATTGGGAAAACTTTATTCAGTCTGATTTCGTAGACTTAAGAAATTTTGAAGATCTGGGATTTACCATGTCTCAATCAATTTTTATTGCCCAAGAAATATCTGACGTAACTATAAACTGGCCTTCTACTTATTCCATATGGATTACGAACTGTTTGGATATCCTTCATCTCACCTGGCTTGATAATAAAGATACCTCTAAATGGGCAAGAAATAATTTTCATAAAAAGTCTCCTAAGTTTCTTTTAGAAAAACTAAATTTAGTTTAATGCTGAACGTTCTAGAAAAAAAAGATCAGTCTGTTTTGATCACAGATGAGAAAAACATTACGCAAAAATTTTTTCCTAAATTTGATTTAAATAAGTCTCAACAGCTCTTATCAATGTTTAACAACATAGAGACCTCAGAAGGGAAAAAACTCTATGAGGTTTGGTCTTATGAAAATTATTTTATCCTTCCAGCTCTTCAAGAATGGCTTTACTGGAACATTTTCGTTGGTGTTGTTTCACACCAAAAAGCCATAAATCATATAAGAGGAAAAAAAATAAAAATTATCAGCAATGAGGGTTGGATTATAGGCAGAATATCAAGATGGAATAAGGCATTGAATAAAGAACATACCATTTATGAAAAGTTTTTATATAACTTTCTGGCTGACTTTTTTAGAAAAAGATTTAAACCTGAAAATACTTTTTTATTAAATGATGATGGATTTGAAGGTTTTAGGTTCCAAAAATTTAAAAAAACTTTCAAGTCAAAAAACTATAAAAGAACAGAAAAACTTTCATTTTCTTCTTTTTTAAGACTCTTTTTTGATAATAGTATTTTTGTTCAGGGGAGATATGAGACATCCTTGAATAAAGAAAAAAACTTTGCGATCAAAGAATTCCCAGATGAAATCATGAATTTTTTTTCAAGAGATGAATTAATAAAATTGATTAACCAAATTGATTCAAGATGTTCTCACATTATCAACGAAGCAAAACACTTGAAAAAGTATTTTATAAAAAAAAATATAAGTAAGTTAGTTACTATTGATCAGGTGGAAGAGTGTCTTGGCCTTATGCTTGCCTTTAAATGTCTAAATTTTGAGGTTGTTTCAATTCAGCACGGCCCTATAACGCATTATCATTCTGGATGGATTGGATATGGAATACCAAGAGCATTCTGTAACTTAGTTCCCGATAAATTGATCACATGGGGAAAGTATTGGAAAGAATTTTTGTTAAAAAATTCAAATAAATATCATGAATCAAATACGTTACTAGGTCCTCACCTAAATAAAAATATTGATTATCGAAATTTTAGAAGAGGAAGAAAATTAGATTCTGAAAATTTAAAGATTTTAGTCCCGTATGAATTTCTATCTGACAATATAGAAGTTTCAAAATTTCTTGAAGAATTTATTCGATTAGGATGGAAGGTCACTGTTAAATTGAGGCCAGACGGCGAAAAGGATTATGATTTTTTATCTTACTCCAAGATTGTGCAAGAAAAAGCAGAATTTAAATCTGTAATTTCAGATGAAGAACTTGAAGTATTTGATATTATTGCGTTCACTCAAACTGTTTATGCTCTGGAGATGATGTATTTAAATATTCCTCTTTGGTATCTTGTTACTCCATTTAACTTTTTGGAGGCAATCTCACAAGATGGGTTGGCACATAAAATTGACCTAGAAGAGCTGAAAACCTTTGATTCTGATAATTTAAACAAGAAGTACTTAATACCAATGCATAACTTAGACGATTATAAAAATATGTTTTCGGATGAGAATATTTTAGGTTTTGAAAAATATCTTTAACCTTTTAAATTTAAATATGCAAAATTGGGAATCACTAAAAAAATTTTTTGATGGATCTAATGAAAATTTACTTAGAAATACTAAAGAAAATGTTGTCAAGGAACATTTGAGCCACTATGACTTACGAATTGGTGAAATACTAAAAAAATACAAAGTGAAGAGAATTCTGGACGTAGGTTGCGGCGAAGGAAAGGTTTTATCCAGTTTTGCTAAACTTTATCCGGATATAGATTTTATTGGGATTGATATTTCTTCACAGAATATAGAGACTGCAAAGGAAAAATATCTTTTAGATAATACTTCTTACTATAATTTAAATATATTAGATGGATATCAAGGCTTAGGTAAGTTTGATTTAATTTTCTCCTTTTCTTTGATCCAATATTTTGATTACATTTCAAGCATCAACTTATCAAAAAACCTTCAAGCTATTCTAAATCCAAATGGTTTTATAGTTCATATGTCTATCCCAGATATCAAATGCAGAATAAAATATTTCAAACCAAAAAAATTTTCCATTCAAAATTACATATTATTTTGGTTTCGATTAATCCTTATCTTTATCAAAAATAAGAAAAAATATGATCATAATAGTTTCTGGTGGGATGCTCAAATGTTAAAAAGGCACTATGAAGGACCAAATATTTTTGTCGAAACTTTACCATCTGATTCATGGTACAGATTCGATCTATTATTTAAATTCAAAGAAAAAAAATGAAGAAAAGGATTTTGCTATCTGCATATACAGGTTTAGGTAATTTCATCTTGAAAACACCTTTGATATCAGAATTAAAAAAAAAGTATCCTTCATCTGAACTTGATATTCTATGCGGTCTTCCCTGGGGGGCTGAGAATGTTTTAAAAAACTCTACTTTTATTAATGAAATTCACTGGGTTGATCCAGGAAAAAGTTTAATTTCAAGATTTTTTAGCTTGAAAAAAATTTCAAGAAGAGATTATGATTTAATAATATTCCCTTTTGATTCATCTCCAAATTTCGTAATTTTTTTCTTTAATTTCTTAGCTAAAAAAAGTTACATAACTGCTCATATTAATTTTCATTTAAAAAATTTTAAGAGAAATTTTATTAACATTTTGTTTCTGATTTTTTTAAAAAATATAAATTGGGTCCAAGTAAAAACCAACAGGCATGAAATTAAACTAAATATGGATCTGGTAAAAAATTATGTATCTGAAAAAATTGATTTCAATACTAAAACTTTTATCTTTTTTGAGGAGGACAACAGTAAAGTCATCTCCGGTGACTATATTGTTCTTCAACCTGTCTCAAGAAATGGAATGCCTTCACCAAAGAATTGGCCTATAAGGAGCTTTTATGAAATTTCACAGAAAATATGCAATGAACTTAAAGGTTATCAAGTAGTCTTGCTGGGAGACAGAGGGGAACAGGAAACTGTAGAAAAATTCAAATTTGAAGATTTAGACTGTGTGACTTCCTTTGTAGGAAAAACTAATTTCTCTCAGCTATGCAATATAATTCAAAATGCTAAAATTGTTATCGCAAATGACAGCGGAATAATGCACATTGCTGATTCTTTAAATACACCTCTTATTGCACTTTATGGACCAACAGACTTTCATCGAACAAGACCATTATCTAGAACTTCTTCCATACTATTTTCTTGCAATAATTCTTTACTATCTATGCAAGGATTTTCATGCACGGAAGATCAACTTTTAGAGATTTATCCTCATGAATATTGTATGAATTCTTTAGATGTTGAGGATGTATATGAACATCTTAATTTTAGATTGAATGAAAAAACTTTATGAACAATTCTGTGTAGAAAACAAAATTCCAATCTTTTTGAAACCTTGGTGGATGGATGCATCTGCAGGACCGGATAATTGGGATGTAATTGTTATCAAAGACAATAAATCCATTCTTGGAGTGATGCCATATTTTAAAGAGAATAAATTTGGTTTTAAATTTATTAAAATGCCTCCACTTACTCAATTCAACGGACCATATTTAAATTTTAAAGAGGTAAAAAAATCTGAAAAATATTCTTTTGAAATCAAAGTATTAAAAGAAATTTTAAGAAAAATTCCAAAATCAACTAAGTTCTCTCAATGTTGGCATTACTCTTCCAAGAATTGGTTACCGTTTTATTGGCAAGGGTATCAACAAACAACAAAATATTCCTATTACCTGAATTATGAAAAATCAATTGAAAAGATTTGGGATAATTTGAAGTCAAATATTAAAAGCGATATAAAAAAAGCTAAAAATAGATTCAATCTGACAATTCAAAAAGAACCAAATATTTCTGATTTTATTGAGTTGAATAAGTTAGTTTTTCTTAGGCAGGATAAAAAGTTACCTTATAAAGAAGAACTAATAAGAAATATATATTCTGCTTGCTTAAAAAATAATTCAGGAAAATTATTTATGGCTAAGGATCCTGAGGGAAGAATTCATGCCGGAGCACTTATAATTTGGGATGAAGAATCTGCATATTATCTCCTAGGAGGAAGTGACCCTGAGTTAAGAAATAGTGGAGCTACAAGTTTTTGTCTCTGGGAAGCAATAAAATTCTTTAAGGATAAAACAAAAAAATTTGATTTCGAAGGGTCTATGATTCAACCTGTTGAAAAATTTGTTAGAGCATTTGGTGCAAAGCAAATAGAGTTTTATAAAGTTGAAAAACAATCCAAGTTTTATGGCTTTTTTCATTCTCTCAAAAGCCTTTATTAGATGTACTCTGATCAACAAATCTCCTGGTTCGGTAAAATTTTTTATGAAAGATTTGGCACTAGATTTAAAATCCAAAATTACAATGAAAATTATGTTTCAATTTCTTTACAAAATTACTCTGGAAATATTTTTGTTAAGTCAAATAAGAGTTCTTTTTTTAATCAGGATGAAGTCAAATTCTGCAACCAAAAATTAAACAAAGAAGAATTTAATGCAAAGCTAAATGAAGATCTCGCTGCGCCTGGCTTGGATAAAACTTTAGATGTTCTAATTGAAAAGAAAGATGAAGATTATTATCTTTATTATGATGTTTTTGGCTTAATTTTGTGGATGCTTTCCAGATACGAAGAGATGGGAACCGTTAATAATCTTGACTCTCATCAAAGATTTTCATCCTCTTTATCTCATGCATTCAAACATAATTATCTCGAGCGACCAATTGTGGACGAATGGCTTGATGTTATGAAGCAATTGATAAAAAAGACATGGAAATCGCTGGATATCAAAAATAATAGTTTTTCAATTGATCTTTCACATGACGTTGATTTTCCAAGCAATTATGCCTTTAAAACTAAATTTAATCTTTTTAAGTCTATAGTTGGTGATTTAATTAAAAGAAGAAACATAAAGAATTTTCTATTAGGTCCTCTTATATTTATTTTTTCAAGAAGCTCTATAAGCAAAATTGATCCAGCAAACACTTTTGATTGGATAATGGACCAATCTGAAAGATTAGGTACAAAAAGTACCTTTAATTTTGTGGCAGGCAAAACAGATTTAGATCATGATCCTGAATATTCAATTGATGATCTGCGAATAAAAAAATTACTTTTGAATATAGGTCAAAGAGGTCATAAAATTGGCATTCATCCAAGTTATAAAACCTTCAATAACATTTATTTAATTAAAAAAGAACTTCAAAAGATCATCCAAATTTGCAACAAACTAGGAATAAAGTTTTCTTATGAATCTAGAATGCATTTTTTAAGATGGGACTCATACAAAACTCCATATTTGTTATCAAAAGCTGGAGTGAAAATAGATTCTTCTATGGGGTATGCAGATAGAGTAGGATTCAGAGCTGGAACCTGTTTTGAATATCCAGCATATGATATTTTAAATGATAGACCCTTAGGTATAAGATTTAAGCCCCTTATAGCAATGGAGGTCTCTTTAATATCAAATAAATATATGGGCCTGGATCGTAAAAACACTCTGAAAAAATGCCTTGAACTCAAGAGGATATGTAAATTATTTGGAGGAAAATTTTCTTTGCTTTGGCATAATAATAATCTTGACACTCAAGACAAAAAAGAACTGTATTTGACAATTATAAACTCTTAGGAAAATGCTTAAATTTGCTTTAATAGGTTGTGGAAGGATAGCAGTTCGTCATTCTCAGCTACTAGGGGAAAATCATATCAAAGGTGCAAAATTAGTTGCTGTTTGCGATCCAAATTTAGAAAAATGTATTGATATTGCAAGTAAATACAATATTCCCTACTACGAAGATATGCATAAAATGATGCTTTCAGAAGATATTGATGTCGCGGTAGTTTTAACACCTAGCGGGATGCATGCTAGCAATGTTATAGAACTTTCTAAATATGGAAAACATATCATTGTCGAGAAACCAATGGCGCTTAAATTGAAAGATGCAGATTTAATGATTGAAGCCTGTAGAAAAAATAAATGTTTACTTTTTGTTGTAAAGCAAAATAGGTTTAACGTACCAGTCAAAAAACTACGTCAAGCAATAGAAGAAAATAGATTCGGCAAAATTTTTATGGGAACTACGAGAGTTAGATGGGCAAGACATCAAGAATATTATGATCAAGATGAATGGAGAGGTACTTGGTTGAATGATGGGGGGGTTCTTACTAATCAAGCGAGTCATCATATTGATCTTCTAGAGTGGATGCTTGGCGAAGTAGATTCAGTATTTGCTAGATCGACTCAAGCCATTGCAAAGATTGAAACTGAAGATACTGCTGTAGTTATTTTAAATTTTAAAAATGGTTCTTTAGGAATCATCGAAGCAACTACAGCTACAAGACCCAAAGATTTAGAAGGCTCACTTTCTATAATGGGGGAAAAAGGAAGCGTTGTAATCGGTGGGTTCTCTGTAAATAAAATGAATACATGGAATTTCGAGGATTCTACTGCTGATGATAAGGAAGTAATAGAAAGATTTTCTGAAAATCCGCCAAATGTATATGGATTTGGACATAAGTCTTATTATGATAGTGTTGTTGACTGTATTAACAATGATGGAAAAGATATCGTTGATGGAAAAGAGGGTAGAAAAAGTTTACAACTTATCAACGCAATTTATCACTCAATTGAGACTGGAAAAGAAGTCTATATGTCTTCGGAAATTCCTGAAACTAAGCTTGGAAACTAAAAAATTTAGAAAAGATGAAAGGTAATTACATAATTTATCCAGATGTTTCACTTGGTGAAAATGTTTTGATTGAGGAATTTTGTATAGTAGGCATTCCCATAAAAGAAGCAAATCGAGAATGTTCAATTGGTAACAATTCTTACATTCGCTCCGGGACATACATTTATCAGGGAAATGATATCGGTAAAAATTTTATTACTGGTAATAAGGCCAATATTAGAGAGAATAATCAAATTGGAAATGATGTCTCAGTTGGAACGCATTCTGTAATAGAACATAACGTAAAAATTGGAAATAACGTTAGGATACATTCTCAGGTTTTTATCCCGGAATATAGCGTTCTTGAAGAAAATAGTTGGATTGGACCAAATGTTGTCTTTACCAATTCAAAGTTCCCAAATCGACCAGATTCAAAAAAAAATTTAAAAGGCCCAAAAATTGGGAAATTTGCTGTTTTGGGAGCAAACTCAACGATTTTACCATCGATAGTCATTGGTCAACATTCTATAGTTGGTGCTGGTTCAGTAGTAACCAAAAATGTTCCTGATTTTAGTATAGTTGCTGGGAATCCAGCAAAAATCATAGGGAAAGTTGAACAAGTATGAAGATAAAATTTTTGGACTTACATCAGCAGTATTTGTCAATCAAAGATGAAATTGATTCTGCTATCTCAGAAACAATATCTAAGTCTTCTTTTGTTGGAGGAAATTCAATTATTGAATTTGAAGAAAAATTTAAAACATACCATGAGTCTAAATATTGTTTGGGCGTTGGAAATGGAACTGATGCTTTGGAAATTTCCCTTGAAGCATTAAATCTTCCTGTTGGTAGTGAAATTATTGTCCCTGCAAATAGTTTTATTTCATCAGCTGAAGCAATATCAAGAAATAATTTTAAGGTTGTTTTCTGCGATGTAAGTCCGTTTGATTATAATATTGACTTAGATGATCTTAAGAAAAGAATTACAAAAAATACTTCTGCAATAATCGCAGTCCATTTGTATGGCCAACCTTGCCAAATTAAAGAAATCATAGAGATAGCAAATAATCATTCTCTGAAGGTAGTTGAAGATTGTGCGCAAGCTCATGGAGCAGAGTATGAGGGAAAAAAAGTTGGAACATTTGGGGACTTAGGTTGTTTTAGCTTCTATCCAGGAAAAAATCTTGGTGCATTTGGTGATGCTGGAGCAATTATTACAAATGATGAAATGCTTTATTTAAAATGTAAAAAAATTGCCAATCATGGAAGAATAGCTAAGTATGACCATGAGTTTGAAGGAAGAAATTCTAGACTTGATGGAATACAAGCAGCTATTTTAAGTGTCAAACTTAAACATCTAGAGGGGTGGACAAAAGTAAGGATTCAAACTGCTATGGAATATATCAAACAATTAAGTGATATTGACGAAATAAAATTACCCAATATTAAAGAAAATGTCAGACACGTATTCCATTTATTTGTGGTTAGATCTAATAGAAGAGATGCAATTAGAGAAAAACTATCGAATGCTGGAATAGAGACCGGCATTCATTACCCAATTGCCTTACCTAAATTGAAAGCATTCAATTACCTAAATCAAGGAGATGAAGATGGTTTTGCTTGGATATCGGATAGAGAGCTTTTTAGTTTACCTATTCATGGTAACTTTGACTTAAACCAAATTAAATTCATTAAGGAAAATCTGTGAAAGTTGTAATACTGGCTGGAGGTCTTGGTACTAGGATTAGCGAGGAAACTAATTTGAGGCCAAAACCAATGATCGAGATAGGGGGCAAACCAATTCTTTGGCATATTATGAAAATCTATTCATATTATGGAATAAACGAATTTATCATTTGCTGTGGTTACAAGGGTTATTTAATTAAAGAATATTTTGCAAACTATTTTCTTCACTCCTCTGATATGACCATAGATTTAGTTGAGAATGAAACAATCATCCACTCAAATTCTTCAGAGCCTTGGAGAGTAACTCTAGTAGATACTGGAAATGATACTATGACCGGAGGCAGATTAAAGAGGGTAAAAAATTATTTAGATAAAGAGGACTTTTGTTTTACTTATGGCGACGGGCTGTCAGATGTAAATATTCGAGATTTAATTAATTTCCATAAATCACATAAAAAACTTGCAACGACTACCGCTGTACTTCCTCCAGGAAGGTTTGGTTCACTTGAGCTAGAAGAAGATAAAATTTTAAGTTTCAAGGAAAAGCCGGATGGAGACGGTTCATGGATAAATGGAGGTTTTTTTGTTCTTTCCCCAAAAGTAATTGATTACATTGATAATGACCAAACTATATGGGAGAGAGATCCTATGGAAAGAATTGCATCTAATAATCAGATGCGAGCGTTTTTTCATAAGAACTTCTGGCAGCCAATGGACACCTTAAGAGATAAAAATAATCTAGAGGAACTATGGAGAACCAACAGCGCTCCTTGGAGACTATGGGAAAAGTAAATAAAGACTTTTGGAAGAATAAAAAAGTATTTATTTCAGGAAATACTGGTTTTAAAGGGAGTTGGCTATCTTATTGGTTACTAAACATGGGGGCTGAAGTAACTGGTTATTCTTTAGCCCCTGAAGAAGATAGAAACTTATTTTCGATTTTAAACTTAAAAGATAATACAGATTGTCATTTTGGAGATATACGTGACGGAGATTCTTTTAAAAAGATAGTTAAAAGGTCTAATTTTGACATAGCTTTTCATTTAGCAGCACAACCCCTTGTTAATGAATCCTATGCTAATCCTTATGATACATTTTCAACCAACATCATTGGAACTATAAATTTTTTTGAAGCATTAAGGCATATTGATGCAGACAAAATTGCTATAAATGTCACCAGCGATAAATGTTACGAAAATGATAATGAGGAAAAGTCCTTTAAGGAAAGCGATCGACTCGGCGGCTCTGATCCTTATAGTTGCAGCAAAGGATGTGCAGAACTTATTACTAACTCTTATAATAAGTCTTATTTTAATAAAGAGAATTCCAACCAAAATATTTTCTTGGCTAGTGTAAGGGCCGGAAATGTCATCGGAGGGGGCGATTGGGCAAGAGATAGATTAATTCCAGACGTAATAACTAGTTTCATTAACAATAAAAAACCTATTATTCGAAATCCAAATTCTGTAAGGCCTTGGCAATTTGTCCTTGAACCTTTAAGCGGCTATTTAATGCTTGCGGAAAAAATTTATGATAGTAAAAATTCAATTTATTGTTCAGGCTGGAACTTTGGTCCAAAAGATTATGATTTGAAAACGGTAGAGTGGATTGTAGAGTACATAGATAGTTCTTGGCCCGAAAAAGTAGGCTGGACCAAACCAGAAAAAGAACCTCTGCCTGAAGCAAAATACTTAGAATTAAATTGTGATAAAGCTCAAGATTTACTTTATTGGGAACCTAAATTAACTCTTAAAGAAACTCTTGATAATTTAATTGACTGGTATTTGTCTCATAAAAATGGAGAAGATATGGAAGCTATCACTCTTCGGCAAATTAATGAATACACTCAATGCTCGTAGTTTAAGACTTAATGGGCAAAAAAAATTTATCAAAAGATAGCAACTTAATAATAGGTTTGAGAAGCTTTCTAGGCAAAAATCTTGAGTTATTTTTAAGAGATAGAGAGGAAATAGTTTTTGACATTTCTTACAGACCAAATAAAAAGAAGAGCTTCCAAGATAATTTAGAGGGATTAATTCGAAATCATAAAATTGCTAGCATTTTTATTTGCGGTTCAAAGATTGATTATTCAGATTCATATAAAACTATCGATGAAATAGTATCCTCTAATATTTTGTTGCCAAATTACGTTTGTAAGGCAGTTAAAAAGTACTCCTCGGAAACTGAAATTTTTCATTTTGGATCATATTGGCAATTTGATGAAAGACTTAACTTGAATCCCTCTAATTTTTATGCGGCTTCGAAAACTGCAGCAGAAGAAACTATGAAGGTTTTTGCAAATGATGGTCTAAAAATATCTACGATAAGGCTCTACGATGTGTATGGGAGAGGGGATAGAAGAGGAAAAATTTTTAATTTAATTAAGAGTATTAAAAAGACAAAAAAAATCATTCAATTGACTCATCCTGATCAACTCATAAATCCTCTGCAGATAAAAGATGCAGTTGAAGGAATTTTTTTAGCTAGGAATCAAGTAAGAAAAAAGGAGAGTAACGGTGAGTTGTATGAATTTTCTTTGAATCCACAAAATTATGTAACTCTCAAACAATTAGTATCTATTTTTGAGGAAGTAGATGACTTTCCTTATTCAAATTTCATCCATTATGGAAAAAAAACTTCTTATGAAAGACCTAGAATGGAAATTAATTTACCAAATCCAAGGTCTTGGTCCCCAAGCTATACATTGAATGATGGTATAGCTGATTTCTTAAATTCGTAATGTTTCTTTTTGTATGAAAACATGTAGTATCAACCTCCTAGATTTGCGAGAGAGTTTTGAAAAAGAATATTAGAGTATCATATGCAAAAAGTGTACATGGAAAGAAAGAGATAGATGCTGTTCTTAAGGTCCTTAATAGCTCTACTCAGATGGGAAGAAACACAGTCAAACTAGAGAAGAAAATATCAAATCTTTTTAACAAAGACTTTGGTTTAATGACTAACTCAGGATCATCGGCACTTTATATCTTGATGGATATATTAAATTTAGATCCAGGAAGCGAGATCATAACTCCAGCTCTAACTTTTTCTACTACTATCGCACCAATCGTAAAATCAGGATTAATCCCAAGCTTTGTTGATGTAGATTCAAAAACACTCTGTATCGATGAAAATTTAATTGAAGAAAAAATAAATGGGAAAACAAAAGCTATTCTTGCGCCTGATTTACTTGGAAATATATGTAATTGGCCAAAAATTCGAGAAATAGCTGACAAAAATGATCTGCTTGTTTTGCAAGATAGTGCAGATACTTTAGGAGCAAAAATAAAAGGAATTTCTACCGGAAAATATTCAGATTTTTCTATAACAAGTTTCTATGGTTCTCATATTATAAATGGAGCTGGAAATGGTGGAATGTTATGTCTTAATGATGAAGAATTATTTAAGAAAGCAAAATTACTAAGATCTTGGGGGAGATCTTCATCTCTTTTTGATAACAGCGAGTCAATAGAAAATAGGTTCAATGTTTCATTAGATGGGATCACTTATGATTCAAAGTTTATTTTTGAAGAAATGGGATATCAATTAGAACCATCAGAAATTAGCTCTGCTTTTGCTTTAACTCAATTGCAAAGTCTTTCAAAAGGTATCAAAAAAAGAAGAGAAATATTCAATCAACATCAAAAATTTTTTTCTAAGTATGAAGAATTTTTAGATCTCCCTTACGAAAAAGATGACATTTATTCGGGATGGCTTGCTTACCCGCTTATTGTTAAAGAGTCCTCACCTTTCACAAGAACAGATTTACAAATATATTTAGAAAAGAGGAACATACAAACCCGCGTTATATTTACAGGAAATATTTTAAGGCAACCTGGCTTTAAAAATATAAATTGTATTGGTAAGGCGGATGATTTTATTAATGCAGATAAGGTTATGAGGGGGGGTATTCTCATAGCTTGCCACAATGGTTTAACAAAAGAAATGATTGATCATGTTCATAATTCTTTTGATAATTTTATTAATAAAAAATCACAAATTAATTCAAAAAAATTACATCAAATCAAAGCTTGTGAAGTCTGTGGATCAAAAAAATTATCTCCAGTCCTTGATTTAGGTAATCATCCAATGTGTGATGATTTAATTCCTACTTCGGAAGATTCAATATGTGAGGAATATCCAATAAAAATTGCCTATTGTAAAAATTGTTTTACTGCCCATCAAATTTATCAAGTTCCTAAGAAAAAATTATTTCCATCTGACTATCACTACAGATCAAGATTTACAGCTGATGTATTGAAAGGTATGAGTGACTTAGTAAATTCATGTGAGGAATTTTGTGGAACGCTGAAAAATAAAACTGTTCTAGATATTGGGTGCAATGATGGCAGTCTCTTGGACTTTTTTAGTCAGAAAGGTTGTAAGACAATTGGCATTGAACCAACTAATGCATACAAAGAATGTCAGGATAAGGGACATAAGTCATATGGCAATTATTTATCAAAAGCTACTGCAAAGAAAGTGCTAAGAGAGAATGGTGTTCCAGATATAATTACTTTTACAAATGTCTTTGCTCATATTGAAAATCTGCCTGAAGTCTTAGATTCTTTAGAAATTTTATCTAACAAAGATACAGTCCTTGTGATTGAGAATCATTATTTGGGTGCGGTTTTAGAGAAGTATCAATTTGATACTTTTTATCATGAGCATCCAAGAACTTATAGCTTCAATTCTTTTATTCACATTGCAAAGTCTTTGAAGGCAAAAGTCCAATCAGTTGAGTTTCCCTCAAGATATGGTGGAAATATAAGAGTATTTATTTCAAAAAAGAAAACAAAAGAGAATCTAAGTAAAAACGATATACTTACTCGCGAAAAAAATTTTTTTGATGATCTCGTATCAATGAATGATCAAATCAATTCTTGGAAGCTGAGAACAAAAAAACATATTTTAAGTCTCTACGAGAAACATGGCCCTCTTTCATGCAAGGCTTTCCCTGGCAGGGCAGCAATACTAATTAAACTTTTAGAACTTAATGAAAATGTAATTTCATGTGTTTATGAAAAACCAGGTTCTTTAAAAATAGGCCATTTCGTCCCAGGAACAAGAATCCCAATCTTGTCTGATGAAGATTTATTTAGTAAAAAAAATCAACCACCAATAATAATAAATTTAGCTTGGCATATTAAGAAAGAAATTAAAAATTACCTTAAAGAAAAATATCAAGGAGAAATTTTTAATATCCTTGAACTTAAAGATTTCAAATAATTTTTGTGAATAAAGTAATAATCTACGGATCTGGATTTGGACTTTATGGATACCTACCATCAATTGCAAAGAAAGATAATATTGAAATATTTTTGCATGTAAGATACAGAGACAAATTCAGTACTAGGAAGGAGCTTGAAGAATACGCTAATAAAATCTGTTGGTATGATGACGAGATAAATGTCGTCAATAAGATCGATACAGCCGTATTGGCATTAAGACCAAAAGATCAAGATTCTAAAATTAGATATTTACTAGATAAATCCAATATCAAAAATTATCTCCTTGAGAAACCTTTATCAATTGATCCTTATCAATCAATTGAGTTATTAAATTTATTGAAAGAAAAAAAAGTAAATTTTTCAATAGGGTATTTATTTCAATATACTTCTTGGGGTAAAGATTTGATTATCTCGTCTAAGAAATCAATCGATGATTATTTTTTAAAATGGAAATTCCATGCATATCACTTCACCTATGAGGTTGAATCATGGAAAAGAGAAGATGATCAAGGTGGAGGAATTATAAGATTTTATGGTATCCAATTAATAGCACTGCTTTCTAAGATTAAATTCAGTAATTTATTGGAATCTAAGATCACATATAAAGATAATAGTTCATATAGGTGGGAAGCTAAATTTTCTAACGAAAATAAATCTACTTTTGCATTAGAATTAAACTCTCTTTCACCTAAAAAGGAATTCTCTATTTGCAGGTTCAGATCTAAGAAATCAAATGAACTTATTTGCAACCTAGTAGATCCGTTTGAGAATATTGAAAACTCTAAATCTGATAGAAGAGTAAAATTTATCTCAGATTCTTTAAATAATTTAAGACAATCTAAAAGCTTCTTAACCCTCAATGAGGATGTAATTAATTTATGGAGAGAAATTGAACAGAATTCAAAAGTAATTTCAGAATGAGGTTATATTGGAAAGATTTATAAAGTTTATTGCCGTAGGTTTCCTTAACACTTTGATTGGATTTGGATTTTATTCTTTCTTCATATTTTTAAACTTTAAGGTTGAGGTTTCTCTAGCATTAAGTTACCTATTTGGAATAATCTTCAATTATTTCTCTACTGGTATAATTGTTTTTCAGAAGGTAAGTTTTTCTCCTTTCTTAAAATTTGTATTAATCTATATCTTTATTTACTTTTTAAACCTCACTATTTTGAATTTTTTAATTTTTAACAGCCTAAATAAATATTTATCCCAACTAATCTGCATGATATTTGTTGTTCCATTAACTTATGTTCTTTTAAAAAAAATTGTTTATAAAAATTAGTGAATAAAATGCCTAAAAAACTAATTTCAATAATATCTCCTTGCTTTAATGAAGAAAAAGGTATTAAAAAATGTTACGAGACAATTAAAGATATTTTTCTTAATCTTGAGGATTATGAATATGAGCATATTTTCTGTGATAACTGTTCTTCTGATCGAACTGTTGATATTTTGAAATCAATTGCAGAAAAAGATAAGAATATAAAAATCATACTTAATTCAAGAAACTTTGGTTTATTGAATAACACCTATAACGGAGTAATGAACTCCTCCGGAGACGCAACTCTTTTGTTTATGCCAATTGATATGCAAGATCCACCAGAATTAATTCCTAACTTCATTGAACTTTGGGAAAAGGGTAACGATATTGTATATGGAGTAAGAGCAAAAAGAGAGGAAGGATTTTTTTTAAGAACTTCACGAAGACTCTATTATAAGCTTTTAAAGAAAGTTACTTATGTCGACTATCCAGAAAATGTAGGAGATTTTCAACTGGTTGATAAAAAAGTAATTGAGGCAATGAAATTAACTGAAGATGCTAATCCTTTCATGAGGTTAATGACATTTGATGCTGGTTTCAGATCTACCGGGGTTGAATATACTTGGAGAGCAAGAGAGTACGGCAAATCACAAAATGGTCTTCTAAAAATGTTTGAGCAAGGATTAAATGGATTAATAAGTTTTAGTGGACTTCCCTTAAGGTTGTCACTAATTATTGGTTTATTAATTTCTTCACTCAGCATTCTTTACTCTATTTCAATTTTCATAATGACGCTCTTTGGGTTTGTTGATTCTCAAGCAGGAATACCAACAATTATAGTAGCTCTCTTCTTTTTTGGAGGAGTTCAGCTATTTTTCATAGGAATTTTGGGAGAATACATATTGGCAATTTTTAATCAAGTTAGAAAAAAACCCCTAGTAATTGAAAAAGAAAGAATCAATTTTTAAAATCCTTCAAAATGAAGTCTTTGAAATTTGATAAATTTACTTCGGTTGACAAGCTATTAATTATCTTTATTTTTTCCTCTTTAATTTATTCTTACTTTTCTCTTTATTTTTTTAAGATTTATTACCGAGACAGTCTATGGATTGCCTCATTTGCTTACAATTTTGCTAAAGAAGGTTACTTACTGGATGTTTTGAGCAGAGAGCCTGGTCTGGCAATAGGCCATGGAAGAATAATGGATCTTTTGTATGGAAATTTCATGCTGTATTTTACGAACCTCATTTATGCGCATAGGTTTTTATCATGGATTATCTCTTTCCCGGTTTTGATCCTATTTTATTTAATATTAAGAAACATAAATTTTGAAAGAACTATATGTCTTCTAGCAGTATTATTTCTTTCTTTTTCAGAGCATTTTTTGCTTAGTTCTCATTCAGCAAGACCAGAAATCTTAGTTTTATTAACTGGATTCATGTCTTTGTATTTATTTACATCTAAAAATCAAACTATTCTAAAAATTATTGCATCTGGTTTATTTATTTCTATCTCGATAGACATTCATTTGAGTAGTCAAATATTTATATTTATTTTGATATTTTATGAGCTTTCTAAAGATGAAAAGTTCTTTAGAAAAAGTAATTTCCATAAATTAATGTTTTTTTTGATAGGTTATTTTATTGGATTATTAATTGTTATCTTTAATAATATTAATCATTACCAAGAAATTAAAAATTCCCTAGAATTTGCTAATGAAGTTATTTCGACTTCATTGATCGATAGGTTTTCTTGGATATTTCTTTTTGGATTTGATAGTACCTTATATCGGTGGTTACATTTTCCTATATTTCTTTTAATCGGCGTCTATTACTTCTTGGAAAAGAGAAGTTTAGAAAATTCAAAATTTAGGTCTTCATTTTGGATGTTTTTAGGAGGATTAACTGGCTATATTTTATTAGGGAGAATGAATCACCATTATTTGATTATTTTTTTTCCCTTTTTATATGCTTTCTTAATAAGTATTTCTTATAAAAAAAGAAAAACTATATTGAAGCTGTCATTGATCGTCCTCTTTTCATACTCAATATTTTTTCAACTTTATAATGCAGTGAATTTTTACTCCTCAGACCTTCGAGGATTTTACGACAAAGCAAGTCAAGAAATTGAACTCACACAAGATGTCACTATTGTAGGGCCAGATAATTTTTGGTTTATTTTTAAAGAAAATGATTTTTATTCCTATCAAGCCAGGGTCAACTTCAAAGAAATTTTAAGAGATAAAAAAGTTATTTTTATTTCTAATGAACTTTATCATCTCTTTAAAAATGAAGGAATTGAGCTTGGCTTAAATACCGGAGTAAGTAATATTCCAGATACATTTTTAGATGATTTTAAACTTTCATCTTCTTTTGAGGATTATTACTATGGATCGTTTGGCTTAAAGAAAAAAAATACAATTAGAGTTTACAAAAATTTTTAAAATGAAAATTGTTATTCTTACTAGTCATCTTTTAGAGTCTGATAAAAAAGTAAATATTCATTATATTTATGAGGGGCTAGTAAATGATGGCCATTCTGTATGTTGGGTCACTTACCCTTTATCTATATCAATTTTTAGAAAACATAACAGATATAAACTTAAAGCATTGATAAAAGGATTCTTTAGACAGTTACATGTAATCTCTCTAATCCCTCCATATGCTATAAGAAATATTTTTTTTCGAAATATTTTTTCAATTCCAATTTATTTTTTTTCTACAAAAAGGCTCTCTTTTGATTTGATGATATCTGAGGGCTATCAGTCTGCATACTTTTTTGAAAAGATTAAATTCAAAAAACTTATTTATAGAATGTCAGATGATGAAGGCTATCTGAATTTTTTTTCAGATGAGTCAGAACAACTGGCAAAAATGATTAATAAAACTAGCCAAGTTTGGAGTGTATTACTCTCGTCTTCGAGAAAATATAAAAACAGTATTTATTTACCTAATCCTTCTTATTTTTCAGAAGTTTATTCCAGAAAAGAAAAGCTTAAGGAGGCTGTATATGTTGGATCAAATAAATTTGACAATAACTTCTTAAGACAACTTTTAGATTCAGGTATAGTCATTAATTTATTTTCTGAAAAAATTCCATTTTCCCATGAAAATCTAATTTTTCATGGCCTCGTTAACAAGAGTGATTTACAAAAGCAATTATCTTTGTTCAAAGTTGGCTTGATACCATTTGATATTGATCAGAAAAATACACATATGGAAATACCATTAAAAACATATGATTATTTATCTGCAGGATTGCATGTCGTTATGTTATCTTCATCTACCTCTGTTAAAACAGAGGTCATACATTTAACAGACGATAAAGAAAATTTTATTGAAAAAGTTAAGAGACTTATGAATGAAGATATTGACCTTGATAAATATAATGAATTTTTAAAACTAAATTCTATGGAGAAATTTTTTCAAAAGATAAACAATAATTTAAGAGAGATATTTTGACAATTAGCATAAAACATTTAAGTTCTTTATTGTTTATAGTCACAATCTTCTCAGTTTTCTTTAATCAATTAACTTTTGGAATAAGCACGAGGATTTCAATTCCTTTTAGATACATAGAAATATTGATATTTTTATCCTTAATTTTTTTTTATGTTGTTTCATTAATTAATAAAAGGGAAAATTTTATCCCTATAACTACTTTTATATTATTTCTATGGTTATTTTTAGTTTTTATTGGAAATATCCTGGTTAATATTGGAGTATCAATAAACGAAACACCCTTTATATTTATTTCTTTTTTTATCTGGATGCACTCTTTAGTCATCATTTATTTTTTCTCAACACTTAGAAAAAATGTCGATTTCATTGAAATCTCAATAAAACTTCTAAAATTTCACCTATTTTTTTCAATTTTCCTGTATCTCATTTATCTTGTGGGGTTAAATCCTCTGTCATTTGGAGTCCATGATCCTGCAGATAATTGGCCAAGAATGAGAGGTCTTTTTCCTGAGCCATCCCATTATTCAATATTTGCTTGGATAACCTTTATGTATTTCTTTTTAATTGATACGAAAAGTAATTTGATGAAAATAATTTCATTTCTAGCTTTTACTTTATCTATTTCTGCCACAGGAGTTGTTTTCGCACTAACTAACATTTTTTTTATTTTTTTATTTAGAAATTTCAGATATTTCTTTTATTTAATTCCTTTTTCAATACTTTTATTTTTTATAATTCCTGAAAATTATTTTATGAGAGACGTTACAAGAGTTTATCAAGAACTTCTTTTGATTAATGAATTCATAAGTAATTCAAATTGGCAAAATTTTGATTATACAAATGGATCAAGAGTAATTTTATTTCTTACACAATTCTACTTCTTGGAATTTAACCCTCTAATTTTACTTTTTGGCATGGGCCCAGGAGGTCAAACAATTCTTCTTGATGATCTGCAGGATGTTTTTAATGGGCCAATTTACATAATAGCGGAGTTCGGACTTATTGGATTTATTCTAATTTCATATTTCTTTTTAAGAATATATAAATCCACAAATAATATTTTTAGGCCACTAATTTTATCTTATGTTTTTATATCCTTTTTTAATCCCCCTGGAGGGAACTTTGGTTTAGATTTTCTCTTAATTATCTACTTCATCCACATTATTTCTTTAAAATTGCAGCCTAAAGAAGAATTCGATATTATTCGCGCCTAACACTAGTCTGAAAAGAATCATTATGGTTAATGAAGATAAAATTATTGTCGGAAGCCATGTCCATTTTGTTAATACTCATGGAATAGGAGATGTGGTAATGATGATTCCTTTGATTTTTAAAGTATTGAGGGACAAACCTAAAAAAATATCCTTCACCCTTAAAAGTCAGGTTGAAAAAAGTGTAATCCAACTTTTCATTAAAGACGAAAACTTTGATTACTTCTTTTTTGAAAATACAAAATTATTTTCATTCAAAATGTTTTCTCTCTTTAAAAATCTGAGGAAACAAAAAATAGATCAGTTGATATTCGCAAATGGAATGGAATACAAGAAATCAATACTTTTGAGCATTTTTTTGAACGTTTTTCAAACAATTCCAAGTAGAAAAAATCTTTTTTATAAATTATTTAAGGCAAACCATAATATTCACACTCACAAGGTAATTGGCAATTACAAATTAGTATCAAATAAATTTGATTTAAATGATATTGATCTTGAAGCACGTTTCAATGAGTTGATAAGTAAAAAAGAAATTATCAGTGATTTTGAAGCTTATGGAGATGCTTTAAAAGAGAATTGTCTTGCTATAGCTCCGGGTTCTGGTGAGATAGAGTCATATAAGAGATGGCCTTCTCATAAATTTAAAAATCTTATATCAAAAATAAATAATTCATATCCAGAGGTAAAAATATTCATCTTAGGGAACGAACTTGAAAATATTATCGGCGAAGAACTAGTCAAAGATAACGTAAATGTTGTAAATCTATGTGGAAATTTATCAATTAAAGAGACAGCAAATTTCCTCTCCCGATGCAGTATAGCAATTACCAATTGTAATGGAATTTCCCACCTAGCAGGAGCTTTAGGCTGCCGCGTCATAGGGATATATGGGCCAACAGATTATAAGAAAACCGGTCCTTTCATAGAAAATTTCTACCCGGTAACTTCAAAAAATTATTCTCCTTGGTATTCAAGAAAAACTGTTAAGGGAAAAAAAAATTTTTCAGATTTGG
Organism: SAR86 cluster bacterium; assembly: GCA_028140145.1. Taxonomy (GTDB): domain Bacteria; phylum Pseudomonadota; class Gammaproteobacteria; order Magnimaribacterales; family AG-339-G14; genus CACNYO01. The sequence continues at coordinate 95,926 of JAOIOC010000001.1, read as the reverse complement.
AAGAAATCAGTGAAAATAATGTTTTTGATGTTTTTAAGACTGTTTTTCAAAAAGATAAAAAAGACTTATTTAAGTATGCTTATCGTCATGTAGAATTGAAACAATTTTTATGAAACAGATTGTTCAAAACCTCTCAAATGGAGAAACTTCAATTGTTGATATACCTCCGCCGAAAAATATAAAAAATCATTTAATTGTCTCTTCAAAATATTCTCTCGTTTCAACTGGGACTGAGAGAATGCTAATAAATTTTGGTAGATCTAATCTCCTTCAAAAGGCCATCAGTGAGTCTGATAGGGTTCTTCAAGTTTTTGACAAAATAAAAACAGATGGAATTCTGCCAACTTATGAGGCAGTAAAATCAAAGTTAAATGATCCTATAGCATTGGGTTATTCAAATGCAGGAGTCGTTCTTGAAAGCTCAGTCCAAAAGTTTAAAGAGGGAGATAGAGTGATTTCAAACGGGCCTCATGCAGAGATATTGAGAGTCCCATCGAATCTATGTGCACTGATTCCAGAAAAAGTAACTTTTGAAGAAGCATCTTTTACCGTTATTGGATCAGTCTCGCTTCAAGGAATTAGACTAGCAAAACCTAATATAGGGGAGACTTTTCTTGTTATTGGCCTTGGACTATTGGGTTTAATCACAACTCAGATTCTTATTGCAAATGGTTGTGATGTTATCGGAGTAGATCATGATGAAAAGAGGTGCCAACTTGCTAAGAGCTTTGGAGCTAAAATTATTTGCTTAAAAAATAATGAGGACTTCTATCAGAGTGTTATATCTTTCAACAAAGGAAAAGAAGTAGATGGAACAATTATATGTGCTGATACTAAAAGCAATTCTGTTATCCATAATTCAGCTCAATCAACCAGACAAAGAGGAAGAATAATTTTAGTAGGTCAAGTTGGTCTTAATCTTAAAAGAGATGACTTTTATAAAAAAGAAATTTCGTTTCAAGTTTCATCATCTTATGGGCCAGGTAGATACGATAAAGTTTATGAAGAGGGAGGAGTAGATTATCCAATAGGGTTTGTAAGATGGACGGCGCAGAGAAATTTCGAGACTTTTCTGAATTTATTATCGGAAGAAAAGATAAATATGAAACCTTTGATCTCTCAAATTTTTGATGTTGATAATTCACTTAAAGCATATGAAACAATTGAAGATAAAAAAAACTTAGCAACACTAATTAAATATTCAAAAAATGAAGAAATTCATACTCAAAAAACAGACTTCATCTATGAAGATGTTCAGACACAAGACGAAGTAGAAATCGAAATTGGATTAGTAGGGCCAGGCAATTTTTCTATGAGAACTTTACTGCCAGCTATAAAAAAACAAAAGTATAAATACTCGTTTGCTTCAATTTTATCTTCTCAAGGTCTTAATGCGCATAATCAAGCTAAAAAATTTAAATTTAAAGACATTACAACCGACGAAAAGTCTTTTTGGGAAAATAAAAATATAAATACTGTATTTATTGCTACCCCTCATAATTTTCACTCAGATCAAGTCTGCGAGGGCATCAAGAATAATAAAAATATTTTTGTTGAAAAACCTCTTGCTATTAACTTAAAGCAACTAGAAGAAGTAAAAACTTGTATGGACGAAAGAGGAAAGTCGAGTCAAATTTTAATGATTGGATTCAATAGGAGATTTGCTCCACTATCAAAAAAAATTAAGAAACTCCTTGAACAAAATAAAGATCCAAAAACATTCATAATGACAATAAATGCTGGCTTTATCGAGGAAGAAAATTGGCAGCAAGATCTTGAGGTTGGTGGAGGGAGAATTATAGGAGAGGCTTGTCATTTTATAGATCTAATGAGGTTTTTTGCAGGGTCTGAAATTGAAAGCCACAGTGTGAACTTTGGCCAAACAAAGCCAGATAAGTTCACTCAATTGGATCAAGTATTGATAAATATGAATTTCAAAGATGGATCTATGGGATCAATAAACTATCTATCTAATGGAGGAAAATCTTTTCCTAAAGAAAGAATTGATATTTTTAGCTCACAATCTTGTTTACAATTAAATAATTTTAGGAATCTGAAAGGATACAATTGGCCTAATTTCAAATTTGCTAGAAATCTTTTTCAAAATAAGGGACATGATCAATGCGTTGAAAGCTTTTTTAGAGCAATCACTAATGGAGAGCCCAGTCCAATACCATTTGAGGAAATCTTTGAAGTATCAAAAGTTGCTATTGAAATAACAGAGTCATTTAAGTGACGAAAAAAAAAATAAAAGGTCTTATACCTGCTTTTCTTCTTTACTTTAACACCATTAAATTTCTCACTTTAAAACAAATTTTTTATAGATTTTTCAAATCTTTCAGTAGGCTCAAATCTCCAAAGTTACACAATTTATTTTTAAATAAAGCAACAAAAAATTTCATTTTAATTAATCCAAATTCATCAAAAATAAATGATGAGCAAACGTTTAGTTTTATGAAAATTTCTACCGATCTAAATAATAATGATTTATGGAATGAAAATAATCATCCCAAGTTATGGAACTATAATTTAAATTATTTTGATTTTTTACTTTCAAATCAGGTTTCAAATCAAAATGGGTTACCTGAAAAATTAGTTAATAGTTGGATAGATAAAAACATTAACTTTTTAAGGTCAGCATGGGACCCATATCCAATTTCCCTAAGGACAGTGAACTGGATCAAGTGGTTGGTATATTTTGATCTCGATCCACCAAAAAAAATAAAAAATAACTTAATTCTTCAAGCAGATTACCTATACAAAAATTTAGAATATCACTTAGGTGGTAATCATTTAATATCAAATGCTAAAGCATTAATTTTCTTAGGCATCTTATTTTCTGGAAAGAAAGCTCGTATTTGGTATGAAAAGGGAATTGAATTATTGAAATCTCAATTAGATACTCAAATATTACAGGACGGCAGTCATTATGAGTTGTCTCCGATGTACCACTCCATAATATTAGAAGATTTGTTAGATATAAAAAATATTCATCAAGCTTTTTCTTTAGAGGATGATATTTTTGATGAAGGTCTTATAAAAAAAATGATTTTCTGGCTGCAAGCAATGACTCATCCAGATGGCTCTTTATCTCATTTTAACGATAGCACAAATGATGAATGTTTAAATTGCCATCAACTAATAGATTATGCAAAAAGGATGGGAGTTAAAACATCAGAAAATAATAAACAAATCTTAGATTTTGATGATTCGGGATACACTGTGTATTCTGATGAAGATATTTATTTGATTTCTGATCGAGGAAATATTGGTCCTGATGAACTTCCAGGCCATGCTCATGCAGATACACTTAGTTTCGAACTTTCACTTTTTAAAAAAAAATTAATTGTAAATCTTGGAATATCAACTTATGAAACTAACAAAACGAGAATCTTAGAACGATCTTCAACAAATCATTCCTGTTTAATTATTAACGATCTTAATTCAAGCCAAGTATGGAGTAGTTTTCGAGTTGGCAATCGAGCAAAAATTTTAACTAAAGAAAATAATTTTTCTAACCAAGAGATTGAGTTTTCAGCTTCACACAATGGTTACTCAAATTTACCTGGATCCCCAGTTCATAGAAGAAAGTGGTCTATATGCAATAATCAAATAACTATAATTGATAATGTTCTTTCAGGTAAGCAAAATATTTTGAAGTTATGCTTTCCTTTACACCCTAACGTAAAAATCAATAAAGTCAGTGAGGATAATATATTCTTGCAACTGGCAGACAAGGAAATTGTGATCTCATTTATTTATTCGGGATTAGATAATAAAAAAATAAAAATTGAAGATTCAATTTATAATTATTCTTTTGATTCTCAAGAAGAAACGAAAAAAATTGTTTTTGAAGCTGAAGCTAAATCAACCTCAGAGATAAAATCAATATTTAAATGGTAAATAAAATACTAGTCGTATTCGGTACACGTCCTGAGGCTATTAAGATGTGCCCACTTGTAAATAACTTAAAACAAAATTTTGACGTTTCTGTTTGTGTTACAGCTCAACACAGAGAAATGCTTGATCAAGTTTTAGAAATTTTTGAAGTAAAACCAGATTTTGATTTAGATTCGATGAAAAATGATCAAGATTTATTTGATATTACTTCTAGGGTCTTGTTGCGATTGGGAAATATAATTGAAGAAGTAAATCCTGACCTTCTATTAGTTCATGGAGATACAACCACTACCTTAGCAAGTGCAATGGCAGCCTTTTATAAAAAAATACCAATTGGACATGTTGAAGCTGGATTAAGAACTTACAATATACATTCTCCCTATCCAGAAGAATTTAACAGGCAAGTAGTTTCAAAAATAGCTTCTTTAAACTTTGCACCAACCATAAAAGCAAAAAATAATTTATTGAATGAAAAAATAGCATTAAAAAAAATCGTGGTTACTGGTAACACTGTTATTGATGCCTTGCTAGAGATATCTGAAAAATCTGAAAAAATTAATTTTTCTGATGACATAAACAAGAGCCTGCCATTTTTATCTAATCCGGAAAAAAAAATTATTTTAGTCACTGGTCACAGAAGAGAAAACTTTGGCGAAGGGCTTAAGCAAATATGTTTGGCGCTGAAAGAAATTAGCAAAAGAGAAGATGTAGATATTATTTATCCTGTTCATCTGAATCCAAATGTGAAAGTTGTAGTCAATAAATACTTAAAATCCTCAAAAAACATCCACCTTATAGAGCCACTTAATTACATTTATTTTGTGAAGTTGATGAAGCTATCAACAATCATTCTAACTGATAGTGGTGGAATTCAAGAAGAAGCCCCCAGCCTAGGAAAGCCAGTTTTAGTTATGAGAGATAATACAGAAAGACCTGAGGCTATTGAAGCTGGAACAGCAAAGTTGGTTGGTGCAAAATCAAAAAAAATTGTAGCAGAGGTTAATAGACTTCTTGATAACCAAGATGAATACATTAATATGTCACTAGCGAAAAATCCTTATGGCAGCGGTCAAGCAAGTCAAAAAATATCCAATAGCATAAATAAATATTTTTCATGAAAATAACAATATTAGGTTTAGGATATATAGGCCTTCCTACCGCCGCATTAATAGCTTCTAAAAATATCAAAGTGCACGGATATGACGTAAATAAAGAGATCGTTAGTAGCATCAATAAGGGAAAGGCTCATATCAGAGAAAAAAACCTAGACATACTATTAAAAAAGGTAGTAAAGAAAGGTTACTTGAAGGCAGATACTGTTCTTTATGAATCGGATATTTTCTTAATTGCTGTTCCAACTCCTATTAAAAAAAATAAAGAACCCGATATATCTTTCGTAAAGTCTGCTGTAAAAAATATTTGTAAAGTTTTGAAAAAAAATAATACTGTAATCCTTGAATCAACAATTCCGGTTGGAGCTACACAAGAAATAGCAAAAATCATCAGCTCAGAAAGAAAGGACTTAAGAGTTCCATTATCTGTGGGCGAGAAAGGAGATATAAATATTTCTTATTGTCCTGAAAGAGTTTTACCTGGAAACATTTTAAAAGAGTTAGAAATGAATGATAGGGTTATAGGAGGTATAAATAAAAAATCTACTAAAATTTCATTAGCTTTTTATAAGTCTTTTGTAAAAGGTAAATGTTTGGAGACTGACATTAGAACTGCTGAACTTTGCAAACTTGTTGAGAATTCCTATAGAGATGTAAATATTGCCTTTGCAAATGAACTATCTCTAATTAGTGAAAATCATGAAATTGATGTTTGGAACCTAATTAAACTTGCTAATCATCATCCTAGAGTAAATATATTAAATCCTGGGCCTGGAGTTGGCGGTCACTGCATTGCTATCGATCCTTGGTTTATTATTAATTCAGCACCCAGGCAGGCTAGATTAATTAAGTTATCAAGAGAAATTAACGATCAGATGCCATTCAAAGTTGTTTCAAAAGTTAAAAGAAGCTTAAAAGTGAATAATTTAGTTCCAGAGGATTCAATAATTACATGTCTTGGCCTTTCCTTTAAGGCAAATATTGATGACTTAAGAGAAAGCCCTGCAGTAAAAGTCGTGAATAAATTAAAAAGTTTGAATTTCAAAAAGATATATCTAGTTGAGCCGAATATAAAAAAATTGCCATCTTATCTTGATGAAAATAAATTTGAATTAGTTAATTTTAAAAGTGCAGTTTCAAAATCAAATATAGTTCTGCTGCTAGTTGATCATAGTGAGTTCAGAAGAAAAGCTTTGAAAAAACAAGAAGGGAAAATCATTATTGATACTAGAGGTATTTGGATTTCTAAGTACAAATGAGGATTTTATTCATTTCCTTTTATTATGAGCCGGATTTATGTGCTGGTTCTTTTAGAGCAACAACATTAGCTAATGAATTATCCGAAAAACTAGATATGCATTCAAGTATTGATATTCTTACAACAGAACCAAATAGATATGATTCTTTTAAAGTCACCGCTAAGACTTTTCAAACTTACAAAAAACTAAAAATAAATAGAATAAAAGTACCATCTCATAAAAGTGGTTTTTTCGATCAATCTATTTCCTTTATTTATTTTGCTATTGGAGTTTACAAAAAAACAAAAAATAAAGAATACGATCTTGTCTTTGCTACCTCATCTAGATTAATGACGGCCTTTTTAGCTTCCTTAATATCTAGAAAAATTAAAACGCCTCTTTACTTAGATATAAGAGATATTTTTTTAGATATTTTTTCAGAATTAATACCAAGAAGTATTTTTTATTTATTTTTTCCTTTTTTTAATTTCTTGGAAAAATATACGATGAGTCGGGCCAGTAAAATAAACTTAGTTTCAGAAGGATTTAAGGATTATTTTGATTTGAAATATCCCAATAAAGAATATTCCTATATCCCTAATGGAATAGACGATATTTTCTTACAAAAAGATTTCAGTAAAAATCTTGAAAATTCAACAATAGAAATCTTGTATGCTGGAAACATAGGAAAAGGACAAGCTCTAGAAAAAATAATACCAGCATTAGTCACAGCCCTTCCTGATAAATATAAATTTACAATTATCGGAGATGGTGGAGGATTAAAAAAACTCAAGAATGAAACTAAATTGCATTGTGACGGTGAAATACAATTTATTGAACCTCTTCCTAGAGAAGAATTAATTAATTATTATAAGAAGGCAGATATACTTTTTCTGCATCTGAATGATCTTAAGTCATTGGATAGAGTGTTGCCTTCTAAAATTTTTGAATACGGCGCAACTGGTAAACCGATACTTGCAGGCCTTAAAGGTCAATCCAAAATCTTCTTAAAGAAATTTGTAGAGAACTCCTATGTTTTCGATCCCTGCTCAGTAGAATCAGCTATAAAGCAAATTCAAAAGATAAACCTTATGCATTCAAATAGATCTGAATTTAAGAAAAAGTTTTCTAGAGAGTTTCTAACTTCCAAATTGAGTGAAGATATCTTCATGACTGCCTCAGAGAATGAAAGATAAAAAAGCTAAGGTCCTGATAACTGGAGGTTCTGGTTGGATAGCATCCAACCTTATAAAACTTTTGAATCATGAAAATTTAGATATCCATGTAATTTCAAGAAACAATATTAAATCTTCAAACAAAATTACATTCCATAAAGTCAATGAAGAATATGAGGAAGAAGGTTTAAATCAGATTTTTAAAGGAGTTGATGTACTGGTTCATTTAGCAGGCATCGCACACCAAAAAGAGAAAAATGCTTCAAAATATAAACTCATAAATGAAGTTCTTACATACAAATTAGCAAAGTTATCATCAAAGAATAAAGTTAAAAGATTCGTTTTTATTAGTTCGGCGAAAGTTAAAGAACTAAATAATGATAATGAACATATACTTAAGAAAATATTTAAACTTCATAAAAGGAAAGACTTTTACGCTACTTCAAAATTTAATGCAGAAAAGCTCTTAAACACAATTCTTGATGATACTATGGAAATTATATGTCTCAGGCCTCCATTGGTTTATGGGGAGGGAGTAAAAGCAAATTTTAATTTATTGATGCGTGCTGCTTCATATAGGCTTCCTCTTCCTCTCAGAGGGTTAAAAAATGTAAGAAAAATGATTTTTATTGGCAATTTAGTTGCTTGCATCAAAGAGATTATCTACTCTCCAAAAATCCTTAAAGGTTCCTATTACGTATGTGATGATTTTGATATAAGTACAAGTGATTTATATGATTTGATCCTTATTAAGAAAAACAGATCAAAACTTTTAAACTTTTATTTACCAAAACCTCTTTTGAGCTTTATTAGCACGCTTTTTTTCCAAAGAAGTACTTTTAAAAAATTAAGTGATGAGTTTTTGATAGATAATAACGAGATTAAAAATAAATTAGGCTGGGAACCACCATTTGACGAGACACAAGTCTTTAATTTTTTAGAAAAGTAGTATGGATATTTTAAAAATTATAAATAGAAAAAAAGGAATTTTTGATGAAGATATTCATCTCAAAGAGGAAGAATTGAAAAAGGTTATTAATAGGTCAAGTTTTCTAGTTATTGGTGCTGCAGGCTCAATTGGAATGTCCGTAACGAAGGAGATTTTTTCTAGAGATCCTAAACTATTACATGCAATTGATATCAGTGAAAATAATCTTGTTGAATTAGTGAGAGAGTTAAGAAGCAGTAAAGGCTATATCTCTGGTGAATTTTCAACTTTTTGCATAGATATTTGTTCAGATATATTTGAAAACTTCTTAAAAAATAATTCTTATGATTTTATCTTAAATTTATCAGCCCTTAAGCATGTAAGAAGCGAGAGAGATATTTTTACTTTATTAAGAATGATTGATGTCAATGTCATTTCAACTGCCAAAATTATTTCATTATTAGAAAAGAAAAACTCAAAGTACTTTTCTGTTTCAACTGATAAGGCTACTAATCCTGTGAATCTAATGGGAGCAAGCAAACTTTCAATGGAAAATATATTACTTAAAAGCGATAATTTCATTTTTTCATCTGCAAGATTTGCTAACGTTGCCTTTTCAGACGGATCTCTTCTATCAGGCTTTATAAATAGAATTAATAAAAGACAACCAATTTCAGCACCTTGTGATATCAGTAGGTACTTTATTACAGCAAAGGAGGCTGGTCAGCTTTGCCTACTGTCCGCTATTTTTGGTGAAAAGGGAGAAGTATTTTTTCCTAATAATGATGCTGAAATAAAGCTTACTTCATTTTCAGAAATTGCACTGAACTTTCTTCATGAGATTGGAAAGGTTCCCTATGAATGTAAATCAGAAGATGAGGCAAGATCATTCTTAAAGACAGATAAGAGCGAAAAGCAATGGCCATGTTATTTTTTTGAAAGTGATACAACTGGAGAAAAAGAATTTGAAGAGTTTTACTCAGAAAATGAAAATACAGATTTTAATAAGTATAAAAATGTCGGAGTTATTAAGTTAGACGATAAGAAGGAATTTGAACTCGAAAATTTTTTGAAAGCTATTAATTTGATACGAGTTGATAAGTCAGCAAAAACAAATGACTTAATTAAATTATTTAGCAATTTCTTGCCTGAATTTAAACATAAAGATTTAGGGAAAAGCCTAGACTCAAAAATGTGATGATAAGGTTTTTTGATATTTTATTTTCATCGCTTGGGCTTTTTTTTCTGTTTCCCCTTTTTGTTATTATTATTCCGCTACTAAAATTTTCAGGAGAGGGTGAAATATTTTATTTCCAAAAAAGGGTAGGTGTTGATAGAAAAATATTCGGTCTATTTAAATTTGCGACTATGTTAAAAAATAGTGAAAAAATTGGAACAAAAACTCTCACAATTAAAAATGATCCAAGAATATTGCCCATAGGATCCTTTTTGAGAAAAACAAAAATAAATGAACTGCCACAACTTATAAACGTTTTAAAAGGTGATATGAGTCTGATTGGACCAAGACCTCTTACTCCCGATACATTTGAAAAATATTCATGCAAGGTAAAGAATACAATTTCTAAACATAGGCCAGGATTATCAGGAGTCGGATCAATAATTTTTAGGAATGAAGAGGAGATAGTCACCAATACAAATGATGCAAGTTCCTTTTACTTTGATGTTATTGCTCCATATAAAGGCGAACTGGAAATATGGTATTGCAAGAAGATTAATATCTTTTTTTACTTCCATCTAATTTTATTGACTTTGTTAGTGGTACTATTACCAAATAAAAATTTTCATAAAATCTTTCTTAGAAATCTTCCTGAGCCTGACGAAAGTTTAAAGAGAATCCTAAATTTGTAATAATGAAGCCATGTCTGTTGTTGTAGTCTCTGGAGGATTTGATCCTGTTCATGTTGGACATTTACAAATGTTTGACGAAGCTTCAAAGCTTGGCGATAAACTTATCGTTATTTTAAATAATTCTCTTTTTTTAAAGAAGAAAAAAGGTTATGAATTTATGCCATTACAAGAGAGAAAGGAAATTCTAGAAAATCTTGTAATGATTGATGAGGTTGTTATCTCTATAGATAAGGACCAATCTGTTCGAAAAACTTTGAAAAAAATAAACAAAAATCAAAGTATTTCAATTTTTGCTAACGGAGGCGATCGAACTAATAAAAATGATATTTTAGAAGCTGATGTTTGTGATGAGCTCGGAATAAATATGGTATTCGGAGTTGGAGGTAGTAAAGTTCAATCAAGCTCAAACTTGATTAATCCTATGATTGATAAACCTTGGGGTAATTTTAAGCTGTTAGCTGTCGACAATTGTTACAAAGTCAAAGAAATTTTAATTAAACCTGGAGAGTGCATATCTCTTCAAAAGCATTCTTTCAGAGATGAACATTGGCTCTTGGTTAAAGGAAAAATAAGATTGGAGTTAAATAATAAAGAAATTTTTTTGAATTCCGGAGATACAGCATTTATTCCTTCACAAAAATTTCACAGGGCTAGCAATGAAGAAAATGAAGATGCCGTTCTTATTGAAATACAGCTTGGAGAAAAGTTATTAGAAGAAGATATTGTTAGGAAAGAAGATAAATATGGCAGGGAATGATATGAAAGTAGTTATTCCTGTTGCTGGTTTAGGTTCAAGGATGCTTCCAGCAACGAAGGCTATTCCAAAGGAAATGCTACCTATCATAGATAAACCCATAATCCAGTATATTGTTGAAGAGGTGATCTCAGCTGGTTTATCAGAAATTGTATTCATAACTCATGCTTCAAAAAATTCAATTGAAAATCACTTTGATAAAAGTTTTGAATTAGAGGCTGTTTTAGAAAACAGACTTAAAAGATCTTCATTAAAGGAAATAAAAAATATTGCTAATCTTAAGATTAACATCTCTTCTGTCAGGCAAAGCGAAGCAAAGGGTCTTGGTCATGCAATTTTACAATCAAGAGAAGTTGTAGGTAACAATCCGTTTGTTGTAGTTCTTCCTGATAGGGTAATGAACCAAAATAGTTCTGACTTAAAAAAGGAAAATCTATCAAATATGATGAATATTTTTAATCAAGAAAAAAAAAGTATCATTCTTCTTGAGAAAGTTGCCAGAAAGGATGTAAGTAAATATGGAATAGTTAGACTAGGTAAGTATAGAAAAGATAAAAATCTTAAATTAATTGAAGACATTATAGAAAAACCTCTCCAAAAAAAGGCACCTTCAAACTTTGCAGCCGTCGGAAGATATATATTTACACCTGACATCTTTGATTATATTGATCGTGACAATAAAACATCAAAAGAAATCGAACTTTCCGATGCAATCAAAGACTATATAAAATCAGGTAATGAAGTTTTAGCATCATTTCTGAACGGTGAATGTTTTGACTGCGGAACAAAAGAAGGTTACCTGGAAGCAATTTTTAAGACTGCAATTCACCATAAAGATCTTGGAAAATATTCTAGAAAAATTATTAAAAATCTACAGTTTTGAAACTTTTTTATTCTGCAAAAGATTTTTTTATTAAAAAGAAATTAATTTATATAGATTCTTTAGATTCTTTGCAAAGAGAATTCTCCGACAAATTTACTGAAAAAATTATTGCTGTAGATACTGAATTTACTTGGCGTAATACTTATTTTCCTAGATTGAATCTAATTCAAGTAGGAATGAAAAATAGAATTATTATTATTGATTCTCAAAAAATTGAAGATTTATCAATATTAAAAAAAATTCTAAATTCAAGTGAGATTACAAAAATTTTCCACTCTTCAAGAGGCGATATTTCAGTTATATTTAATTGTTTAAACACAAAAATCAATAATATATTCGATACTCAGTTAGCTTATAGTCTTATTCATCAAGACACTCAGCAAATTAGCTATAAAGATCTTGTTTCAAAATACTTTTATAAAAATTTATCTAAATCTCAAACTAATTCAGACTGGGAGAAACGCCCCCTATCAAAAGAGCAAATTCTTTATGCTTCAGAAGATGTAAGATATCTCAATGATATTTTTAAAATTCAAACTAAAATATTAAGGGATCTATGTCTGCAAGATAAATTTGAACAGGCTTGTGAAGCAGAGAAAGTTTTAGCTGAAACAAATTTTTCTATTTCAAGGCTCAAAAGGCTTAAAAAAAATAAAAAAATATCACCTTTAGAAGAGCAGATTTTTTTATGGAGAGAGGAAAAAGCTATAGAATTAAATATTCCTCCTAACAAAATTTTTAAAGAAAAAGACTTAAAAAGACTAAAAACTGTAATTTTAGAAAATAAAATTAAAGAAATTTTATGGATAATAAAAGATGAAAATCTTAGAAAGCAATTTTTGGAGAAATTTATTTGATAGTTATTTTTTGGTTCATTTATTTTTTTATTTCAATCATTTTATCTCTATGTGTAAGAAAATTGATTAGAAATAAATTTTTCAAGAAAGTTATTTTTTCTTTATTTTTAAGTATGATGATTTCAATTTGGTTTTCTGTACCAGGAAGTAAAGATCTCTCTCCAATCATTTCAATATACCTTATTGATATATTGGAGAGTAGATTCTATTTCGAAATGAGGTTGGTCAGACCTTTTCTTTCACTATTTTTAATTATTTTACTTTTTGATTTCATTCTTTTTAGGAATAAAATCAAAAACTAATAATTTTCATTTGGGGAGATAGAGTTTCAATAATTCCAATTTTGTTTTGCCCTTTTATAAAACCTGCACATTCTCCTGGATTAAATATATGTGATCCATTTATTTTCTCATCTCTAAATCGATGAGTATGACCATGAACTATTATGTTTCCATCTTTGTAGAATTCCTCCTTGATATCCTTAGGATCATGTAATGCAATAATTTTTTTATCATTTGGTAAATCAATATGCAGTTCATCATGATAGGAAAATTTTTTTTGCTTGCAGACCTTTATTAGTTCTTCTTTATCTCCCTGATCATTGTTACCGAAGACAATATTTAAAGGCATCATCAATTTTTCAAATAAAATGAGTGATTTAGGCAAAGTAATATCACCAGTGTGAATAACAAAATCTAGTTTAAATTTATTAAATAACTCGCAAATAATTGCTATGTTTTTTAAATTATTATGCGTATCTCCGGTTAAGCCGAACTTCAAGCTTAAACTAGTTTGTTTTTTCTAAAATATGGATACCGCATGCTGTTCCAAGGCCAATTACATGAGTCATACCAATTTTGGCTCCCTCAACTTGTCTTTTCCCAGCCTCACCTCTGAGATGAGTGCATACTTCATAAATATTAGCTATTCCAGTCGCTCCCAAGGGATGACCTTTTGATAGAAGACCTCCTGAAACATTAACTGGCACCTTTCCTCCAAGCTCAACATGACCTTCATCAATCATTTTTCCTGCTTCTCCGTCTTTGCATAAGCCAAGATTCTCATAATGAAGCATCTCCGCTGTTGCGAAACAATCATGAAGCTCAACAAGGTTAACATCTTCTGGACCAATTCCTGCTTGCTCGTAAGCATCCTTAGCAGCTAGTCTAGTGCATGCATTTACGTCAGGCATTACCAAGTCTCTATCAGTATATGGATCACTTGCCATTGCTGAAGCCCTCACTTTAACCGCTCTTTTCATGCCAAGTTCCTTTGCTTTTTTCTCTGAAACTAAAACTGCTGCCGCAGATCCATCTACGTTAACTGAACACATCAATTTTGTATTTGGATAAGAGATCATTTCAGCATTCATGACCTCATCAAGAGGAGTCTCTATTTGATACATTGCCTTAGGATTCATTGTTGAATGATGATGATTTTTAACTGAAATTTTTGCAAATTGTTCAAAGGTAGTTCCATACTCTTTTGCATGCTCCATACCAGCTTCAGCAAATACACATGGCATAGTTCCAGAACCTAGAAGACCTTCTTTTGGTATACCATCTCCTCCTCCGGCTCCACCAAGAAGCCCTTTACCCATTTGTTCTACACCTACTGCAAGAACAACATCGTACATGCCCGCTTTTATAGACATCCAAGCTTCTCTAAAAGCAGTTGCTCCAGTTGCGCATGCATTCGCAACATTCACAACAGGCATGCCAGTTTGTCCAATTTCTTGGAGAATTCTTTGTCCAACCATTGCATTTGCCTGACCTAGATTTCCACAGTAGAGAGCTTGCATATCTTGAATTCCTAATCCTGCATCATCTAAAGCCATCAAAGCTGCTTCGGCTCCAATGTTAGGAACACTTCTGTCTGGAAATCTTCCAAACTTAATCATATCAACACCCATTACATAAACATCGCTCATAATTTCACCTCTTTTAAGCTGGCTCAAAAAAATAACTCAGATAAGAATTTCCTTCTTTATCTTTCCTGCCTAAAGCATCACCAAAAGTTATTTTTACTGGCATATTAAAATCTATTTTATCAGGATCTGGATCTATGTTAATCAAATTTCCTTTGATTGTTCCGCCTCCATCAAGATCTACTATTGCAGAAATATAAGGGACATCAATTCCAGGAAAAGATCTAAAAACTATTGCATAACTATGCAAAATACCTGTATCAGAAAGTTTGATAACTTCCATCTCGTCTCTAGCAAAACACTTTGAACAAACATTTCTCTCGCCTAAATAAATAGACCCACATTTTTTGCATCTATATCCTTCAAGATAAGGATCTCCATCCTCTGGAATTTTTAGGAAATCTACAACAGGTAAAGGTTTTGATTCAGACATGTTTCCCCCAATAAAACTTATCCATGTACAATTATTAAACCATAGCAATGCATAAAAATTAAGAAAAAATGAGTTTAATTGGCGGAATTGTAGGTGGAATGATTGGCTTCACTTTGCTTGGACCTATTGGTGCTCTTGTTGGAAGTGTCATGGGATCAAGAATGACAAGGCAAGCAAAATCTAGAAGAAATCCAAATAATTTAGATCATCAAGTAGCTTTTTTTACAGCACTATTTGCATGTTTAGCAAAAATCGCTAAAGCAGATGGAAGAGTAAGTGAAGAAGAAGTCTCAAAAATTGAAAGTTTTATTTCTAATAAATTCAACTTTAGCGAAGATGAAAGAAATTTTGCTATTAATATTTTTCAGAAAGCTAAATTAGATAGCATTTCTTTTGATGAATATGCAAAACAGCTTTACCAGCTTTTAGGCTCAAGTCCAAATTCACTTTTGGTTTTTTATGAGCTTTTATTTGAATTAGCCATGGCTGATGGAGAAATGCATGAAAACGAAGAGAGGTTGTTAAGGAAAATTCCTAGTATTTTCGGTTTTGATAAAAATGTTTTTGAGGATTTATATAATAGATACGTTGGAAAAATATCAGATGCTTACGAAATTTTGGGAGTTACAAGAGATATGACTTTCAATGAAATAAAAAAAATTTATAGAGTCAAAAGAAAAGAATTTCATCCGGATGCATTGATTTCTAAAGGTCTTCCAGAGGAATTAATTGAAAAAGCAAAAGAAAAATTTATAGAAATACAAGCAGCATTTGAGATAATAGAGAAGGAAAAAAAATGATTAGATTTATTTTAAAAATAGATAGCCTTTTGGGTAACTTGAAAGCTTTTGACTTCATTGGCCAATTCTTTTTGAGGGTCTACTTATTCTTTATATTTTGGAACGCCGGAGTGAGAAAAATAGCGTGGGAAGATGGCATACCAAACGTTGATAGATTCTCAGAGTTTTTAGGTCCAGGAGGAAAAGATAACCTCAATTTCATTCTTCCTGACCTTTTTGCATGGCTTACTGTGATAGCAGAAGCAGGAGGAGCAGTTCTTCTATTAATAGGCCTTTTCTCAAGATGGGCAACCATACCTATTTTAGTCTGCATGATTGTAGCTTCTTATTATCATTCTCCAAATGGATGGAATGCAGATGCTGGCGGCTATGAGATGTCAGTAACTTATCTCTTAATGACGTCAATCATCTTATTATTTGGTCCAGGTAAATATTTATCTCTAGATTTTTGGGTTCAAAGAAAATAAATGAATTTTGATTCTATTTCTCAAGAACCTTTTCTTGAAATCAAATATTTCCTTGAGGAAGCTAGAGATCAAGATTTAAGAGACTGGAATGGAATGACCGTTTCAACAGTAGATAAAGATCAAAGACCTTCTTCCAGAGTCGTTTTATTAAAAAAATTTACTGATGATGGTTTATTTTTTTATACCAACTACAAAAGCAAAAAGGGTCAAGATATTTCAAAAAATAATAATGTTTCAGTAAATTTTTGGTGGAGAGAGTTACAAGTACAAATTAGGATTAGTGGGTCAATATCAGAAGCTTCCAGGTCAGAATCGGAAGAATATTTTAATTCTAGACCAAAAGGCTCAAGAATATCGGCTATTGTTTCAAAACAGAGTGAAGAAATTGAATCTTTTGAAAGTTTTCAAAAAAAAGTTGAAGAAGCTATCAATTCCTTGGATGAGAAAGATATTAAACTTCCAGATCATTGTGGCATGTATAAAATCAAACCTGAACAGATTGAAATTTGGAAAGAAGGAGAATTTCGAAGACATGAGAGGACGCTTTTTAAATTAGAAGAAAAAAAGTGGATTAAATCTTACCTTTCTCCTTAAAAAATAGTGATTTTTAAGTAAAATAACTTTAAAGGCCCCTCGTATAGGTCAAAAAATGATAAAAATTACACTTCCTGACAATTCCAAGAGAAATTTTAATGAGCCTCCTAGCATATTTGAATTGGCTCAAGACATAGGTCCTGGTTTAGCTAAAGCAACTTTGGCGGGTATTATCAATGGGGAAGAGCGTGATGCCTGCGACTTAATAGATAAAAACTCTGAAGTTTCTATCTTAACCAGCAAAGATAAGCAGGGCATGGAAATTATTCGACATAGTTGTGCGCATTTATTTGGACATGCTATCAAACAAATTTTTCCTAAAACTAAAATGGCAATAGGACCAATCGTAGAGGATGGATTTTATTACGATATCGATTTAGATCACAAACTAACCCAGCAAGACCTTGCAAAGATTGAAAAACGTATGAAAGAGTTAGCTAGTACATCTTACGAGGTTGAAAAAAAATTAGTTCCGCATAAAGAGGCTGTAAAAGTTTTTAAAAGTAGAAAAGAGGATTACAAGCTTGAAATACTCAAAGATATCGATAAATCAGAAAAAGTTGCTCTTTATTATCATCAAGAATATATAGATATGTGCAGGGGACCGCACATTCCTAATATGAGTTTTGTTAAAGCTTTTAAACTGACCCATGTTGCTGGTGCCTACTGGAGAGGTAAATCAGACAATAAAATGCTCCAAAGAGTCTATGGAACGGCATGGAATTCAAAAAAAGAGCTTGAAGATCATTTGCATATTAAAGAAGAAGCATCCAAAAGAGACCATAGGCTTCTAGGAAAAAAATATGATTTGTTCCATCTACAAGAAGAAGCCCCTGGCATGGTTTTTTGGCATCCTAAAGGATGGAGCATTTATACCGCGGTTGAAAAATACATGAGAGAGAAGCAAGTTAACGCAAATTACTCTGAAATAAAAACTCCACAAGTCATCGATAGAAAATTATGGGAGAAATCTGGTCACTGGGAAAAATACAGAGAAAATATGTTTATCACAGAAATTGATGAAGAACATGCAAATGAAAAAAGAACCAATGCTTTAAAGCCCATGAATTGTCCAGGACATGTTCAAATTTATAATCAATCTCTTAAATCTTATAGAGATCTACCCATTAGATTAGCAGAGTTTGGAAGTTGTCATAGATACGAACCCTCAGGGACTATGCATGGACTTATGCGGGTTAGAGGCTTTACACAAGACGATGGACATATATTTTGCACTGAGGATCAAATTCAGGAAGAGACTGCTTCATTTATTTCTCTTCTTTATAATGTTTATGAAGATTTTGGTTTTAAAAAAATTGATATAAAGCTTTCAACAAGACCAGAAGTAAGAGTTGGTTCTGATAAGATTTGGGATAAGGCTGAAAAAGCTCTTAAGAATGCCATAGAAGCACTAAACATTGAGTACGAGGTAGCAGAAGGCGACGGCGCTTTTTATGGCCCAAAAATTGATTTTGTTCTTACCGATGCTTTAAAAAGAGAATGGCAGTGCGGGACTTTTCAGGCTGATTTTAATTTACCTGAAAGGCTTGATGCTTCTTATATAGGTGAGGATGGCAAAAAACATAGGCCAGTCATGATGCATAGAGCAATTCTGGGGTCGTTTGAAAGATTTATTGGAATTTTAATTGAGCAATATGATGGTTCTTTTCCTTTATGGTTATCTCCTATTCATGCAGTAGTCATGAATGTGTCGGAAAAACATACTGACAGAGTTGTTGAGATCACTGAGATATTGAAAAAAAATGAAATAAAAGTCATTTCAGACTTGAGGAATGAGAAAATCACTTATAAAATCCGCGACCACTCTATACAAAAGATACCATATCAAATTGTGATAGGTGATAAGGAGGTTGAAGAAGGCTCTATTAGTGTAAGAGATAGAGAATCTCAAAAACAATCTTCAATGTCAGAGAGTGATTTCTCAAAAATGGTTTTGAGAAAAATAAGATCTAAGGAGGTCTGATTGTTAAAATTTTTCGTTAGAGGTTTAAAATAGCTTCTCCCAAACCTAGGCAGACGTCTTTTAAAAAAAGACAACCTGTAAACCAACAAATATCCGCTTCAAAAGTAAGGCTTATATCTGAATCAGGAGAACAGTTGGGAATAGTTGCGATAGAAGAAGCCATGAAAAAAGCCTCAGCCGCAAGCCTTGATTTAGTTCAGTTAGCAAATGATTCCGATCATCCTGTTTGCAAACTCATGGATTACGGTAAACATCTTTTTGACAAGAAAAAACAAAAATCTGCCTCAAAGAAAAAACAAAAAAGAACACAGGTTAAAGAAATAAAATTTAGACCCGGAACAGAAGAAAACGATTATCAAATAAAGTTAAAAAGCATAACTAGATTTATTCAAGATGGAGATAAGGCAAAGATTACAATGAGATTTAGAGGTAGAGAAATGATGCATCAGGATTTAGGTCTTGAGCTTCTGAAAAGAATTGAAATGGACCTTTCTGACCAGGCTGTAGTAGAGCAAGAGCCTCAGTCAGAAGGAAGACAGCTTGTAATGGTTATGTCACCAACAAAAAAGAAAAATTAAAAATGCCAAAAGTTAAAGTACACAAAGGAGCTGCCAAGCGCTTTAAAAAAACAGGCTCTGGACTCAAGAGAAAACAAGCTAATAAAAGACATATTCTTACCAAGATGTCGACAAAATCAAAAAGGCAACTCAGAGGCACAACTCAACTAGCTGCTGGCGATGAAAAATTGGTTAAAAGAATGTTTAGAGAAAAATCATGAGTAGAGTAAAACGGGGCGTTCAAGCCAAAAAAAGACACAAGAAAATTCTCAAATTAGCTAAAGGTTACAGAGGAGCTCGTAGCAGGACTTTCAAAGTCGCGAATCAAGCTGTACTAAAAGCTGGCCAATATGCATATAGAGATAGAAAAGTTAAGAAAAGAACTTTTAGATCGCTTTGGATCATTAGAATTAATGCTGCAGTAAGAGAGCATGGCCTTAGCTATAGTGTTTTTATGAATGGTCTTAAAAAAGCTAAGATTGATTTGGATAGAAGAGTTTTAGCCAATATGGCTGTAGAAGACAAAGCAGGTTTTGCATCTCTAGTTTCAAAGGTTAAAGATATTGCTGCATAATGGGCTATGGATTTAGCCCAAGAGAAAAAATCTTTCTTAAGTAAATTTAAAGAAGCAGATTCTCAAGATTCTCTTAATTCTCTAAAAATTCAATACCTTGGCAAAAAAGGTATTCTTTCGTCTCTAATGTCTCAACTTTCAAACGCTCCTGCTGAAAAGAAACCTGAGTTAGGTAAATCGATCAATAAATTTAAATCTTTAATTGAAGAATCAATCAGTTCGTCTTTAGAAAAAATTGAACAATCTGCTCTGAATGAACAATTATCTAATGAAGCAATTGATGTTACTTTGCCATTAAGTCCAGACGTAGGAAGTTACCATCCTATATCTTTGATAGCTAATGAAATCTCAAATTATTTTAAAAACAAAGGTTATGTTCTTCGAGAGGGGCCTGAAATTGAATCGGAGTATTTCAATTTTTCTGCATTGAATATTCCTGAGAATCATCCTGCTAGAGATATGCATGACACCTTTTATTTTGATAATGGCAATCTACTACGAACTCATACCTCACCTGTTCAAATCAGGTCAATGGAATTGGAATCTCCTCCTTTAAAAATATTATGTCCTGGCAAAGTATTTAGATGCGATTCAGATCAAACTCATACTCCTATGTTTCACCAAGTGGAAGGTCTTGTTGTCGATAAAGATATAAATTTTGCCCATCTGAAAAATGAAATTTTGGAGTTTATCGAATCTTTTTTTAAAGACAATCCAAAGGTAAGGTTTCGACCTTCATACTTCCCATTCACAGAACCCTCGGTAGAAGTAGATATAAAGGGAGAGAATGGTTGGCTGGAAATTATGGGATGTGGAATGGTCCATCCAAATGTATTGAAAAACGTTGGTCTAAGCCCGGAAGTTTACTCGGGTTTTGCTTTTGGCATGGGAATTGAAAGAATGACTATGCTCAGATATCAGATATCTGATATTAGGATGTTATTTGAGAATGACTTAAGGTTCGTCATAAAAGGATAATGCAATTCTATAAATCCGACCTACTTCAATACATATCAGGATCAATTTCTGATACAAATCTCTTAGAACAGCTTACAGAGTTGGGGCTAGAAGTTGACCAATCAAAAAAAGAAAAAAATGATTTATTAATTAAACTAGATTTAACTCCTAATAGAGGAGACTGTTTTAGCCTTATAGGTATAGCTAGAGATATTTGTGCGGTTAATAATTTAAAATTAAAACTTCCAAAGTTTAAGAAGCAACAGCAAAAACTCGATTCAAAAAAAACTGTTTCTGTAGATAAGAGCGCTTGTTCAAGCTATCTAGGTCAAATCATTAAATTAAAAAGTAAAGGCAAAACTCCGCAACATATCAAAAAAACCTTAAAGGCTGCTGATATTGGCCAGGTTAATCCAATAGTAGATATAACAAACTATGTAATGCTTCACACCGGACAACCTTTACATGCTTTCGATAACAAAAAAATTGGAAAAAAAATTTATGTCAAATTCCCCTCTAAAAGAACAAAGTTGAAACTTTTGGATGGTGCTTCCCATGAGATAACTAAAGATTTCCTTACAATATCCGATGAAAAAGAAGTAATAGCTCTCGCTGGAATTATGGGTTGTGCTAATTCCGAAGTGGATGAAACAACTCAAGAAATTTTTTTGGAGTCAGCTTGTTTTGAACCTTCAAGCATCAGAGGAAATGCAAGAAAGTTAGGCTTTCAATCTGAGGCATCATTAAGATTCGAAAGAGGGGTCGATAAAGAAATCCAAGAGTATGCAATTAATTTTGCAGCACAACTTTATGCTGAAATCTTTGGAGGAGACTTTTCAAAGATTTTTAAACAATCTAAAAATCATAAAGCAAAGAAAATATCGATAAGTAAAGAATTCATTGATTCAAGGCTCGGGACAGAGATTCCTTCTGCTAAGGTTATAAAACTTTTAAAGGCGCTAGAATTTAAAGTTGAATCTAAAAGAAATTCAATGGAGTTAACTTGTCCTTCTCATCGTTACGATATTGAAATAAAAGAGGACATTATCGAGGAGATTGCGAGAATAATTGGATACGATAATTTACCTAGCAAAAGACTGAAATTACTAGCTTCCTCCCCTGAAGATACATCTATTGAAAAGGAGAAACTTAGTAAGGATATTTTTGTTAATGCTGGTTTTAATGAAGTTATTAATTACGCTTTTGTTGATTCATCTTTTGTTCAAATACTTGGGTTAAATAACGATTCAATTCAGCTTGCCAACCCTATGTCGAGCAATCAAGATGTTATGCGACCCTCTCTTATTCCAGGATTATTAAGTAACTTTGAATATAATTTCAATAGAGGCACTCAAAAATTCAGAATCTTTGAAGTTGGGAACGTCTTTACTAAAGAGGAGAGTTGGAAGAGTCTTGCTGGACTTCTCTTTTTTGATAAATCTTCATCTGATTGGTCCGGTTCTTTTCAAAGTAGCTTTTACGATCTAAGAAAAAGTCTGGATATGTTTTTTTCGAGATTAAATATTGAACCTATTTATAAAAAAACTTCTGCAAATCATTTGCATCCAGGAATGTCAGCAGAAATTAAAATGAAAACTAAATCAATTGGAAATATTGGTGTTTTGCATCCAGTGATTCAAAAAAAACTTAAGTTGCCGGAAATAGTTTTGTTTGAGATAAATTTAGACTCTATAAAATTACCGAAAATTAATGCGATAGCTCAACCGCCAAAATTTCCTGGAAGCGAAAGAGATTTGTCCTTTCTTGTCTCTAAAGAAATACCTGCAAATGATTTTATAAAGGAGCTTAAAAAAGCTGGAGGCATTAATTTGAGGTCTGTTTCAGTGATCGATGTTTATCAAGGCAAAGGAATAGATGAATCTTTAAAAAGCATCACTTTTCGACTCTTTTGGCAATCGACAGGAGCTACATTGGAAGACAAAGAAGTAGATCAACGTGTTGAAAATCAAATAAATCATGCGGCTAAAATTTTTAATGCTAAATTAAGATCGTAACAATGGCGATAACTAAACTAGAACTAGCTGATCATTTGCATAAAAAGATGGGTTTGCCTAAAAAAGACTGCCTAGATTTTGTAAATTCTTTTTTTGCTGAAATTTCAAATAGTTTAGAAAAAGGTGATGAAGTGAAATTAAGTGGTTTTGGGAATTTTTCCTTATTAAAAAAGAAAGCGCGCCCAGGGAGAAACCCTAAAACTGGTAAAGAGTATACAATTTCTGCCAGAACATCTATTTCGTTCAAGCCTGGGCGAAAACTAAGGGATAAAATTGTCTGATATTGATTTTTCAGAACTTCCAAACAAAAAGTATTATTCCATTTCAGAAGTCTCCACTTTGCTTGGAATCAAGCAAACAGAGATAAGATACTGGGAGAAATTTCAACCCAAGTTAAGATCTAAAAGTGTCATTAGAAGTTATGATTTAAAAAAAATAAAACTTCTTCTTGAAATGAAAAAACTCATTAAAGATCAAGGCATAAAACCTGGGAAAATTGCTACTTATTTGACCACCAAAAAAAATTCCAAATCTCCACAATTAGGAATAAAAAAAGAATTAATTAAAATTAGAAATACCATTAAAAATGCTAGAAAAGTTTAGATTAAGTAGTATTATCAATATTAGATTAGGAGATATTATGAAGAAATATGGGTCATTATTACTTGTAACAACTTGTTTAATTTTTGCTTCCTGTGGTGGAGGCGGAGGAGGGAGTTCATCCTCATCTGTTAGCTCCTCTGGTTCAGCTTCAGGTTCAGGAGCTGGCTCAGGATCAAGCACAGGCTCAGGATCAAGCACAGGTTCAACGGGAGGAAATTCTTCATCAACCTCTATAAATCCAGCTGATTTTGTTTTGCCAACAAAAGTTGAAGCAATAGCTGTCGAATAAAAAAAATCTAGGAGAAACATGAAGAAAATAATACTACTTTTGTTGATTTTGAGTCCTCTTGGCTACTCTCAATCCTATAACGAAGATAAAAAAGAGATTTATACGGCCAATAATGAAGTTGAGAATACCCTAGGCGAAGCCAATAATATTTTATGTACTATTTCAAAACTTAAAGTTGAGCAATTTATTGATAAAGGTCCTTACAGGGCTCAAGTTTATGATTCTAGATGTGATGTAAGTGCAGCCAGACAAGCGGCACAAAACGCTGCTCAGCAAGGAAATCAGCAACAACAAGGTGCATCAGAAGTTGAAATACCTAGTTCATTTGTTTTAGACGTTAAGTCAGCTTTTAGTGAAGTAAGAAATAAAGATTACATAGAGGTTAGAGGTTGGTTTTTCCAACAAGGTGATTATTCAGAGGCCCAAGCAGATTATGAAGGAATGTGGGATGCAGAACCCGACATGCTCATTTATTTTCTGGCGAAAGTTCTTTCAGGTGCAACAGAAGCTGATCCTAATGGAGATATAGAGCTTGATTTCGTGGCCGAGTCGAATTGTCAGAATGCGCCCTATCAGAATGAAGAAGAAGCCAGGCAAGCTGCCTTAGACGCAGGCGTAGCAGAGGGCACTCAATCTTTTTATAGCGACTACTTGGAACATTATTATAAGTGCCCACCTGCAGGAGAGCAGATGGGGGCAGGCAGATTAGACACAACCGATGCTCAAACTTTATTTCTTGGTCCAAGAGGAAGAAGCATTTTGATGAGTGATAATGCAAACGGACGAGATGGAATTTGGAAATCTTATGCTTCCGAGTGTTTCATTGATGGAAAACTTGTTGAGTGGCAGGAAAGACAGGCCGACCCTTCAATTTGTGGAGAACAAAGTGATGCAAACCCAAACTTTTGGGACGGTGAGCTGATTCTTGCATTTTCCTATGATGAGAATACCAAAGCATCTTGCACAAAATTAGTTGGTGCAAATAGAAGAACTAGACAAGATAACCAATCTGAAGCTGTAATTACACCTGATCTGGAAAATTATCTATCTTATGATTTCAGAACAGATGAGTTTCCCTGGTTGGCTCAACAAGGACCTGCTCAGGGCGTTCAGGAAAAATGTGAATCTACAAATGCAGCGGATGCAAAACTAGCTGTCTGGGAATACGGTCTCTATACCACAGCAGATGATCTTCGCTATGATATGAAAAATCCTGGTTTCGAGCTTAAAACAGAAGAAGAATTTACTTCACCTTACGATGATAATAGAACTGAACCAATTTATGCTTGGGCTGATTACTGGGGAACACATATTTGGGAAGAAATGAGATCTAATGTTACTGATACGACTGTCTTTAAGAAAGTAAATTCTGATGATACTTCTTCATACAATTTAAAACAGAGAAAAATGACCCTAAGAAAAATGTCTATCGATAAGGTTTCTTTGAATAGCCTTTCAGGTGTTGAATTAAACCTTCATATTGAGTGGGACAGAACTGAGACCGGAGGTAACTGTTGGTGGAATGATTACAAGGTATGGACTGGGACTACTCTTGCAGATAACGATATGGATAATAATTCAAATGGTGAAGATGATAGATGTCCTATAGAAAGATGGCGAGAATTAGGAGTTCCAACTGAGTCCGTTGATGATAACGGTAACCCTTATAACATATTCATGGGTTATTGGGATGCAGCCTATTCCTCAAGTGGAACTACTCCAGTAGGCGCTTTTGTTTTTGATAGAGCTGTTAAAGAAGTCAATAACAGATGGGTTGCTGAAGTTGACATTACTCCATTCACTTTTACGCCGGCCGAATATCTAGAAATTTGGGACGATGACAGAAATAGTGCTAATGGCTATGAAGTTTGGAGAAACTTATGGGCACATGGTCGTGGTCAAGGTTATGAAATCAGGGGAGATGCTTTAGCTGCTCCTGCTGATGAGCTAGTGAAGAGAAGAACTGAGAAAGATATTGCTCCTTCTGAACTTGCCGGATTGACTTTAGGATGCATCGAGAGATGTCTGTCTGGACCGAGTTTCACAGCATATTTCAATGAAGCGTTAGCCTTAATTGCAACAGGCACTGAAGATGCTCCAGCTACAGGAACGTTAGATAATAATCCTTACTCGAGCCCAGCTTTAGCTGGTGGTGATACATCAGCTCTTCCAACAGGACCTTATGTCCGTGCTGGAACGGATAAAGGAAATTGGACACAAGAAGGTGTTTTGTCTAATGAGGTTATGCAATATCAAGTTTCTGGAGAATCAATTGCAGATACGGTTACTAATATACCAATTGTTTTGCCTGCCGGGATGTATGAACTAAATAATCCTTGGAATAAATTCGAAGGAAATATTTGTATTAAAGAACCCAATGGTGTTGATACAGACTGCTGGGGCATGAAGAATCACATGACACTTTTTGATATGTCAAAAGCCTCAGAAGTTGAATGTGAAAAAACCCGTGACACCAACAATGACGGTTCTAAAAATGCTTATGAATATCATTCAGATTCTACAGTCCAATCTTCAGAAAATTTTAGATATTGCAATAGCAAGCTTTGGAAAATGACAGAATACTACGAAGTTTTTTGGGATCCTTGGGTAAATTATCAAGTTTATGACTCTAATGGAGCATTAGTAGAAATTTCAAGACCTGAAGCAGTCACCTTAACACTTCCCAATGATGCAAGTTTTGGTTCAGATGCGGGCAGGAAAAAGACACTTGAATATGCAGGTTTTGGAAGACTTCATGGTTTTGAATGGACTAACTTTAATATCGCAACCTGGGAAGAGCTTGGTGAGTATCTCGACTGGGACTCACTATCAGAAACCGACAGACAAAATACAAGAGGTTTCCCCACTTATGTGATTCCTGATGGCACTATTGTAATGAGTGAAGACGGTGAAACTGAGCTTAAATCAAAGTTTTTGAGAGGAGAGTATTATCTTAAACCACTACCAGGAGCTGTAGGTCAAAATATTTATACTACCTTAGTAACTGGCCTAGACGATGTTCAACCACAAATTTATGATTCTGCCTTTATTGGAGTAGTGCCAGATGATTCAACACTGCTAAATTCTGGTGAAGTTTGCGTAGATCATGGAGAGATAGTCGAAGTCTGTAAGCCTTTGACTGTAGATGGATCTTAGTCTGTCTCGATTAAAATTCGGGGCGTGGCGCAGTCTGGTAGCGCACTTGACTGGGGGTCAAGTGGTCGCTGGTTCAAATCCAGCCGTCCCGACCAATCAATATGGATAGGGCATATCAAATAATCTTATATGGAGCCACCGGATTTACCGGAAGGCTCTGTGCTGAGTATCTAAGGGATAATTACCCTGAAATTAAATGGGCAATAGCTGGACGAAATAAGAAAAAATTAGAAAACCTAAAAGACTTATTGAGGCTTAATTGTGAAATTTTTGTTGCAGACGGAGAAGATAAAGATTCAATCGATCATATTGTGCGCAAAACAAAAGTAATATTGTCTACCGCAGGTCCTTTTGCCAGATACAGTAATTTTATCGTCAAATCATGCGTTGAAAATAAAACTCATTACACTGATATAACTGGAGAGAATCATTGGGTAAAAGATTTGATAGATGAACATCACAATAAAGCTTCAGAGGAGGGAACAAGGATAATACCCTCATGCGGATATGACTCTATCCCCTCAGATATGGGAGTTTTTTACTCAGTTCAACAAATGGGGAAGCCTGTCAAAAAGGTCACTGTTTATCATTCAGGTCAAGGAGGAGTAAGTGGGGGCACAACTGAAACAATGTTTACTATTGGACCTCTTCCAAAAGAAAAAAGAGACCCTTTTCTTTTGAATCCAGAAAATAGCGTTTCTGAAAAACAAAGGAAATTAAGTAAAGATGGTTTTGAAATAAAACGAATTCAAAATACAGATTCATACTCAGGAATCGGATTAATGTCTTTTGCCAATACAAGAGTCGTAAGACGAAGTTCAGCTTTATATGATGCTGATCAAAGAAGTTATGGTTCTGATTTCATCTTCAAAGAGCTTGGAAGTTATCCCTCAAAAAGATCAGCAAGATTAGCCAGTTTCGGATTGATATTCGCTTTTTTAGTAATCTCGACACCCTTAAGGCACATAGTCAGGAGATTTTTACCTAAACCAGGCGAAGGTCCAAATAAGGAAACCAGAGAAAATGGTTGGTTCAAAGGATTATTTAAGGTCGAAGCTGAGGATGGTGAGGTCAAATACTTTCAAATTTTCGGAGAAGGAGATCCCGGTTACAAAGCAACTGCACAAATGGTTTGTGAGTCTGCTGTTACTTTGGCAATCTCTGATGAACTTGATACAGGTGGAGTTTTAACTTCTGCATATGGGCTTGGTAATCCACTTTTAGAGAGGTTAGTTAAGTCTGGCATAAAATTCGAAGAAGTTACTTATAACTAAAGATTGCCACTTTATAACCTCTACCTTTCTTTTTTTTATATAGAATGCATCTGTTCAGGTAATCTTTCTCCCCCATAATCTCTCCTATTCCTGAACATGGCGGGTTTAATAGACCCGCCAAATTATGGTAGGTTAGTGGGTATTAATTTTAATAGGTTGGGCGAAATATTCTCGCTGATCTACCACCATATTTATGAACCTTTATATATTTTCTGAAGACCTTAGGATTAAAGATAATAGAGCACTCTACGAAGCTTCTTCAGAACAAAAAGGCTTAATTGCCCTCTACATAATTAATAAAGGTAAAAATGAAGAACATGGAGATTCTTTAGCTAAATTAAAACTTAAACTGAGGGCATTAGCTGAAATAAGCAATTCTCTAGTTTCCCTAAATATCCCAATTAAAATTCTTCATTCGCAAGAAATTAAAGACGAGCCAAAAGAAATTTTAGAATTTTGTAAAAAACATCAAATTACAAATATATTTCTGAATTCTGAATATCCCTTCAATGAACAACTAAGAAATAAAAAACTAGAATCATTATGTAATAAAAATGAAATCAATCTTAAGATGTTTGATTCTCAGCTTATTGATCCAAATAAGGTCAAAAATAATACTGGACAGCCTTTTAAAGTTTTTACACCTTATTCAAAAAAAATCAGGGCTTTATTAACATCAGAAATGCTTCAGGAAGAACCTGAACCTTTAAAACAGAACAAAAAAATAACAGATGAAGATGAGATTCCCTCATTTAAAGATTCTTATGATAAAGAGTTTAATTTTTCTATCGATAATTATCCTGTGACAGAAAAATCAGCAGCCAAAAGGCTTGAAGAGTTTATTGAAACTTCTATTTCAAATTACAAAGAATTAAGAGATATTCCAAGTCTGTCTGCAACAAGCAACTTATCTTCTTCATTCGCAATTGGTCTAATAACTTCTAAGCAAGCTATAAATCAAGTTCTCTCAAATTCAGATGGAACCGGAAAAGGTCAGTTTGCATGGGTAAACGAAATAATTTGGAGAGAATTTTATAAGTATATTACCTATCATTTCCCTCACGTATCTAAAGGAAAGAGCTTTAATCCAAAATATGATCTACTTTCTTGGAGAGAAGATGAAGGTTCTTTCATCAAATGGTGTGAAGGTAAAACTGGAATTCCCATTATTGACGCAGCTATGAGGCAGTTAAATCAGACAAAATGGATGCATAACCGACTTAGAATGATTACAGCAATGTTCCTAAGTAAAAATTTACTCATAGATTGGAGAAAAGGAGAGAGATATTTTATGGAAAATTTAATAGATGGAGATTTTTGTTCAAATAACGGTGGTTGGCAATGGAGCGCGTCTACAGGAGTTGATGCATCTCCTTATTTTAGAATTTTTAATCCGATTACTCAGTCTGAAAAATTTGATCCTGACGGTAAATTTATTAAAAATTTTGTGCCTGAGTTAGTTGAATGTCCATCAAATGAGATACATAACCCCTCCAAAGAAACTAGATCATCTTTAAACTATCCAGAAATGATTGTAGACTTGAAATCTTCAAGACTTAGAGCAATAGATGCGTTCAAATCAATCAAATAATTCAGACCATAGACCTGTATATCTTGATATATTCAATGCCAAAGTTGAAGAAGTAAATAAGACTGAAGAAACTCTATCAATGAGCTTTGAAGCTTCTTCAGACTTTTGTCACACTGGCGGAAGAATTCTTCAAGGAGGTTTCGTTGCAACTATGCTTGATTGTTCAATGGCTTTTCTAGCATTTGAGTTAACTGATTACGAAAAATCTCCCATGACGATTGATATGAATATCAATTATTTATCATCCGGAGCACCTGGTAAATATTTAGCTAGAGCAAAAGTTACTAAGATTGGAAAATCAATTGGATTTCTCTCTTCGGAATTATTTCAAGACGATAAATTGATTGCCTCAGCTACTTGCACAGCAAAAATGGCAGATATTAATAAAAAATACCTGAAGCAGATGAAAGATACTGTAAGAAAATAATTTAAAAACCAAAGTCCCAAGAAAGACCTTCGTGATATTTTTTCAAAATCTCCTTAGCTATTAATACTCTGTGAACTTCATCAGGTCCATCAGCAAGTCTTAACGTTCTAGCTCCCTGATACATTCCGGCTAGAGGTAGATCAGATGAAACGCCTTTCCAACCGTATACTTGAATTGCTCTGTCTACGACTTTGTGCATAGCATTTGGGACGTATACTTTTAGTGCGGAGATATCAACTCTTGGGTTGCCTTCAGCTTCCATTACTTCTGCACAATGAATAGTCATAAGCCTGGCTGTTTGAATATCAATGTATGAGTCAGCAATAAAACCTTGAATAAGTTGTTTGGTTTCTAACTTTCCACCATGTACTTCTCTCTCAATAGTTCTTTTGAGCATTAGATCAAATGCTCGCCACATTTGTCCTATAGAATTCATACAGTGAAAAACTCTTCCTGCTCCCAATCTATCCTGAGCAGCTTGATGACCTGATCCTCTTGCCCCCAGAGTATTTTCTACAGGAACCCTGACATTTTCGTATTTAATTTCCACGTGATCTCCCCCGGTATGTCCCCATATAGGAACTGATCTAACTATATTGAATCCTGCTGAGTCTGTGGGAACAATAATTTGAGACATTCTTGAATTCACCCCTCCAGATCCATCTTCTTCTTCAGTTCGACACATAACTATCGCGAAATCAGCTCTGATACCGTTAGATGTCATAACTTTATGTCCGTTTATAACCCAGTGATCTCCATCTTTTTTTGCTGTTGTTTTTATCGATCTAGGATCAGAACCTGCATTATCAGGCTCGGTCATAGAAAAGCATGATTCCATTTCTCCCTCTATTAATGGGAGCAGCCATTTTTTCTTTTGTTCTTCAGAGCCGTATTTAAGGAGTACTTTTTGATTACCCGAATTTGGAGCTATGACTCCAAAAAGTCTATTGGATAAAGGAGACCAGGCTAAAATCTCATTCATATAGGCATGAGCTATGAAACCTATTCCCATTCCTCCATACTCTTCTGGTAGATGAGGTGCCCATAGCTTTTCTTTTTTTACTTCTTGTCTAATATCCTCTCGGAGAGATTTAGATTTATCTCCACCTAAATAAATATCCTTTTCATTTGGAATAATATGTTCAGCAACAATATTTGCTGTTCTAGTTCTTATGTCATTAACTTCTTCTGAAAGTGTTGGTATTGGTTTTATATCCATGTTTTATCTCCTAACAAAGATTCTATCATTGCCCTTGCAAGCTGCAAGAATTGAAAGAATAATAAGTAAAAAGGAGTTTTTATGAAGGAAGTAGACTTTTACTTTGATTTCGCAAGTCCAAATGCTTATCTTTCGTTAATGGCTGGAAAGGAGCTTGAGGATAAGTTAGGTTTTAAATTCAATATTAAATTAGCTTTATTAGGAGGCATATTTAAATTGACTAACAATCAACCTCCCATGGTAGCTTTTGCAGGAATCAAAAATAAACTTGATTATGATGGTGTAGAAATGCAGAGATTCATAAATAAGCATAATCTTTCAGACTTTAAAATGAATCCAAATTTTCCTGTGATTACACTTCAAATTATGAGGGCAGCTGTTGTTGCCGAAAAAGAAGGCTTCCTTATGGACTACGTTCAAAAAATTACAAGATCCATGTGGGAAAGAGAAAAGAAAATGGACGATCCTGAGGTTATCAAGGCAGAATACGATCATTGGGGTTTTGATTCTTCACTGCTAATGGATGGTATGAATGATCCTGATATTAAATCTTCTTTGATGGATAAAACTTCTGAAGCTGTAGAAAGAGGTGTTTTTGGGATTCCAACTTTCTTTGTTGGCAATGAAATGTTTTTTGGAAAAGACAGGTTAGGACAAGTCGAGGAAGAAATCTTAAAGTAAATCTTGTGGATTTTGGTCTCCTAGAATTATTTAACTCTCTGAGAGGTCAAAGCAATTTTTTAGAGAGTCTGATGCAAACCCTAAGCAATAATTTGTTTGGATTGTTTTTGGCTTTTTTTGTTACTCCGTATTTTTTTTACAAATCTCAAGAGAAATTATTTTGGGTTTTTGTAGCTTGGATTTTGACCGTTGGAATAACTGACTTCAGTGCAAATCTTTTAAAAAGCTACTTTTTAGACTTTAGGCCATGTTTTTCTGACTATTCATATCTTTTAGATAGTAAAGGTCAACTTTTGAATCAATGTTCTGCAACTTTGACAGGAATGCCTTCAAATCATTCAGCTAATTTTTTTGCAGGGGCATTATTTTTATTAATTATTTTTAAAATTAATAGATATTCTCTTACTTTTCTTTTAATTTCTTGCTCAGTAGCTATATCTAGAATCTATCTTGGAAAACATTTTCCATATCAGGTTTTTGCTGGTGCGTGTTACGGAGCTGTTCTTGGTGCTTTAGGAGGATACCTGTATTTAAAAAATTTTAGGAATTCTCTAAATTAAACCTATATCTCAGAAATACTATGCTTACAAAAACTAAAAGAAGCATGGAAACTAACTCTGATATGCCAATTAATTCAAGAGTTACACCGGTTAGAGCGAGCATAGATGAGATTACTAAAACAACAAAAGAAACTCTTAGCCCCTTTAGGCCAAGTCTATCTAGTGCATGATGAATATGGCTTCTATCAGACGTTAAAGGAGATTTCTTATTCACAAGTCTAATAATTATTGTAGATATCGCGTTAAATAAAACAAACCCAACGATCCAAACAGCTGTTATAGGATTCATGTAGTCTGCCCTTTCCATTGCAAAATAAATTAAGCACCATGCCACAATGTATCCACAAAACATTGATCCATGATCTCCCATAAAAATTACGAACCTTTTTCCAATGACTTTCAAATTCATAAGCGCATAAGGAAGAAAACATATGACTAGAAATAAATATATTTGCTCAATGAAAAGGGAGTCGTTCGTTGATAAAAGTATTAAAGGGGCCGTGATACCTACAAGAAATTGGCTGGTCAAGCCTCCATTGAAGCCATCAATCCAATTAAAAGCATTCAGAATGCCCATCACACAAAAAATTGTGAATAAGACTCCTAGTGCTGGATTGAGTTCAATGAAACCTAAACCAAATAAATTTCCTAGATTATCTATATATAAACCAGACTGAGTGATAAGAACCAAACATGCTGAAGCTTGGGATAAGAATCTCGTTGGGACGCTTAATCCCCATAAATCATCAATTAAAGTTATAAAAGCAAGAATTATTCCTGTTATTAACATCCATATAAAAAAAGGTGGAACGTTAACATTAATTTTTTGATAGTAAGTTGACTCATTGCCATTAATATTCACAGTAACTTTTGGAGGTAACAGGGCGTCTTGAATGTAATTTGAGTTAGCCTCGAAACCATTACCTTTGATTTGGAAAGAACCAGACTCATCTTTATAAACTTCCATCAATTCTGTTTCAAAAGTTTTCTTATTTATGACTACGACTGCTTGAGAATTTTCATTAATATCAACAACTTCAATCTCAAAAGAGTCATTACCAATAAGATCAATTTTTTTATCAAGATTTTGATTTAATGAATTATCTTGTTTGATAGAATCTCCAACAAAAAAGCCATTCCAGGATAAATTGAAATTTACCCCTGCAAAGAAATCAAAGATTAGAACTGCAAAAATTAATGATGATATGAAAGATATTCCTCCAGAAAGAGGTATATCATTCTTATGAAGTTTCTTTATTCCATCCGGCTTATCTACCCAGCGTAAAGATTTAAAAATTTTCCTGAATGCAAAATTTGCAAGAAAGGAAAAAAATAGTACTACCCCAAGCAGGTAAACCAGAAACATGGCCTAATTTAAGAAGCTTGGATCTTTCTCAAGCATTAAGTCATACAGAGGCTGATAACTCGCCCACATTGCCATATCCGAACCCACTTGCGATTTTGTTAATTGAGCTACATCGTCTGGAATTCTCTCCATCTGTCCAACGGATTCCGCCAAAATTTGTGATTGACAGCATCTATCCATTGAAAGGAAAGCCCATAGTGCTTCATCCACAGTTCCGCCTGTAGTCAAAAGACCATGATTTTTGAGAATAGCAGCCTTTTTATCTCCCAGGGCTGCAGCAATTCTTTTACCCTCATCTCCTTCTAAGACAACGCCTGTGTAATCATCAAAGAGAACATGATTATCAAAAAAAGCACAGGAATCTTGAGTTATTGGCTCAAGAAGTCTGCCAAAGGTTGAAAAAGTTTTGCCATACATAGAATGGGAGTGGGCTGCAGCATTTACATCTGGTCGTGCATCATGAAGAGATGAATGAATTGCAAAGGCAGCCGTATTTACTGGCTTGTCTCCAAGTACTACTTCACCGTCCTTGTTTACTAGTATTAAATCCGATACACAAATTTGATTGAAATGCATTCCAAAAGGATTTACCCAAAAATGATCTTCGTGTTCAGGATCTCTGTATGTAATGTGACCAGCTATTCCTTCATCAAAACCAAAATGAGCAAACATTCTAAAACCTGAGGCTAATCTTTCTAGGTTATATCTCCTTGTTTCCTCAATGGATTTACATTCTATTGGAAGTAAGGAACCTTTTTCTTTTTGATCCAATTTTCCTTTTGAGACATCGATATTAAGATTATTTGTCATATATTTCTCCTACCTACTTAATTTCCATATTACAATTTTACTAGTTTAAACTAATCAATAAAATATACATAAGTCCCATGGCAAAAAAAGGTTACAGAGAAGAATCAGATAGCATTGGAATAGTTTACGTTCCCCGAAAAGCTCTATATGGTGCACAAACGCAAAGAGCCATAGACAACTTTCCTATAAGTGGTATCAAAATGGATTTTCCTTTTACCAAATCCTTTGTTAGCTCTTTAGGAGTAATTAAAGATGCTGCAGCTAGAGCTAATAATAGATTGAAGCTTCTGCCCAATAAGAAGGCCAGAGCAATATCTAAGGCTTCTAAAGAGGTGTGGCGAGAAAAACATCATAAAGAATTTCCTATCGATGTATTTCAAACAGGATCCGGAACCAGTTCGAACATGAATGCAAACGAGGTTATAGCTAATTTAGCATCAGTATTTTCTGGTGAAGAGGTTAGCCCGAACGATGACGTTAACATGTCTCAAAGCAGCAATGATGTGATACCAACTGCGATAAAAATCAGTGCACATGTGGATTTAACTAAAAAGTTATATCCCAACTTAGAAAACCTTATTAATGCAATCGATAAAAAAGCAGTTTCTGTCAGAGGGATAATAAAAACAGGAAGAACTCATCTCATGGATGCAATGCCTGTAGATTTAGCTAATGAATTATCTGCGTGGTCCAGTCAACTAAAGACTTCTCTAAAAGCTCTAAAATTTATTGAGGCTAGACTTTTGGAACTTCCTCAAGGCGGAACAGCTGTTGGAACAGGAATTAATGCTCACAAAAGATTTGCCAAAGTTTTTGCTCAGGAAATCTCCAAGTTGTCTGGGAATAAATATAAAAGTGTTGCAAGTGATAATTTCTTTCATGAGTTAAGTTCTCAAGATACAGCAGTGCAATTATCTGGTGAACTAAAAAACTTAGCTGTTGCTTTGATGAAGATTTCAAATGATTTGCGATGGATGAATAGCGGACCTTTAGCGGGACTATCAGAAATAGAACTCCAGGCTTTGCAACCAGGAAGCAGCATAATGCCAGGCAAGGTAAATCCAGTAATTCCAGAAGCTGTAACCATGGTCTCTGCAGATGTTATAGGAAATGATGTGAGCATTACAGTTGCAGCTCAGGCAGGTAACTATCAGTTAAATGTGATGCTTCCTGTTATAGCCTATAACTTACTTAAAAGTATTAATCTCCTCGCAGGCGCTTGCGATGTTCTTGCAAATAAGGCAATTAAAACCTTCAAGGTGAACAAAAAAAATTTGGAATCGTCTTTGGCAAAAAATCCAATACTTGTAACAGCTCTCAATCCAATTATTGGTTACAAGAAAGCTGCTGCAATTGCTAAAAAAGCTTACAAAGAGAATCGGCCAATCATTGATGTTGCCGCTGAAGAGACAAATCTTTCCGTGGCAAGATTAAAGAAATTATTAGATCCTGCTAAGCTGGCAAAGGGCGGAATTCAATGAAAGTTGACTCTCTTTTAGATTCAAATTGTGAAGCATGCAGGGCAGATGCTCCTAAAGTTACCAAGGATGAATTAAAAGAACTTAAGCCTTTAGTACCTTCTTGGGAAATTATTGAAGTAAATCGATTGAAAAAACTGATTTGCTCTTTTGCTTTCTCCAACTATGAAGAATGCGTTAATTTTGCAAATAAAATTGCTGATCTAGCTGAAAAAGAAGATCATCATCCAGAAATTCTAATTGAATGGGGAAAAGTCACCGTGACTTGGTGGTCACATAAGATCAAAGGGTTGCACAAAAATGATTTTATTGCTGCCGCAAAGACGGATCAGATTTTTTCAGGTTCTTGAATTTGACTTGCTAAAACGACTGCAACTAGAGCAACACAACCCATAATATTAAAGGCGACAAAGTAGGTATCTTGAAAACCTATCAAGATGCTAGTAATCAAAATTCCAATGGGTTGAAGCGGAGAAACTATTGGAGAAGAAATTCCTCTGGCCTTGCCAAGATTATGCGCTCCAAAAGTTCTTAAGTAGCACGCAGTCATAAGAGGCATAGCAGCACCAAAACCCAAACCGAAGATAAAGGCACTTAAAAGAAATATGCTCGGTTCATTGATATAAGTAATTCCAAAGATTCCAAGTGCTTGGAGAGACATTGCCATCATTGAAGGATAAGCTGCCTTCATTATATCCATGAGATATCCAAATAGAATTTTCCCCAACACTCCTCCAAAAGCAGATAGAGCATAAGCAAAAACATATTGTTTAACTGGCAGACCTAAAAGATTCCAGGTTTCGTCTAAACCCATCTTACTTGCGTGTATAGGCAAAAAAGAAAGCACACCCATCATGGAGAGAAATTGAAAAGCAAAAGCTAAAGAAATTATCCAAAAAACTTTCTTGGACAATAGATCTTTTGCAGTCATCTCTTGAGGTAATGATTCTTCTTCATTTTCTCCCTTAATTCCATCTTTAGCTTGGTTGACACTCTTTGGATCATCAATCACGGTAAAAAAGATAAGAGGTAAAATAATGAATAGAATTACTGAGGCAAAGATTACATAAACATTTCTCCAGCCTACCAAGTCAAGAAGTGGATCAACAACCAAAGGAAGCACAACGCCCGAGAAAGAAATACCAACTGCAGCAATTCCTAGAGCTCTGCCAGCATTTTTATCAAACCAATTCGAAATTAATTTAGCTACAGCTAAATTTCCCATCATGATTGACCCCAACGCAAGAATAGTAAGATAAATTGTCAGAAGCGACCAATAAGAATTTATGAAGCTCAGAGAGAAAAGTCCTATGGCATAAATGACAGCTCCAATCATCATAAAATTTTTAACTGAATACTTATCAAGAGCTCGACCGATAACTATTGCTAAAATTGCTACAGGCATAAAGTAAAAAGCGGAAACCATTCCTAACTGACTTTCAGTCATGCCAAGCTCTGATATAAGGTATGGCCAAATCACTGGGAAGCTATAAAAAAGGAATCCTATAACAGTGAATTCAACTGTAAGACCTGTAAAAACCATTCTCCAACCAAAAAACTTCATTTTTCTGTATTTTTTAGAAATTTATTAAAATTCTTGCAATCCTGTATAATCTATAAATGTTGCGGCTTAAAGAAACAGCTCTAACCTTTGACGACGTCTTATTGCTCCCAGACTATTCAGAAGTCTTGCCCAATAACGTTGATTTAACCACACGTCTGACAAAAAACCTAAGCATAAACATTCCAATAATTTCTTCTGCTATGGATACCGTCACTGAATCCAGAATGGCTATTGCTTTGGCAGAGCTTGGAGGTATCGGAATCATTCACAGGAACTTAAGCATTGCAGATCAAGCTAACGAAGTTCGGGCAGTGAAAAAATTTGAGAGCGGCATTGTAAGAGATCCAACAACTATCTCATCAAGCAGCACAGTTGGCGATCTTGTTCAGCTAACTAAGGAATTAAATATTTCTGGCATGCCCGTGGTAGACGATGACAATCTGGTTGGAATTGTAACCTCAAGAGATTTTCGTAATGAATCCAACTTGACTGCTACCGTAAGTTCAATCATGACGCCGAAAGAAAAACTCATTACGGCTAAAGAGAACGAAAGCATTGATAATATTAAAACCTTGCTCTATCGGAATAGAATAGAAAAAATATTGCTCGTTGATGATACTTTTGGTCTGAAAGGTCTAATTACTCTGAAAGATATAAATAAATCAAAAGATTATCCATCTGCAACCAAGGACTCAGAGGGAAGACTTCTAGTTGGTGCAGCAATCGGTAACGCTACTGATACAGAGGAAAGAACCGAAAAACTTGTTCAAGCCGGTGTCGATGTTCTGGTTGTTGATAGCGCCCACGGACACTCTCAAGGCATTTTAGAGAGAGTAAAAAAAGTAAAAAAAGATTATCCAGATATAGAGGTCATTGGTGGAAATGTTGCTACTGCGGAAGGAGCTACAGCATTAGTGAAGGCAGGGGCTGATGGAGTGAAAGTTGGTATTGGACCAGGTTCCATCTGTACTACGAGAATTGTGACAGGGGTTGGTGTTCCCCAAATAACAGCTATTGCAGATGTGGTTTCAAGCATGAAGAAAAAAGGAATTCCAGTTATTGCAGATGGCGGAATTAGATTCTCTGGTGATTTTGCCAAAGCAATTGCTGCAGGAGCAGATAGCGTCATGCTCGGTAGCATCTTGGCCGGAACAGAAGAAGCTCCTGGTCAAGTCGAACTCTTTCAAGGCAGAAGTTATAAAGCATATAGAGGCATGGGATCTGTTGGAGCAATGTCAGGTGAATCCTCCTCAGGGGATAGATATTTTCAGGACAATCAACAAACCGACAAACTGGTACCCGAAGGTATAGAAGGAAGAGTTCCTTATAAAGGTTGGGTAGAAACTACCATTCATCAAATGTTGGGCGGCTTAAGGCAGAGCATGGGTTACACCGGATGCAAAGATATTGATACGATGAAAACTAAACCAAAGTTTGTTCAAATCACTACTTCTGGAATGAGCGAGAGTCATGTACATGATGTCAGCGTCACTAAAGAAGCGCCAAATTACCGAATTACTTAATTTAAATGCAGAAAATTGATCAAGATAAGATAGTTATCCTTGATTTTGGTTCGCAATATACTCAGCTAATTGCCAGAAGGATAAGAGAAATAGGAGTTTTATCTGAAATTGTCTCATGCGAAATAACCCCAAAAGAACTTTCAAAATTAAATCCAAGAGGCATTATTTTTTCTGGCGGTCCAGAATCGGTTAATTCCAAGTTTAAACCTAAATTTAATTCTAAGATTCTTGAAATAAACAAACCTATTTTAGGGATTTGCTATGGAATGCAACTATTAGCGAACCAATATAAAGGAAAAGTAGATTTGTCGGCGAAAAGAGAGTTTGGTCACTCAGAATTAGCATTTAACAAAAATATTCTTTTTAAAGGAATAAATGGGAAAAAAACAAAAATTGATGTTTGGATGAGCCATGGCGATAAAGTTGTAAAGCTTCCGAAACAATTTAAAAGGATTGCCTCGTCGACAAATTCTAAAATTGCAGCGTTTGCCTCGAATGACAAACAACGCTTCGGTGTGCAATTTCATCCCGAGGTGTCCCACACCGATCAAGGGCAAAAAATATTAAGTAACTTTGCTTTGGATATTTGTGATTGTAAGAAAAATTGGACTTCAAAAAATATTATTGATGATTTGGTTCAAAACATAAAAGATCAAGTTGGAAATAAACATGTTCTCTTAGGAATTTCGGGCGGTGTGGATTCCAGTGTCGTAGCTGCTCTCATTTCAAAAGCTATCGGTAAAAGGTTGCATTGTATTTTTGTCGATAACGGACTTTTAAGGAAAGACGAATCCATCCAAGTTAATCGCGATTTAAAAAAAGGTCTTGGCTTGAAGATTGCGACGGTAAATGCCGAAGATATATTCCTGAAAAAACTCAAAGGAATGACAGATCCTGAGGAAAAAAGAAAAATAATAGGCAGTACCTTCATAGATGTATTTTCAAAAGAGGCAAAAAAAATAAAAAATATAGATTTTTTAGCTCAAGGAACTATCTATCCAGATTATATTGAATCAGCAGGAAAAAAGGGTGGTAAAGCGCATGTAATTAAATCGCATCATAACGTTGGAGGATTACCTGAAAAATTAAAGTTTCCCCTTGTTGAACCGCTAAAATTTCTTTTTAAAGATGAGGTTAGAAAGATAGGAAGAAAATTAGGATTGCCACCTTATCTAATCGAAAGGCATCCTTTTCCAGGTCCAGGATTAGGCGTTCGATTATTGGGTGCGATAGACAAAAGTAAGTTAGAGATTTTAAGAGAAGCTGATGCAATTTTCATGGAAGAATTAATCAAGCAAAAGCTTTACAACAAAATCAGTCAAGCTTACGCAGCTTTTCTGCCGGTAAAATCAGTTGGTGTTGTTGGAGATGCAAGAAGATATGAATACGTAATTGCTCTTAGAGCGGTTGTAACTCTAGATTTCATGACAGCTAATGTATTTCCTTTCAAACAAGAATTTCTTAATCATGTTTCAACAAGAATAATGAATGAAATAGATAAAGTTTCTCGAGTTGTTTATGATATTTCAAGCAAACCTCCTGCAACTATTGAGTGGGAGTAAAGAAATCGAACTTAACCAGAATTTTTGAATAGGAAGAGAAATGACAAATGTAGAACACGTGGTTCTGAGTGACGGACGAAAACTGGCCTATGAGCAATTTGGTGCAGAGAATGGTGTGCCGGTTATCTACAACCACGGTTGGCCTTCATCCCGTTTAGAATGTCGCCATTTAGTACCAATTGCTGAAAAAACTGGTGTTAAATTGATCTCAGTTGACCGGCCAGGGATGGGCGGGTCAGATTTCCAGCCGAATCGTGCCCTTCTGGATTGGCCGAATGATATTTCTCAACTCGCTGATCACCTGTGCCTCGACAAATTTCATATCTTGGGTGTATCAGGTGGGGGTCCTTACGTATCAGTCTGCGCTTACAAGATTCCAGAGCGTTTGTTAGGCGCAGCGATAATTGCTGGTGTTACTCCTATGACTAACCCTCGCACAAAACACGGAATGAGGATGATGAACCGCATTTTACTGAGTGTGGGGAAACCGGCGCCCTGGTTGCTCAATTGGTTTATGAAATACATGCAAAATGTGGCCAACGACACTGAAAAGTTAAAGAGAGCGTTAAGTGATCTTCCAGAGGTAGACAAGCAGGTGATGACAGGAGATACAATCGATGAGTTAGCCGAGTCGGCGCAGGAATGTCTCCGACAAGGGACCGCAGGAGCGACGCAAGACGGTCGCATCTATGCCCTACCATGGGGGTTCGAGCTCAATCAAATCGACATACCCGTTACCGTCTGGCAAGGCTCGCTGGACGTCAATGTCCCGCTGTCCAACGGCAAGATCCTGGCAGAGTCCATTCCTAACGTATCTTCCAATTTTATAGATGGAGAAGGACATTTTTCTATACTGATTAACCATGGCGAAACGATGTTGACCGAGTTAATCGGTTGACGCCACTATAATGACAAATATCATATACAAAGTTAATACAAACTTTTTTGAAACCCTTTTAAATAAAGGGTTTCAGAGGGTATTACTCATTGAGTGGGAAGGACTACACCACGAAACTGGAGCATTTTTTTGAGACAGGTGAGCTAGATTAACAGTCATGTCAATAAACAAAAAAATATGAAAAACAGAGCTAAGTTCTTTTCGCCGAACTACCGGGAGGCACGCAAGAAGTTTTTAAAAACTGCTGAGCAAAACAACTTGAAGATTGAAACTTACACCAACCCTAAAACTGGTTATGATGGTGAGTCTCTCCATACTGATGTTTTGTGGATAGGTTCCAGAAACGCTGAAAATATATTAGTAACAACCAGTGGCACTCATGGGCCAGAAGGTCACTTGGGTTCAGCTGCTCAGATAGCTGCATTAAGCGAGGGTTTATACGCTAATCTGCACTCAAACATGGCTGTGCTTGTTATTCATGCAATTAATCCTTGGGGATTTTCTTGGACGCGAAGGTGTAATGAAGATGGAGTAGATCTATTTAGAAATTTTATTGATTTTGATATGCCCGTGCCAGAAAATGAAATCTACGATGCTCTGGTCAAATATATTGTTCCAAAAAGTGATTCACTCAAAGATAAACTAACTGCTGAATTGGGATTAGCATATAGCTTGCTAAGATTTGGTAAAGAAAAGATAAGAAAAGAAATTCCTAGAGGCCAATATCGTTATGCATATGGCCCCTTTTTCGGAGGTTTTGAACCAACATGGTCAAATAAGATATTACGACAAATTATTCGCGAATACCTTTCTAATGCGAGGATGGTCATGGCCATTGATTACCACACTGGGATTGGTGAGTATGGTATCGGTGAGCTCATTGGTTTTGAACATCCAGAAGCAGATGAGTATCAGATTGCTAGAAGTTGCTGGGGCGATAGTTACGTATCCGTTTATTCTTCTGATACAGTTGCTTATGAAATCTTTGGCATTTTACCAAATGCCTACAAAGCTGAGCTCCCCAATGCGCAGGTCGTTTTTGGTGCCTACGAGTTCGGAACGATCGATGAAAAAAAAGTTTTTAAAATATTGAGAGCGGATCACAGTATTTACAAGCATGAGGAGGTGCATGCAGGTAAAGTAATTAAAATTAGAGAGCAAATGCAGCATGCATTTAACTGCGACAGCGATATTTGGCGTGAAAAGGTTTTAGAACAAACAATTAATGCAGAGCGCGAGGCATTGCTATATTGCATTCGTCAAAGGTGCGATTAGGTATAATGCAAAATGAAACATCTCTTATACAAAGTAGATACAAACTTTTTTGAAACCCCCTTTATTTAAGGATTTCAGAGGGTATTACTCATTGAGTGGGAGTAATTTTGTGAAAAAAAATACTAAAATAAAAAATATAAAATTTTTATCATTAGTTTCAATTGTCCTTTTTTTCCTTGGATGCTCTAGTGATAATAAACCTGAGTCATCAGAAATATCTGAAACTGAAGACATCCTATTATCTTATGAGCTTAGCGTTGAAGAAAAGTCTTTAAAGCATCCTATCATCCTTCCTGGCGCCCCAGGAGAAGATTCAAAATTAATTGATCCAGCAGCAGCTACTAATATTGCAATTTCCACCTATGTGGATGCGGATGTAGATTTCCTTCAGGGAATGATAATACATCATCAACAAGCCATAGTTATGTCCAATATGGCAGATAAAAGAACTAACAATAAAACGATAGTTGATCTGGCAAATAGAATCGATGCTTCTCAAGAAGATGAAATCAGTTTCATGGAAAACTGGCTTAATTCTAGAGATGAAGATATATCAGTTAACCATGATGGTCATCATATGCAGATTGGTATGGCTGGAATGGCTAGCGAAGCTGAATTAAAGAAACTTGAAAATTCTGAAAGTACAGATTTTGATAAGTTGTTCTTACAACTGATGATCTCCCATCATGATGGCGCTTTAAAGATGGTCAAGGATTTAAAAGAATACCCAGGCGCAGCTTACGATCCTATCTTGAATGAATTTGTCTCCGATCTCGTGAATGATCAAAGCATTGAAATTGAGAGAATGAATATTATTGCTGTGAACTTATCCGACGATCCAAGATCCAAATTAAGTGCTGGTCACCATGACGCAGAAGAAGCTATATTAAATTTGGAGAAAGTTGCATCCCTTAAAAAGCCTATTGGATTCTACAACCCAAATAATCCCAAATCAAAAGGTATAAAAAATCCAGAGGAAGAGGATAAAAATAACAACACGGATAAAACAATTGAGGACAAATCAAGATCACTTCGGTCACCTATTTTGAGTTTTGCAAATACTGATATGGCTTTCAGAGATAATGTTCTTGTAGCTGGCAACTATCATGGTTTTAATATTTATGAGATTGATCAATTAGGAGTTCCAAAGCTTCTTTCATCTATAGTTTGTCCAGGCGGACAAGGCGATGTATCGATTGTGGATAATTTATTAATTATGTCAGTCGAACAGACTAGAAGTCGGATAGACTGTGGATTACAAGGTGTTTCTAAAGAAGCAAGCCCTGATCGATTTAGAGGAATAAGAATATTTGATATTTCAAATTTATATGAACCTAAACAAGTTGGAGCTGTTCAAACTTGCAGAGGCTCTCACACTCACTCAGTAGTTTCAGGTCCAGATCTAAATGGAAAGATTA
Organism: SAR86 cluster bacterium; assembly: GCA_028140145.1. GTDB lineage: Bacteria > Pseudomonadota > Gammaproteobacteria > Magnimaribacterales > AG-339-G14 > CACNYO01. The sequence continues at coordinate 51,208 of JAOIOC010000001.1, read as the reverse complement.
TTGTCTACAACTCTGGTACTCAAGGAGTAAGAGATGAAGAGGAAATGGAGGAATGCATAGGGAATATACCAGGCGATAATAGGACAGCACTTTTCAGAATAGATGTTATTGAAATTCCTGTAGCAGATCCTTCTGAGTCAAAAATAGTAAGTAGTCCAACTGTATTTGCCGACCCTGAAACTGGAGCTTTAGGCGGTCTCTGGACTGGTGGGGATCATGGAGATGATACCCAAGAAACAAGTCGAACCGATCAATGCCATGACATAACTGTATTTCCATCGAAAAATTTAGCTGCCGGTGCTTGCTCAGGAAATGGGATTCTCTTTGATATTTCAGATCCCTATAACCCACAAAGAATTGATGTCGTTACTGATGTAGGTTTTGCCTACTGGCATTCTGCTACCTTTAATAACGATGGAACTAAGGTAATTTTTACTGATGAATGGGGCGGTGGCGGAAGGGCCCGCTGCAGGGCTTGGGATCCACTTGATTGGGGCGCTAATGCAATTTATGACATTGTAGATAATAAATTGGAATTTAGGAGTCATTACAAAATGCCAGCACCACAGCTAGAAACAGAAAACTGTGTTGCACATAATGGGTCTTTAATTCCAATTCCTGAAAAAGATATTTTTGTTCAAGCATGGTACCAGGGAGGAATATCAATAATGGATTTTACTGATTCAGCGGATCCAAAAGAAATAGCTTTTTTTGATAGAGGTCCTGTAGATGATGAGCTACTCGTAATGGGTGGTTATTGGTCGGCTTATTACTATGATGGTTATATTTACGGAACAGAAATATCCAGAGGTCTGGATGTATTTAGGTTATCTCCGAGTCAGCATCTATCTGAGCAAGAGATATTTGAGGCTTCTATAGCTCAACCATTGTATGGACCAAAAGTATTCAATCCTCAGCAACAGGTACCTCTTGGATGGTTCATCGAGAATTAGGTTCACAATAGTTTTAAGGAGGTTTATATGGGCTCATCATTACATAACCTTTTTAGTGTTGATTTAAGAAGGTTTTTAGATAATGTAAATATTGGATTGGTATGAAATTATGAAAAGTTTAAAAGATGAAATTAAGTTTCCTTGTGGCTTATCTATGAAAAATAGATTTATGCTTGCTCCATTAACTAATACTCAGAGTCACGAAGATGGAGTTCTTTCTGACGATGAGTTTAGTTGGTTAACTATGAGAGCTAAAGGAGGTTTTGGACTCACCATGTCTTGCGCTTCACACGTTCAAGCAGTTGGTAAAGGTTTTCCTGGCCAATTGGGAATTTTTGGTGATGAACACATAGAAGGATTAAAAAGACTAACCGATGAAATTAAGTCTCATGAAAGTTTAGCAGTTGCCCAATTACACCATGCTGGAATGAGATCGCCCGAGGATATTATTGGAAAGCAACCTGTTTGCCCTTCAGATGATGAGGAGACAAACTCGAGAGCTTTAACACTTGATGAGGTTAAAAGATTGAGAGATAACTTTATTGCGGCTGGAGTAAGAGCAAAAAAGGCAGGGTATGAAGGGGCAGAAATTCATGGGGCTCATGGATATATTTTGTGTCAATTTTTGAGTTCTGATATTAATAAGAGGGACGACGAGTATGGAGGAACTTTAGAAAACAGATCCAGAATCATTTTTGAGATAGTTGACGGCATTAGAAATGAATGTGGCTCTGAGTTTCTATTGGGAGTTAGATTATCTGCAGAAAGATTTGGGATTAAATTAGGAGAAACAAAAGAAGTATGTAAGAAACTTATCGACACCAACAAAATAGATTTTTTAGATATGTCACTTTGGGACTCTTTTAAGGAGCCGGTAGAAGAAGAGCACAAAGGTAAAAACCTGTTGGAGCATTTTACAGAACTTGATTTCAAAGATGTTCAGTTGACGGTAGCGGGTAACATTAGAACAGGTGAAAACGTTCATGAAATCCTCAATAATGAAGTAGATTTTGTAACTGTAGGGAGAGCGGCTATTCTCCATCATGATTTTCCTCTCAAAGTTATAGAAAACTCAGGTTTTGAACCCATAGAGCTTCCAGCTCCAAGATCTCACTTAATTAAAGAAGGGCTGAGCGATAAATTTATAGACTATATGGGAGCTTGGCCTGGTTTTGTAGGCGAATAAAGAAGTTGAATTAACTTTTAAAATCTTCTGAATTTTTGAGCATGTGAGCTGGACCATGATTGAGATTAATGGCTGCATTTTCACCGAATAACATTTCTTTCTGATAACCAAAGTTTTTTCTATCGGTTGCTAGCGGTGCCAACTCTTCAGCTTTCTTTGCGGCCAATTCAGGTAATTCTTCAAACGAACTTGTTGCTTGGACAATCCCAGCATCAAGCGCATCAGTTCCAGTCCATCTTTTTGATAATTGAACTGTTTCATAGAAGGCATTTGCTGGAATTTTATGCTTGAACAAAGATAGCTCAGGTCTTGGAATAGACAAACCAAGTTGCATTTCATTAGCGCATAAAAATCCTCTATCTTCTCTCATAATCCTTACATCATGAGTTAGAGCAAGCATAAATCCGGCTCCAAAAGCATGACCATTAATCGCACAAACTGTGGGTATTGGCAACGTTATAAAACGGCCCATCAGATGCATAAATTCTTTTCCAAAAATATCTATATCGCCTCCATCAGGATTACTTTTAGGATCTTGCATCCAATCAAGATCTAAACCATTTGAAAAGAACTTTGGATTCTCAGAAGAGGTGATTAAAGCTCCAGGACCTTCATCTTTTTCAATTTCATCAAGGGCTTTGGCTATTTCTCTTACAAAAGTAGTATTCCAACGATTTTCATTGGCAGCTAGGTTTAAAAAATAGATTGATTCTTTTTTCTCTAGTTTTATCACAATATTTTTTAATAGATTTTCTGTTAAAACATCATACATAAAAACCATACGAATTAGATACAAACTTTCTTTAGATGCTTTAATATCTCGCCTAAGGAAATATAGGAGAAGGAAATGAGCGATCCATTAAATTTGAAAAAACACATTAGAGAGGTTAAAGATTTTCCAATTGAAGGGATTAATTTTAGAGACATAACAAGCCTCATAGAAAATCCTGAAGCCTTTCAAACTGCCTGCAATGAATTGATAGAAGCTTCTAAAAATTTTAAAGCTTCGGTCATAGCAAGCATTGAGAGTAGAGGTTTTATTTTTGCAGGCTCAATTTCTTTTGAGCTCGGACTTCCTTTTGTTCTAGCAAGAAAACCAGGAAAACTTCCTAACGAAACATTTAAAAAAGACTTTGATCTAGAATACGGGAGTACTTCTATTGAGATACAAAAAAATACAACTTTTAATAGCTCAGATAGGGTCGTCATTGTTGATGACTTGGTTGCAACTGGCGGAACAGCAATTGCTTGCGCAGAACTTTTAACTGAAAACTTTAAAATTAAGAAATCAAATATTCTTATTTTAGGTGTTATAGATTTACCCAAATTAGGCGGTAGCGATCTAATTGTTAAAGAGGGATACAATATTCAGACTCTTGTTTCCTACTAGTTGGGATAAGAAAAAATACCTGCTAATCTTTAATAACAATGAAAAAAAACTTTTATAGTTTTCTTGAAAGTATCTTCGACAAAAAAGATATAGAAATTGAAAAGGGCAATAAATATTTTTATTCAAAAGATTGGTCTAATTTAAAACCAAGTGAGCCAGTTGCAGTAGTTTTTCCCAGAGAAAATAAGCAATTAAAAGAAGTAGTGAAACTTTGCAACGAGCAAAATCAGCCCTTCATCGGATCGGGAGGTCGGACAGGACTTTCTGGAGGCGCTACATGCTTAAACAATGAACTAGTCATCTCATTTGAAAAAATGAATAAAATAATTGATTTCGATCATTCTGATAACACTATTTTGTGCGAACCAGGATTGGTTACTGAAAATCTGCAAAATTTTGCTGATGAAAATGAACTATTTTATCCAGTTAATTTTTCCTCTGTTGGATCAAGTCAAATAGGAGGAAATATTTCTACTAATGCTGGAGGAATTAAAGTTATTAAGTATGGATTGACAAAAAATTATGTAAAAGGTTTATCAGTCATTACCGGAGACGGTAAAGATTTAGATTTTGATAATAGACTTGTTAAGGATGCTACGGGACCAAAATTAGGAGATTTATTTATAGGTTCTGAAGGCATTTTTGGTTTAATCAAAACTTGTAGAATGAAATTAATTAAAAAACCTCCATTAACAAAATTAGCTTTCATAAGTTTCTCTAAACTTGAAAAACTTAAAGAAGTAAGAAATCTTCTATTTGAAAGTGAAGATATTGAGGCCGTAGAATTTTTAACAAAAACTTGCATGCAAAAAGTAAACGATGCATTTAAGCATTTTAGTCAGCCTGAAGTTAAAGGGCACTATTTTATTATTTTAGAATTTACAGGTAACTCTATCGAGAGAGATTTAAATAAGCTAATTTTAAAAAAAATAGTTGATGATGTTCTTATTGTCGAAACTTCAAATCAGAAAAAAAATATTTGGAATAATAGACTTTTAATTTCAGAAAGTATCAATGATTTCAAACCTCTTAAGTTTGATGTTTCAGTTCCTTTGTCAAAATTCGAAGATCTGGTTCAAAAAATAGAAAGATTAGTAAAAAAATTCCCTAAAGTTGAACCAATATTATTTGGTCATGTAGGAGATGGAAACCTGCATATAAACCTTATAGGAAAAGATGACTTAGAAATTGATAGCAATCAAAAGGACATTCTCACAACTGAAATATATAAAATTATTTTAGACTTAAAAGGTTCGATTAGTGCTGAGCATGGAATTGGGTATCTAAAAAAGAAAATTTTTCTTGATCAGGCCAAAAAAGAGGAATTAAGATTTTTAAAGGTTACAAAAAAATTCTATGATCCGCTCAATGTTCTTAATCCTGGTAAATTAATTTAAAAGAAAACCTTATGGATTTAAATCATCAATCTCATAATGAATGGTGGAAAAATTCAGTAATTTGGGGTTAGAAAAAATACCTGCTAATCTTTATTTATTCAAACAGGAGTGAGAAATGAAAATCTTTTTATCAATACTATTGGTTTTTTCAATCCATATTTTTTCAGATGATCATAAAAAGCTTAATCCAATTATATTTATGCTGGATTTGTCAGTTAACGATGGAAAAATAAAAAATGCAGAAAAATTTACATACGATATTACTAAAAATGTCATGAAAATGGAGCCAGATACAGTCATTTACCAATACTATTTTGACTCAGAAGAAAAAGTCTTTTTATACGAAGTTTATAAAAGTAATGAAGCTGCCATTGAGCACGTCAAAAATTTTCGTGGTAGTAAGTGGGAAAGTAAATTTGGAGAGTTATTCTCTATCGAAAATTTTGCTGTTCTGGGCGAAGCATCCGAAGACTTGAAAAAGTCTCTAGAGGGGTACACCACTGATTTTAGGTATTTAAAAGGAGGATTTCATAAGCCTGCGAAAAAGTTATCTAAAGAAATTATGAATCTCTAAAGCTTTCATGAGCAATTCAGAGGTCTGAGTAGATAACTCCGATTATGGAGATTGGATGGTTGAATTTATCCCATGCAAAAAAGGTCCAAATTTTTCGCAAAATAACCTTTTGGACCTGATAAGTTGCTGGAATAAAAAAATCGATGAGGAAGCAAATGAAATATTAATGGCAGTTATTCTCCAGCCTGAAGAAAAATCTGAAGAATATGATTTTCTTTGGCAACAAGAGCTTTGGACAAAAGATAGGGATATTTTCTGGACCGAATGGAAAAATAATCATGAAAATAGTTGGAATGAAGATTTTGGATCGATTGCAACTTTTCTGACCGATGAAATATTTGATTTCAAGGCTTATTTGAGAGGAGAGCTAAAACCATTGGATGAATCCAATTACCATCAAGAGTTCAAATATTGTTCCTTAAAAAAAGACCATAATCTTTCTGAAGTATTAGATTTTGAGAATAATTACCAAAATTTAATCTCAACAAATAAAATTAAAGGTTCAACATTGACAGCTTTTTTGAAACCTTTATCCGATCATAAGCTAAACAATTTTGATTTAATTTGGCACAGTTGTTACGAAGACTTGGATGCCTTAGATGAATCTTCAAAAATTATAGATGAAGGCTTAAGCAACATTTTTGATATTCATTCAACTCAACATGCTGGCAAAAGAATAAGATAAATTTGGGTGAATACTAATCAAGAAATAATTTTATGGGGATCTGGAACAGCTAGAACCTTTCGCCCTATATGGATGGCAGAAGAATTAGGTTTAAGCTATGTGCTAAAGCCTATTGGTCCAAGGACTGGTGAAACTCAGACAAAGGAATTTACTAGTTTAAACAGGAAACAAAAAATTCCATTAATGCAAATAGGAGAGTTTCATTTATCCGAGAGTTTGGCAATTTGTAAATATTTGCAAAGAGCATTCCCATCAAATAGATTATTTATTCCTAATACAGATGCACAACTAGCTAAAGAAGATGAATGGTGTTGTTTTATTTTAGGAGAGATTGATGAGACATCGCTTTATGTCATGAGAAGACATTATGATCTAAAAGAAATTTATGGTGAATCAAAGACGGTTACAAATGCATGTAGAGATTACTTGAAAAGACAATTTGAGGTTATTGAGGAATATTTAGAAGATAAAGATTACATTATGAAAGAGGGGTTTGGAATTTGTGATATTTTCTTAATTTCATGTTTAGATTGGGCTATATTTTATGAGTTTGAATTGACTAAAAATATCACTCAATACAGAGATGATATTATTAATAGGCCAGCATATTCAAAAGCCATGGATATAAACTATTCTACATAAAAGTAATGGGACCACTGCAAGGAGTAAAAGTTCTCGATCTCACCAGTATGGTTTCAGGGCCTATGGGAGCAATGATTCTAGCTGATCAAGGTGCAGAGGTAATCAAGGTTGAGCCATTAAATGGAGAATTGGTTCGACATATGGCTGCAGATCATAATGGACTCAATCCAGTTTTTTATTCATGCAATAGAGGTAAAAAGTCGATTGCCATTGATCTGAAAACAAAACAGGGCAAAGAGATACTATTTAAGCTTGCTTCTGAAGCAGATGTTTTCATGCAAAATTTTCGTCCAGGCGCTATTGAAAGGATGGGTTTTGGCGAGAAAGACCTGAGAAAAATTAATGAAGATATTATTTATGTTTCCATAAGTGGTTTTGGTAAAAACGGCCCTTACTCGGCATCAAGAGTTTATGATCCTGTTATTCAAGCTCTTTCTGGTGCTACAGACATCCAAGCTGATAGAGAAACCGGAAGACCCAAGATGTTCAGAATTATCATTGCTGACAAAGTAACCTCATTGACTACAGCGCAGGCAGTATCATCAGCTTTATATGTAAGAGAAAAAAAAGGAATTGCTCAACACATTGAACTCTCCATGTTGGATTGCATGCTTTCCTTTTTCTGGCCAGAGGGAATGGCTGGAATTGTTTTTGCTGAGAAAGAAACCGATGTAAGGAAATTACAGGGTTCTCAAGATTTAATCTATAAAGCAAAAGACAGATACATAACAGCAGGAGCTGTCTCTGATGCTGAATGGAAGGGAATGTGCAAAGCCTTAAACAGGGAAGATCTAATTGAAGATGAAAGATTTTCGACCCCTTCAGGAAGAGTCATTAATTCACAAATTAGAAAAGAAATTACTGGAGAAGAAATTGCTAAATGGGATAGCGAAGAAATCCTAACCTTATTTCAAAAAGAGGGTGTGCCTTGTGCTCCTTTGCTGGATAGAATGGAACTTCTTGATAATGAACAAATACTAGCTAACGATTCAATTTTGAGAACAGAATATGAATCTTTAGGAGAGGTAAGACAAGCGAGACCTGCTGCTAGATTTGCAAAAACGCCTAGCGAAATAGTTAGACCTGCACCAAGACTTGGTGAGCATACAGAGGATATCTTATTTGAAGCAGGTTTCAAAAGTAATGAAATCCAAACTTTTTTGAAAGAAAAAATTGTTAAAACATAATCAATATATTCTTTTCATCGCCACGGAAAAAAGATTCATTTATCTAATTAACCCTATAAACTAATCAATCAAACAAGAGGATATATGCACCCGATAGAAAAATGGCACAAACTGATTAAATCAAATGATCCTAATAAATTTGACGAATTATTGGACGAAAATTGTACTTTTTACTCTCCCGTTGTTTTCACTCCAATTAAAGGCAGAGAGATGACAAAAATGTATTTAATGGCTGCTGGTGGTGTTTTTGGAGAAGGGCCCACCAAAGGAGAAGAAAGTAAGTCTAAGCCTTTTAAATACATTAAAGAAGTTATTGATAAAAATTCAGCAGTTTTAGAATTCGAGTCAACAATTGATGGAATTTACATAAATGGAATTGACTTAGTTTCTTGGAATGATGAGGGAAAAATTACTGAATTCAAAGTGATCGTTAGACCTCTTCAAGCAGTTAATAAGCTTCATGAGCAAATGCAAAACATGCTTGAACAAATGAAAACTGCATAACAAGCTTGTCACAAAAAGTTTCAATTGTCGGAGCGGGTATATCTGGCCTAACTGCGGGGATTTGCCTTTCAAAAAAAAATATTCCCTCAGTCATTTATGAGAGAAACTCAGCGATATCAGAGGTCTCAGCTGGGATAAATTTGTCTCCAAACGCTACAAATCTATTGCAAAAAATTGGAGTTCTTGAAGATTTAATTTCCTTAAGTCATCAGCCATCTAAAGTGGTTTTTAGAGATCACAAAGGTAAAAAGATCAGCTCTTATACGGTGAATAAAGGCGATGAAAAGTATCTGACTCTAAACCGAAAAAGACTTGTTGGCGTTCTTTATAACAAATATCTAGAGCATGGCGGTGAAGTTGTTTTCGATAATAAGATAGAGGGTTTTAAAAATAATGATATTACATCTAAAGATAAATCTTTGGACGGAGAGTTGATTTTTGGTTGCGATGGAATTAATTCTTCATTACGAACAAAAAAATTTAAATCTGCTTCCCCTTTATTTTCTGGTTTTGTAGCATGGAGAAGCATCAAGGAATCATCATGTCCATTTGAACAAATTAACGGAGAAGACATAAATTTCTATTTAGGGCCAAATTCACACATTGTTACATATCCAATTGGAGAACAAACCTACAGCGCAACATGCATCATAAAATCTAGTGATTGGACTGAAGAATCTTGGATTTTAAGGGGTTCTAAAGATGAGTTCGAGTCTAACTTTAAAGATTGGAATGACGATTTGTTAACTTATCTTTCAGATTCTGAACTTTACAAATGGGGAATTTTTCAGAGGCCTCCATTGGAAAGCTTTTCTACTAATAATTTATTCCTTTTAGGAGACAGTGCTCACGCAATGGTTCCTTTTTTAGGTCAAGGCTCCTGCTTGGCAATAGAAGATAGTTATTGTGTTGCTGAAATTTTAGAAAAAAAGGAACTCATGAATGAAGCTAAAAAAATATTTGATGATTTGAGGTTATCGAGATGCAAAAACATCTACAGAAGATCTCTCAGACAAGCCAAGCTCAATCATATTTCCAATCCGCTATTAACTCTTTTGAGAAATAAACTTTTGAGTTTCCTGCCGTTAGCAGATTTTATGATTCGAGATATTCATAGCTATGATCTTGATGCGGAGCTAAAAAAAATTATCTAGTTACCTGGAACCTTGACCATCATCTATTTTGATACATGTACCCGTTACACATTCTGATGATGGAGATACCAAAAAAAGTAGGGTCGAATCCATTTGCTCAGGAAGTCCAATCCTCTTCCGAGGAAACGCCTGACTAATATCACCAACCCTTTCGATCATGCCATCCATCATTTCGGATGAAAAAGCTCCGGGTGCAATTGCATTGACATTGATATTTTTTGCAGACCATTCAACTGCCAAAGCTTCTGACATCCTAACAATAGCTCTTTTAGTTATGGAATATAATGATGCTGCAGATTGAGGTGTTGTGTTGTATGCAGCTATTGATGCAATATTCACCATCCTTCCAGGCATGTTTTTTTCAATCAATCTTTTTGCTACTTCTATTGAGAGCAGATAAGGCCCTGTTAAATTGGTGCCTATGACATTATCGATTAGTTCGTCTGATTGTTTAATGGCCCATTGAGCGTCAGGAATCCCTGCATTGTTAATCAAGGTATCGATGGTTCCCAACTCATTTTCAACCGATTGAACTGCAGCTCTGATACTCTCTCTATCAACCATATCAATGGGAACAACTGTACATTCCCCTCCATCATTTCTTATTTCCTCAGCTAAAGCTTCTAATTTTTCAATCCTTCTAGCAGAAATTGCTACTTTGGCTCCACATTTTGCTAAAACTTTTGCAAATCTATATCCCAAGCCTGAAGAAGCTCCTGTCACGAAAGCTACCTGGCCTGTTAGATCAATTGAAAAATTTGGTACCGTATTCTCCATCATTTACTCCTTTTTTTTCTTTATACTATATTAAATTACAATTCATAAAGATGGGGGATCTTTTATGCTTTGGTTGAAAACTTTAATAGGAATCACCGTTCAGGCTTTTTTTTTAGGAGCTATTATTTATTTGCCTGCATGGACTTGGTATTGGGAAGATGCGATAACTTGGTTTAGCATTTTTTATTTCATGACATTTTTTTCATGTATTTATTTGCTGATTTATAAGCCTGAAAGCTTAGAGGCAAGATTAAATGTGCAACCCAGCAGTCAGCCAAGAGAAGATAAAATTGCGACTTCTTTAATGATTACTGCTATCGCGATAGGACTAATTTTTTCTCCTTTAGATGCGTTTCATTTTCAAGTTACACCATCCTTCGAGGGCATTTTGAAAATATCAGGGTTAGGAATTTATGTAATAGGTTATCTCTTCATACTAGCTTCGATGCTTGCTAACGAATTTGCAGAAATGACAGTAAATATCCAAGATGACAGAGGACAAAAAGTCATTGATACGGGAGTTTATGCTTATGTGCGCCATCCTATGTACACAGGGTTTATTTTTTTTATTCTAGGTACAAATCTTTGGTTAGGAACTTACCTTTCATTTGGTATCTCAGTAATAGCTCTGGCTATAGGTCTTTATTTCAGAATTCGGATAGAGGAAAAAACACTGATAAATGAATTGGACGGCTATCAAGATTATTTAAAAAAGGTAAAATTCAAAGTAATCCCATACATCATATGATTTCAAAATTAGAACATCCTTTAGAAATGCTATCAACAGAGGAAATTTCCCTGGCATATGAAATATATAAAACATCAGAGGGATATGATGAAGCAACTCATTTTAGTCAGATCTCTTTAGTGGAACCTTCAAAAGAGTTTTTAAAAGATTTTAAACCAGGCGATCCTTTTGAAAGGGAAGCAAAACTTATTGGAAGAGACTCAGCTTTTGATGGGGGTTTTGTAGCAACGATTAATTTGTCAAATAAAACTCTCAATGTCGAAAGAGTCTCAGATTCAGCGCAAGTTCAATATACCGTACAAGATATTTTTACTGCTATGACTCTTTTAAAAGAACATCCAGATTATCAAGCAGCTATGAAAAAAAGAGGCATTACTGATATGGAAAAGGTGCAAATTGATCCCTGGCCAGCTGGAGGTATTGTTCATGAAAAAATCAAACAAGGGCATAGAGCTCTTAAAGGCATATCCTTTTTTAAGGAAGAAGCTGGAGATAATCCATATGCAAAACCCATTAACGGCGTAATCGGGCACGTTGACTTAACGCTTGGAGAAGTTGTCTGCGTTGAAGATCACGGAGTAGATCCTATTCCAGAAGCTAAATCAAATTATGATGCAGCATCACAAAAAATTTTGAGAGATGAACCAAAAGAAATAAAGATCACTCAACCCGATGGAGTTGGTTTCAGTGTTGAAAGAAATAAAATATCTTGGGAAGGTTGGGATGTCAGAGTTTCTCTAACTCCTGATGAAGGAGTAGTGCTTCACGAGCTTTCTCTCGATGGTAGGCCTATCTTATTCAGAGCTGCGATGTCAGATATGGTTGTACCTTATGGGTCAGCTGATCCCATGCACTCATGGAAAGCAGTTCATGATGGAACTGAATACGGTTTCGGCAGGCTTTCAAATTCTCTTTCATTAGGTTGTGATTGTCTTGGAGAGATTCATTATTTCAATGCTAGCGGTATATCTTTTGATGGATCAGTAGAAGTCATAGAAAACGCGATTTGCCTGCATGAAGAGGATTATGGGATTCAATGGAAGCACAATGATGGAATGGGAGCACCTAATGAGGTAAGAAGGTCCAGAAGGCTCGTAATCAGTTCGATTTCAACAATAGGTAACTATGATTACGGTTTATTTTGGTACTTATATTTAGATGGCACCATTGAAGCCGAAGTTAAACTGACTGGTATTGTTGGTATCAGCGCTTACAACGAAGAGAAACATAATCCCAATCAAGATTTAAGAATTTCAAAGGAATTGGTTTCTCCAGTTCATCAACATCTTTTCTGTATGCGATTAGATTGGAATTTAGACGGAGGTAATAACCAATTATTTGAGAGCGAAATTGAGTTGATGCCTGATGATGGTAACAACTCTCATGGAATGCAATTTCAATCCGTTTCTACACATTTAAAAACAGAGCATGAAGCTCAAAGAGATATTTCCCCTGCAACAAGCAGAGTATGGAAAGTAGTTAACCCGCAGAAAAAAAACGGCATGGGTCTGCCGGTAGCATATAAATTACTGCCAGGAAATACACCTAAAATGCTTGCACGGGATGATTCTCCCCCAGCTAAAAGAGCCTCCTTTGGAAAACATAATCTTTGGGGGACGCCATTTAAGGATGGTGAGTATGCTGCGGGAGGAGCAAACTCAGTGATGCACTCTGGAGAAGGGGGCTTGGAGGATATTACTTCTGGGGACAGAGACATAAGTAACTGTGATTTAGTGACTTGGTATACATTTGGAGTAACGCATGTACCAAGACCGGAGGATTGGCCTGTCATGCCTGTTGAGTACTGCGGTTTTCATTTGATTCCTGTTGGTTTTTTTGATGAAAATCCAACTATAAATTTGCCTCCTAAATGCTTAAAGGATAAAAATAAATAATAAAGAATGGAGGAACCTTGTTGGATTTAAATTTAGAAGGAAAAAGAGCTGTTGTAACAGGAGCTAGTCTAGGTATCGGAGAAGCTGTTGTGAAGATGCTCAGCGATCACGGAGCTTCAGTTACTTTTTGTGCTAGGAACAAAGATGCTATTGATTCTTTATCAAAATACAAGTCTGAAAATGCAACTTCCTCAATTAAAGGTCATATAGCCGATATGTCGAATGGGGAATCTACCGAGAATTTTATACAGGAAACTCTTAAGGAAGGGCCTATTGATATCCTTGTAAACAATGTAGGTGCATCTCCATCCAGAAATTTTTTATATATGTCGGATGAAGATTGGCGGGATTTACATGAGCTTAACTTGCTATCTGCTGTAAGGTGCACAAGGTCATTTCTCCCCCACATGAGGGAGCAGAAATGGGGAAGGGTGATAATGATATCAAGCTCGGCAGGAAAATATCCAAGTGCTGCATTAATAGATTACGGAGCAACTAAATCAGCAATGATTTCTATTAGCAAATCTTTAGCAAAAAAATATGGAAGAGATGGAGTTTTAGTCAATTCAGTCTTACCTGGTCTTATTCATACAGCAATGTGGGAGAGAGCAGCTGGTGAGATTGCTGAGTCAACTGGAAGCAGTGCTGAAGAAGTCATCAAGAAAAATGGATTTTCTGTGCCGATAGGCAGGTATGGAACATCTGAGGAAGTGGCTGCCTTGGTAGTTTTTTTGTGCTCAAATGCAGCTTCATATATAAACGGATCAGCAATCGAAGTGGATGGTGGACAAGCGGGGCATATTTAAATGAGTGAACTAAACGATGATCAAAAAAGACTGGCGGATGCTCTTGAAGAGTTAAAAGAACATAATTTTATGAAAATACATGAGTCCGCTTGGAAATTTTTGTATTACAACTTGCTGAGGGGTTTGGCTATTGGGCTAGGATCTGTTGTAGGAGCAACTTTATTAGTGACTATTTTCATACAAATCCTTGCCCAAATAGAATTTATTCCTATTTTAGGCAACTATGCTCACCAGATTATTGAAATAATCGAGAGGCTAGATAAGAAAGGTTAATTACTTTCCTTCAAAAACAGGTTCTTTCTTTTCCACGAATGCTTTGACAGCATTTTTGTGATCATGAGTTTGACCGCAATGAATATGATGAGTTGCCTCTAAATCTAGACAATCATCTACATCACCATGCATAGCTCTATTAAGGTTTTCTTTCATGTATCTGAATGCAACAGCAGGTCCAGAGGCAAGTTTTTCCGCAATTTCTTTTGTTTTGAGTTCAAGATCATCTGGCTCAACTACCCAATTAGTTAAGCCAAGCTCAAGAGCTTGATCAGCAGAAATCCTATCTGATAGAAAATATAATTCCCTTGCTTTTGCAGATCCAATAAGTTGGGTCATGAAATAGCTTCCTCCGTAATCGCCTGAAAAACCAACTTTCGCAAAAGCTGTTGTCATGAAAGCTTCAGAGGACATTATTCTTAGGTCACAAGACAAAGCATAGGATAGTCCTGCTCCCGCTGCAGCTCCTGATAAAGAAGCGATAGTAGGCTTAGGCATCTTAAAAAGCTTTCCTGAGGTACCTCTTTGGTGATCTCGTTGTTTATGGATTGCTGCATCTATGGTGTTATCACCGACAGTTCCATCACCTCTTGAAGCCATTCCTTTAACATCTCCTCCTGCGCAAAAGCCTTTACCTGCACCTGTCAAAACAATGCATCTGACTTCGTTATCCAGTTCAAAAGCGGCAATAGTATCTTGCATGGCTTTGTTCATTTCTTGAGACATTGCATTTCTTGCCTCGGGACGATTCATCACAAGATATCCAACTCCATTTTCTTTTCTTGCTAATAAATCTTCTGTTCCAGTATCAATTGTTGTCATTTATTCCTCACTCCATTTTTATTTGTTATTCTACAAATATTATGAGGATAAGACAGTTAGTTTTTGTAGCAAAGGAAAGAGATGAATTAGCCCAACAAATTTGCAATCTATTTGAATTAAAAGAAACGTTCAATGATCCTGGAATTATTCATTTTGGGTTAGAAAATGTTCTCATTCCTTTAAATGACACTTTTATAGAAATCGTTACTCCAGTTCAAGAAAATACTACCGCAGAAAGATTTCTTGATAAAAGAGGAGGGGATGGAGGCTATATGGTTATTTTGGATGTAGATGATTTTGAGGCCGAGAAGAAAAGAGTTGAGGATGAAAATATATCTATTGTGTGGAATGCCGACAGAAAAGAAGAAGATATACATGCTAGAGCAATTCATCTTCATCCCAAAGAGACTGGTGGCGCTATTTTATCCTTAGATAAAATGATCCCAGAAGATGCATGGTTATGGGCAGGAACAAATTGGAGGAAAGATATTAGCAAATCCCTAGTCGACTGCCTCACCGGCGTTATCCTTCAGTCAGATGATCCTGATAATCTATGTTCTAAATGGGAAAAAGCACTGGGCAAAACAAAATCTTCAAATGAAGTAGCCATCGAACTTAATAGTTCTAAAATATCTTTTTTAAAAAGTACCGATGGTAGAGGCGAAGGAGTAAACGCTTTTGTTATCAAAACTTCTAATAAAGATGAAGTATTAAAGAGAGCTGATGAAATGAATCTTCTTACTGAAGATGAAATTATGTTAGGTGGAGTAAAAATGATTCTAGAGGATTGAGGAAAAATGGAATTAGATTACAGAGACCATTCATTGGTTGAACTTGCAAAAAAAGTTAATTCAAGAGAATTGAGTGCAGAAGAACTTATAAAAGCTTCCCTTAAAAATATTGAAGATGTGGATAAAGAGATTAATGCTTTTTGTTCTATAAATCCTGAACTATCCATTAAGGAAGCAAAAAAAGTAGACGAAAGGATTTCTAAAGGTGAGAACTTGCCTCTTGGAGGTTTGGCCTTAGGGGTAAAAGATTTAGAAGATGCAGAAGGTTACGTTACTGCTTATGGTTCTGACTTCCATACAAATGATCAACCAGCAAAAACAGATTCAATTCTTGTGCAAAGGCTTCGTGCTGCAGGAGCAATTGTTGTAGGAAAAACTAATACTCCTGAATTCGGTTACAAAGGAGTTACCGATAATGTTCCCTTTGGAGCTTCGAAAAATCCTTGGAATAAAGAATTTTCCCCTGGAGGGTCGTCTGGTGGATCATCAGCCGCTCTAGCTGCAGGCATGGTGCCAATTACTACTGGATCAGACGGAGGGGGGTCAATTAGAATCCCAGCAGCGTTATGCGGGTTGAGCGCAATAAAAACTTCGCAAGGTAGAGTTCCTAATGGTGGTCCAACACCTCCTGGTTCTGGCATTTTAACTGTTAAAGGTCCGATGACTAATAAAATAGATGAAGCAGCCTACTCATTGGATAACTGTATAGGTCCTGAGTCTTCTGATATTTTTTCATTACCTAAACCTAAAGAAAGTTGGTATGAAAATTTAAATGCTGATCTTCCAGAAAGGATTATTTGGACTTCTACTTTTGGTTTCGCAGATGTTGATAAAGAAATTAAAGAAAAATGTGAAGATGCAATTTCCAAAATAGAATCAGCGGGTTGTGAAGTCATTCGGGATGAAGAAATATGGAAGGAAGATCCCGTTAGTTCTTGGTTAGTTTTCTGGACTGGGGCAAGAGGAAGGGCTCAAGGCCATCTTAGAGGAACTCCAGACTGGGAAAGAATTGATGCAGATCTAAGACCACAAATTGAATGGGGCATGGATAATTTTAGTGCTGCAGACTATGCAGCTGCTTTTGATCAATGTCATTATCTGAGTCTTAAACTGGAGGAAAGATTTCAAAAAGCTCCCCTAATTCTTTCACCAGCGACTTGCGGTCTAACACCAAAAATATACCAACAAGGAATTGTTAATGGCGAGGAAACACCTGCCTGGGTTGCCTTTACTTACGGAATAAACATGACGAGAAATCCAGCTGGGACCTTTCCAATCGGTTTAAGTACTCAAGGTTTACCTATTGGTATACAAGTCATAGGTTCTCAGCAAGATGATTTGGGAGTTCTTCAGGGCATAAAGAATTTTGAAAATATAATGAACTTCAATATTAAGGCTTCATAAATAATGTCCAATCATTCTGCTTACAGAACATTTGTAGATAGGCTATCGAAGACTAAAGACTCTGTAAGAGAAAAATCTACAAAGAAGAGAAAAAGTTTAGGTCTTCGAACTGCCAGAGAGAATCTTGATGATCTAGTAGATCCCGGGAGCTTTCTAGAATTTGGAGCTTTTGCGGTTGCCGCGCAAAGAAATAGAAGAGATTATGAAGAGTTACAACTTGAGACGTCTGCTGATGGCATACTGACAGGATTTTGTAATATCAATGAGGACGAGGTGGGAGAAGATAACTCTCATGCAGCAGCAATAATTTATGATTATTCTGTCTTAGCAGGCTCCCAAGGTTTTTTTAATCATCAAAAACTAGATAGGATTTGTGAAAAAGCTGAAGAATTCTCTTTGCCTGTCGTAATTTTTACAGAAGGTGGAGGAGGTAGACCTGGAGATACAGATGTCACTACTCAGATAGCTGGGCTTCATATTCCTTCATTTTCTACTTGGGCAAGACTAACTGGAAAATGTTTAAAAATTGCAGTCAATAATGGTTATTGCTTTGCAGGAAATGCAGTCCTTTTTGGATGTTCAGACTTTATGATTGCAACCAAACAATCCTGGATTGGTATGGCTGGACCAGCAATGATTGAAGGAGGAGGACTAGGAGTCTATGATCCCAAAGAAATAGGTCCTGCTGAAGAACAATACAAAAATGGAGTTCTTGATTATCTAGCTGAAGATGAAAAAGATGCAACTTTTATTGCAAAAAAACTTCTTTCTTATTTTCAAGGTAATTTATCTGATTGGTCTATTGATGACCAAACCAAACTAAGAGACATAATTCCTGAAGATCGACGATGGGCATATCCTGTAAGAGATGTAATAGAAATTCTTTCAGATAGAGACTCTTTTTTGGAGCTTAGAAAAGTTTATGGACGAAGTGTTATCACTGGGTTCATAAGAATTGAAGGCAAACCATTTGGCCTTGTAGCCAGCGATTGCCAGCAACTTGGAGGAGCAGTAGATTCCGAGGCAGCTGAGAAAGCAGCTGCATTTATTGAAATATGTAACGCACATAATTTACCAATTTTATCTTTGGTTGATACCCCAGGATTTATGGTAGGCCCTGACAGTGAGCTTGAAGGTTCCGTCAGGAGAATGGCAACTCTCCTAGTATCTGGGGCAAAAATAACTTCTCCACATATAGCAATTTTCTTAAGAAAAGGTTACGGGTTAGGAGCACAGGCAATGGTAGGAGGTAGTTTTCATGATCCTATTTACACTGCTTCTTGGCCTACAGGAGAATTCGGAGGAATGGGGCTAGAAGGAGCTGTAAAGCTAGGATTCAGGAAAGAACTCGAAGCAGAAACAGATCCAAAGAAAAAAGAAGATCTCTATAATAAATTAGTTGAGAGATCTTACGAGAAAGGTAAGGCTATAGAAGCTGCTGCACATTTAGAAATTGATGCCGTAATAGATCCTGCTGATACTAGGAAGGTGATATTGAAGGCCTTAAAGAATAAATTTATTTAACCTTATCTTCGGTATGCCTTTCACCGTTGAACACAGCCGCAAATTCTAGAAGTTCATCAGACTCATTGAAAACTCTGTGGAATGCTCCATCCGGAACAGGAATTACATCCCCTTTGTTAACTTCAAATTTATGGTCATTTATTTGCATGATCCCAGTCCCAGAAGTAAAGACATACACTTCTTCTTGACCATCATGACTATGACCACTAGTGGCTTTATGCGGATTTAATTTGGTAATGCTTGGAACAAGTTTGTTTAATTCCTTGTTATCCAAAACGACGTATCTGTCGTCTTCTTTTACTACATACCAATTACTTTTATTCATAAACTCATTATACTAAATTTATTGAACATAATAGAAAACTAAAATTGAATGTCGGATAAATTATTATTGAAAGGCTTAAAAGTCATTGATGCAGGAAGCTTTATTGCTGGACCAGTTTCAACAACCATTCTTTCAGATTTTGGAGCTGAAGTAATTAAAATCGAGCCACCCAAAATAGGAGATAGTCTTAGACATCTCATAGAGAGAACAAAAAGAGTCAATCCGAGCGCCGAAGAAGATTATTGTTGGCAACTCACTTCTAGAAATAAGAAAAGTTTAGCCCTAGATTTAGGCACAGAAAAAGGCCAAGAAATACTTCACAAACTCATCAAAGAAGCAGATGTATTTGTGACTAATATGCCTCAAAGGATCAGAGAAAAATTAAAAATCAACTCCTCTGATTTATTGCCATTAAACGAAAGATTAATATATGGATCTCTTACTGGTTACGGCGAAAAAGGCCCTGATTCACACAGAACTGCTTTTGATACAATGGCTTGGTGGGCAAGAAGCGGTTTAATGGATATAGTTAGACCTTCCGAGAATTCTCCCCCTGCAAATCCTCCCATTGGAATGGGCGATCAACCCACAGGCGTAGCGCTATTCGCTAGCATAATGACGGCACTCTACCGTAGAGAAAAGACTGGCAAGGGAGGAGAAGTACATACTTCTTTGATGGCAAATGGAGCGTGGTCCAACGGATCATTTATCCAGGCTGGATTATTTGGAGCACAGTTTCCTGACAGAAAAGAACCATCTCCACTCCATCCATTTGGAGGCAGATACAAAACTAAAGATAATAGATATCTGATTCTTGCAATTATCGATGCAAATAAGGAATGGCCGAAATTATTAAAAGCTCTTGATATTGAATATTTTAACGAGGATCCTAGATTTTCATCTTTCAAAAAAATGAATGAGAACTTTATGATCTTATATGAGGAACTCGAAAAGATATTTATACAATATTCATTAAAAGAAATTACTGAAAAATTAAGATTCTCAGAAGTTACTTTTGGTATCCTAAGTCATTCAAATGATCACTCTAAAGATCAACAATTCATCGAAAGTGAAGTATTAGTAAAATTTGATGAAGGTAGTTTTGATGAGGATTTCTTCACAGTAAATAGTCCTATTTTTTTAGAAAATGAATCAAAAAAAATTCCAACGAAAGCTCCGAAGTTAGGAGAACACACGAAAGAAATACTTTCTTCTTTAGGCCAAGATGAAGAAGAGATAGCTCAGCTTAAACAAGATGGTATCATTGATTTTTAATTCTTTGATTTTAAAAAAAAATGCGCTTTATTCTCTTTTTTCTACCCTTAATTAGCATCTCACTTTATTCCATGGATATTAAAATTTCTAAAAATATCTGGGAATTTACACCTGATGGTGTGATGGGAGGTAAATCCAAAGGTTCAATACAATTTCTAAATACGGAAGGTTTTGACTACATTTCTTTCAGAGGAAATGTCAATACAGATGGCGGCGGATTTCTTATGTTCAGATCTAAAATAGATAAAAAGGATTTAAAAGAATTTTCAAAGATAAGTTTTTTGGCTAGAGGAAATGATGAAAAATACTATTTTCATATAAAGTCGAGGGGGCAAGTTTTACCATGGGTCAGACATCTTAAAGAATTTAAAGTTGGAAAAGAATGGAAAGAATACGTTTTAAATATTGAAGACTTTGTTGGGTACAGTAATAGTAGGACTTTCAATAAATCCATAAATCCAAAAAAAATAAAACTTCTTGGGATTGAAGCTTATGGAAGAGATCACGAAGTAGAGTTAGATATAGCAAAAATTAAAATTTTCTAATTATGATTACAAAAGCCGACGATTATCCAATCCATCAGATTTCAAAACCTGTTGCTGAAACAGGAACTGAAAGAAATTTTTATGATAGATATTTTTTTAATGGATATTCAAAAAATGAGGACATTTACTTCGGTGCTGTTTTATGTGTATATCCAAATCTTAATATTATGGATGGCTCATTTACTCTTGCATATGAAGGTAAACAATATAATTCGAGGGTATCCAGGTATCTGAACTTAGAACGTCTTGACACCAAGGTAGGTCCTCTAAGCGTTGAGGTAATAGAGCCACTTAATAAACTCAAAGTCACACTCGCTGACGTAGAAAACGACCTAGATGTTTCCATAGAATTTACAAGTAGATTTGCTCCTATGAGAGAACCCCAAATGCAACTTTTCAATGGACCAAGAATGATTATGGATACATGCAGAATGACGCAGCAAGGATCATGGTCTGGAAAAATTGTTCATAATAAAAAAGAAATTAGTCTTGATAATGATTCTTTCATAGGAACAAGAGATAGATCTTGGGGCGTCAGGCCCGTTGGAGCTTACGATAGTCAACCAATGGTTCCTTTTTCAATGCCACAGTTTTATTGGTTATGGGCTCCAATTCACTTTGATGATTCAGCAGCACATATTTATTTTGTCGAAGACGAGAAGGGTAATGCCAGCTCAACGATTTCTATTGCACAAGGACCTGATTACGAAGATGAATTCATTATCCAAGACATTAAAAAATCTGTTTCTTATCATCCTGGTACCAGAAGAGTAAAAAAAATGGAGATATTTGGGACAGACGATCAAGCTAAACCCATAACAATTTCAATTGATTGCGGTATGCAGGTTTTTATGTGTGGCTTAGGTTATATGCACCCTGATTGGGGTCACGGACATGATAAAGGAGAATTGGCCTCTTATTTTGATGATTATGATTTAAATGATGACCCTGGAGATCCTCCCTTTCTGCATGTGCAATCTGTTTCAAATGTGACGATGAAGATAGGAGATAAAAGTAAGATAGGTCGGGGTGTTCTAGAACAACTCATATTGGGGCCCCACGAACCGAGTGGCTTTAAAGATCTCTTTGATAAACCCTAATGCCAGTCTCAACTGAGAAGGATTTTCAATCTAAGATTGAAAAACTCGAAAATTGGCTTGCCTCTAAAGAAGGCCCCCTCAAATTAACTCCTCATGAATCCTCTTTGGCTTCAGGTTTTTCCAATGAAACCTTTGTATTTGATCTAGAGAAGGATAATTCGGTGGAGACCTTGGTTTTAAGACTCGAACCAACGGAATATCAAGTTTTTCCAAATTACGATTTGCCCATGCAAGCATCAATAATGAAGATTTTGAGAGGAAAGAATATGCTTACCCCTGAAGTTATTTATGAAAATTATGACGATAATATTTTAGGTTCTGGTTTTTATATTATGAGAAGCATTAATGGTTCTGCTCCTAGTGATAATCCTCCTTATCATATGGATATGGAAGGAATGATGGGAAAGGCTACTCCAACTGAAAGACATAAGGTGTGGGTGGAATGGCTTGATCATTTATCGCATTTACATAATTTAGAATTTTCGAGTGATGAATTGAGGAATTGCAAAATTAATACAGATGAAGATCCTTTAGGAATGCATTTAGATTATTACCAAAGTTTTTTGAATTGGGGCATGGAAGGCGAACCTCATGAAATTTGTTCAAATGCTCTAGATTGGCTTGTTAAAAATAAGCCACCTCTTCAAAAACTAACTTTGTGCTGGGGTGATGCTAGGCCTGGAAATGTACTTTATGAAAATTTTTCAGCAAAAGCCTTACTTGATTGGGAAATGGCTAATTTTGGTGATCCTTTAATGGATTTAGCATGGGGATTTGCAATAGATGATGCAAATAGTCTTGCGTTGAATGTTCCAAAATTAGAAGGAACTATGGATGAAGAAGAGGGTAGGATAATTTGGGAAAATAAAACAGGATTATCATCCGAATTTTTTACTTACTATCGGATATTAGCTTTGTTTAAGTTTTCAGTAATTATGGTAAGAGTTGCAAAACGACTAATATTTAATGAGATAATGCCATTAGATTCTGATTTTCATGTAAATAATCATGTTGTGGCTTTTTTAGACAAGGAATTAAATGAAAACAATTAAAGAAAAAGAGATTTTTCCAGTCAATGTACAAGCGATATGGGATATTATTTCTGATCCAACAAATTCAAGTTGGGTGCCTACCGTTGAAGAGATTTCTCTAGATGGGGACGTCAGATCCTTCTCTATGGAGGGCATGGGAGAGCTAAAAGAAAAAATTTTAAAAATTGATCACGATAAAAAAATTTTTCAGTACTCTGCTATTCAAACTCCTGCTCCAATCGAGCATCATTTAGCAACCATACAGATATGTCCTTTAGATAACGATAATTGTGAATTCTCTTGGATAACAGAAATTGAACCTGATATCTTCGCCGAAGGAATTCATCAAGGGATGCTTATTTCTCTCAAAGAGCTTAAAAAAATATTTCCTTGATGGCAGGCTTTTCGGATGCATTTTTTATGCAAAAAGCCCTTGAACAAGCAAACTTAGCTTATGAAAAAGATGAAGTGCCAGTTGGGGCTATATTAGTTAAGAGTAATGAAGTTTTATCTGCAGCGCATAATTTATCAATCACAAAAAACGATCCTTCTGCTCACGCAGAAATTTTATGTTTGAAAGAGGCAGGAAAGGTTCTTAATAATTACCGACTTATAGGAACAACATTGTATGTGACTCTTGAGCCTTGCATGATGTGTGCCGGCGCAATTATCCATGCAAGAATTAGTAGGTTAGTTTATGCAACCTCAGATGAAAAAACAGGATTCATAAATTCAAGGAATAATTTAGACGAAAATGAATGGTTGAACCATAAGTTAGATGTCAGCTCCGGGATACTTGATAGAGAGTGCTCAAAGCTAATTAAAAGCTTTTTTAAAGATAAAAGATCTAAATATTAAACTTTGTCCAAACTGGTGCGTGATCAGAAGGTTTTTCCATTCCCCTAATTTCATAATCGATTTCAGAAGAACTAATTAAATCTTTCAAGCTTTCAGTAACCCATAAGTGATCAATTCTTAGCCCTCTTTTTGGGTTATCATCGAAACCCCTACTTCTGTAATCAAACCAACTAAAAGTGTTATCTTCCTCAGGATGCAGGCATCTGTAGGAGTCATATAAGCCAAAATCTTTCAGATTTTCAAGCCATTGTCTTTCTTCAGGAAGAAAACTGCACTTTCCAGTCTGCAGCCATCTTTTTCTATTATTTTCTCCAATTCCAATATCAATATCTTCAGGTGAAATATTAAGATCTCCCATAACAATCAAATGACTTTGAGGATCAAAATCTTTTTTAAGATAAGTCAAAAGATCTTTATAAAATTTTTCTTTGTAGGGGAATTTAATCGGATGATCTCTGCTTTCTCCTTGAGGAAAATATCCATTAAATACAAACAGGGGACCTTTTTTTGTCTTATATTCCAGCCATACAAGTCTGCATTGAGCATCCTCAGGATCTGTTGGCATTCCAATGCCACAATTTGCAGGTTTATTTTTGGACATCAAGCAAACTCCGTAATGACCTTTTTGACCATTAATGATCACTTCGTAGCCTAAATTTTTAATAGTCTCAAGAGGAAAATTTTCATTATCAACTTTGGTTTCTTGGAGACCAATAATATCTGGAGAGTGCTTATCTATTAATTTTTCCAGTTGATGTATTCTGGCTCTAATTCCATTGACGTTAAAAGATACTATTTTCAATTTAGTTAGAATTTACTGTTAATAAATTAGTGCCTTGATCAGCATTAAACTCTATTTGGTCTATTAAAATCTTTGCTGCTTCCTTGAGAACTAGATCATTAAACTTCTTATTTCTCTCTTCATCATCTGCATCTAAATATTCATCAAAATTTTTAAATGGCTGTAAGTCCAAATTTCTTCTTAACTCATTTTCTAGAGATAATAAATTACTTTCGTATTCATTTTGCTCATCAATTCTCTTAGCCAGATCAAGATCAATATATTCTCTAGAACCTCTATCCTCAGAAAGACTATTTTTCTTTTCAATGTAAGAAGTCAAAAAATTAGCGTTATTCCTATTTTTTGAATTTGTATCTGTTCTTTTTATATTTTTAACTTGCCTGAAGTCTGTCACCCTAAGAGGTTTTATGAAATCTTCTTCAAGAGAATTATCATAAGAACTTTCCCCAACTTCTTGGCTATTAAAAACAAAAGGCAATTCAATATCAGGAGTGACTCCTTTATTCTGAGTACTTTCCCCAGTAACTCGA
The DNA here is from genome assembly GCA_028140145.1 of SAR86 cluster bacterium. GTDB lineage: Bacteria > Pseudomonadota > Gammaproteobacteria > Magnimaribacterales > AG-339-G14 > CACNYO01. Next base: position 26,030 of record JAOIOC010000001.1, on the reverse strand, counting down.
TAGAATTTTTGCTCAGTATACTTAAGTTGTCCATAAGGCAGTTCTCTCAATCTTTGCACAGTACCTTTGCCAAATGTCTGACTTCCAACAACCAAACCTCTTCCGTAATCTTGAATTGCGCCAGCTAATATCTCTGATGCTGAAGCAGACATTTTATCAACCAATATTAACACTGGCCCAGAGTAGTTTTGGATACCAATAGAGTGACCTAGAGGGTATATGGAGCCATTTGAAGTCATCACTTGAAGTACATTACCTCTTCCTAGAAAAATTTTTGCAAGGCTGTAGGCCTCATATAAAGATCCTCCTCCATTACCTCTTAAGTCTAGAATCACACCATCAGAATTTTCATTATCAATTTCCTTGATAAGCTTTTTAACATCTCTTGTTGCGCTACGATAATTAAACCTATTTTTCTGATATCCCTCAAAGTCCATATAAAAAGCAGGTAAGTCGATAACTCCAAACTTATAAGATTTTTCAATATCATTGACCTCAATAATTTGTTTTTTAGCAGCTTGATCTTCTAATTTCACAAGATCTCTTCTGATTTCAATAACTTTCCCATCCGCTTCAGCAGGAGAAGATGACGGAAGAATTTCTAATTTTACTATTGTTCCTTTAGGCCCTCTTATAAGTTTTACTACTTCATCTACTCTCCAATCTCTTACATCAACTATTTGACTGTCTTCTCTTGTGCCAACTCCCACAATTTGATCATTATTCTTTATTAATCCTGACTTGATTGCAGGACCTCCTTCTATAAGTTTTGTGATTTTGGTAATTCCATCATCTGAGGTAAGCATCGCACCAATGCCTTCTAGAGATAAACTCATGTTGATCTCAAAATCTTCTGTCACCCTTGGAGACATATAATTTGAATGAGGATCATATAAGGAAGTTTTTGAATTCATTATCCAAGAAAATAAATCATCTTCAGTCAGCTGCTCTAGATTTTTTAATCTTCTATTTAATCTTTTCTGAAGTTTATTGACTGATTTTTCAAATTCCTCTTCCTTAATCATTATTGAGATTAATTCACTCTTAGCCAAAGATTCATAATAATTTTCTATCATCGAAAGAGCATTAAATCTTTCTTGATCCTCTCTATTTCTGTGAATTCTTTCAGAGCTGAATAAATCAATCTCATTAAGCTCTTTTATATATTGAATTTGATGGGATAGAAGAGCTCTATAGCGTATTTTGTAATCATTAAGAATATCAAAACCAATCTCTAATAATTCTTCATCCCCAAGATCAAAATTTGTTTTAGATAAGGAAATGTAGTTACCAACCTCCTCATTGGTAAAAATCAAATTTTGCTGATCTATATTTGAAATTAATTCCTCTATGACGTCAACGTTTTCAAAAGTGGTATTTTTAAAAAAGTGATGTTCACCAAGGATCTTATCAACTTCATTCAAAGTATTTATGTAAAGGGAAGATTTTTCCTGCGCAGATGCAGGTAGTATTGCAGTGATAAAAAAAGCAGTAAAAACTAATAATCGCTCAAAAACCATATTTAAAATTTATTTTCATTTATTAGTTTATCTTTTTTGTGCCATATTTCATTGAGCCAATCTTTAAATTCTTTTCTTAATCCATCATTTTCATGAAGTTGATCATTTTTGAATTTATCAGGAATATCTAACGACTGCACAAATATTCGTGCATTGTTCATATTTCCCCTCAAGAAATCCCAGAAGCTCCTTTTTTTTGATTCATAAATAATTGTGAATTCAATAATCTTATCAAGTCTTGGCATTGTTGATATTGCAGCAGCCAATCCTCCTTCTTTGGGTTTAAGTAGATTATTGAAGGGACTATTCTGATCTTTATGCTTTTGTTCTGTGAATCTCGTACCTTCGGTAAAACTAAAAACAGAGATTGGATAAAGACTATACTTTTTAAAAGATTTCTTCATGGATGCAAAGTCTTTGCCTCTGAGAGAGGGATTTCTTTCTAGCTGATCTTTTGTATATCTCTTAAGAAATGGCATATCCAATGCCCACCAACATATTCCGATAACAGGAACGTAAATAAGGACAAATTTCATAAAAAATTTAAGCATAGGAACTTTTCTATTTGTAATCATTTGGACAATAAATATATCAGCCCAAGATTGATGATTAGATAACGATAGATACCAGGATTTTTTATCCATTTCCTCAAAGCCTTCAACGGTCCATTTAGGCTTTAGAATAAACTGAATCCAAAGGTTATTTATGTCAATCCATAATTCACCAACTTTGATTATGAAGCGAGTTAGAAGAAGTTTTAAAGACTGAATTGGGAGAACAATTTTAATGATGCCAGCAAAGATTAAGAAAATCGAGAGAGTAGCTGTGTTGATGCATAAAAGAAGAAAACAAAATGCGGCTTTAATATGTGAAATCTTATCCTCCTTTTTCTGCCCTCTTAATTTTTTCCCACATAGCCGTCTGTTCCTCTTTGGTATGTTTCTTACTTTTATCAAAAACAAAAGGATGCCTCCTGATTAACTTTTGTTTAAGACCCTCAACCACATCAAAGAAGTCAAATTCCTTATTCTCATTCGCTATTTGAGAGTGAAAAATTACTTGAAGAAGGACATCCCCAAGTTCTTCCTTAATATTATCTGAATCATTAGACTCAATAGCTTTTATTAATTCCTGTGATTCTTCTTCAAGGTATGGAATAAGAGATGAATGATCTTGTTCAAGATCCCAAGCGCATCCCTCAACAGGATCTCTAAGTTGTTTCATGACTTTCAATAGATGACTTACATCTTCTATGTTTGCCATCAATAACCTGTCAATTCAGCGTATCTATCTTTATGAAATTGAACGTTACCAAATATCTGCTCAGCCACTCTAGCTCTTTTGAGATAAAAACCGATATCATATTCATCCGTAACACCTATACCACCATGCATTTGAACGGCTTCATTAGATACTAAATGAAATACTTCTCCAATTTTAGCTTTAGCTAAACTAGCTAATCTAGGAATATCGTTTGAACTTTCATCAAAAGACGTTAAGGATTCCAATACGCATGATTTACATAGCTCAATTTCACTGAACATGATCGCTGCTCTGTGCTGTAAAGCTTGAAAGGAGCCTATCTTTGCCCCGAATTGATCTCTTTCTTTCAAGTAATTCAAAGTTACGTCAAAAGCTTCTTGGATTCCTCCAAACATCTCAGCAGAAATCACCGATCTTGAGATGTCTAACACTTCTTCGATAATTTGATCTGAGCCATTTTCATCGCCAATCAGATCAGATGTAGAGAGTTTCAAATCTTTGAAAGTGATATTGGCAGCATTTCTAGAGTCCACCATGGGAGTTACTTTAATATCAATTCCTCTGGCATCTTTATTGGCAATAAAAAGAGAAGTACCTTTGCCAGTAGCAGCAGCAATTATTAAAAAGTCAGCAAAACCGCCATCAAGAACAAATGTCTTTTGTCCATTTATAAGGTATGAATCTCCATCCTTTTTTGCAGTTGTTTCAAGATTAGCAGGAGAATGTCTACTTGACTCTTCTAAGGCAAAAGCAAGCGTTATATCTCCAGATGCTATTTTAGTTAGATAATCTTTTTTTTGATCTTCATTGCCAGCTTCTTTGATCAAGCTTGCACAAACAACAGCAGTAGAAAACATTGGAGAGGGAGTTAGAGTTCTACCGAGCTCTTCAAAAATAACACCTATCCCTGCAACTCCAAAATCTGAACCGCCATATTCTTCTGGAATTAAGATTCCCGACCAACCTAGGCTGGCCATTTCCTTCCAAATTTCACGATCAAAGCACTCAGGATTTTCTGAGTCTCTAACACTTCTGAAGTGACTAACCGGAGTTTTGTTTTTTGCAAAATCTCTTGCAGTATCCTTCAAATAAGATTGTTCCTCATTTAATACAAGTGACATTTTTCCCCCTTAACAGTGTCTTATTGTGGAAGTTCTAGAACTCTCTTAGAAATAACATTTAATTGTACTTCTGAGGTTCCACCTTCTATAGAGTTAGCCTTAGTTCTTAGCCATTCTCTAGTGATTGCAAGCTCTTCAGGACCAAATTCAGCACCATCCCAACCTAAAGCCTTAGTTCCCATAGCTTCGAGCATAATTTCATATCTAAGCTTATTGTGCTCTGTACCATAATATTTGAAGATAGAAGAGGCAGCACTGGGACCTTGGTTAGATTTTTTTGATTCTTCTGCAGCTCTTCTCAGAGTCAGCGCAAATGCTTGAGAATTCATATCGTGATCAATGATTTTATTTCTTAAGCCAGAATCATTAAGTTTATCTTCCTTTTCACCAACATATCTTTTAGCCATTGTTGCTAAGCCGGAAGTTGGTTTTGTATCTGATTTCTTCGAAGACCCCGATGCTGCTGAACCAAAACCCATGCCAGCAATCATATTTCTTTCAAATTGAAGCAGTCTTTTAGCCACAGACCATCCCTTGTTTAAACCTCCAACAAGGTTTTCTTTTGGAGCTGTAGCATTATCAAAGAAAGTTTCGCAAAAAGGAGATTTTCCAGATATAAGTTTAATTGGTTTTGTGGTTACGCCTTCCTGATCCATATCAATTAGAAGAAAACTTATTCCTTCATGTTTAGGCTCTAAAGGACCTGTTCTGACGAGGGTAAAAATCATATCGCACTCATCTGCATATGAGGTCCAGACTTTTTGACCATTAATCAAGTATTCTTCTCCTTGATCTTCAGCCTTTGTTTTTAGACTAGCTAAATCAGAACCACTGCCTGGCTCGCTATACCCCTGGCACCATCTTATCTCTCCTCTCACTATTTTCGGAATATGTTCCATTTTTTGTTCTTCTGTTCCATATTCAAGAAGTGCTGGGCCTAACATCCAAATACCAAAGCTATTGAGAGCAGGTCTAGCTTTAATTCTCATTAATTCTTCTTGAAGAACTTTATTTTCTTCAAAATTGAGTCCGCCGCCGCCATATTCTTTAGGCCAAGTAGGGCAAGTCCATCCTTTTTCGCCCATTCTATCCATCCAAACTTTTTGGTCAGGATCCTTAAATTCAACTTTTCTTCCACCCCAAACAACGTCTCCTTGAGACATTGGAGTTCTCATTGATTCTGGACAATTTGCTTCTAACCAATCCCTTGTTTCATTTCTAAAAGCGTTCAAATCTGACATAAGTACCTCGTTTTTTATGTACAAATACTAAGAATAATCTATGCTACGCAAGCTAACAATAATAAGTTTATGAATTTTTTTTCATTTCTATCAGAAAACCCAGAATTTTTATGGGTTTTTACAGTTTTCTATGATTTAACTATTACTGTTATTTTATTTAAATTGTTCGGACTCAGGGGCTTATACATTGCTGTTACATTAGGAATAATGTTGGCGAATCTTCAGGGAGGAAAAGTAAGCGACCTAAATTTTTTTGGACAAACTTTTACAGTCAGCATGGGAGCCATAATGTACTCAGGAATATACTTTGCAACTGATTTAATAAGTGAAAAGTATGGAAGAAGAGAAGCAAATTTTGCGGTAATTTTAGGAGCTATCTCTAATATAGTCATCATGTTTACATTGGTTCTCAGCACTTATTATCTTCCCTCTCAAATAGCTGCATCATCTCAATCTGTTCATAGCGCAATAGAAACTCTCGCATTTTATTCACCAATATTTGTAATTGGATCAATTACTGCTTATTTAATAAGTCAAACTTTTGATGTATGGCTTTTTAATAAAATTAAAGATATTACAAAAGGAAAATATCTCTGGCTAAGGAATAATCTTTCAACTCTCTCTTCTCAGGCATTAGATACCTTTATTTATACTTTTGTTTGGGTAATAGCTGGAGAATTAAGCTTTTTTGTTGCTCTTTCAATTGCATTAACTAAATATATTTTTAAGGTCATTATTGCGATAATAGATACTTTGTTTATATATGTTGTAAGAAGTTGGACACCTACATATGAAAAAGATTAATAAAATAGCGGTTATTTTCTCTGCAACCAGAAAAACTGATAAAGCCCTTCTTAGAGTTAATGAAATAGTAGAAGCCTCTGATTCTGAGGTCATCCTTTCAACAAACGTAAAGAAACTAAATTCTGAAATAATTAAAAAAGCTTCAAAAGCAGAGCTTATCCTTGTGCTTGGTGGAGATGGAACAATGATCGGTTCCATTAGAAATCTTCATTCTTTAAATGTACCCTTTTTAGGAATTAATTCAGGGACTGTAGGATTCCTAACTGACTTATCACTTAGTAAAATTGATAAACTAAAAGATATTTTGCAAGGGTCTTACTTGAAAGAGAACAGGCCAGTTTTTGAGGCTTATTCAAGCATCAAAAAAAAGGAAATATTCCTTAATGAGGTCGTAATTCACTCTGGATCTGTTACAAAAATGCTTGATCTTGAGATAAGCTTAAAAGATCAAGTAATCTATAATTTAAAAGCAGATGGTTTAATTATTTCATCAAGTACTGGTTCAACCGCATACTCTTATTCAGGCGGAGGTCCAATAATTTCACCAAAGTTAGATGCCATTTCTTTATTACCAATGTTTTCCCATAGCTCTTCTTCGCATAGCTTACTTTTATCTAACAAAGAAGAGGTTAGTGTCAAAATTAAAAATAAAAATTTAAACTCTATTCAAATTTTTGTAGATGGAAAAAAGAACTTAAAATACACAAATAAGGGTTTAAAAGTATCTAATACAAAAAAAACTTTTAAACTTTATCATCCTAAAGATTATAATTACTTCGAAGCATGCAGGACCAAGCTGGGTTGGGCTGTATCCATAGAACATTTAAAGCAAGATTGATAATGTCATCCTCAATTAAAATTTCTTTTTTTATTTATATTTTTTTTTCAAGCTTTATCATTTCGCAATCTGATTCTGATCTAGATTACTTAGATCTTCTTCCGGAAAGTCAGGCCTCATCAATTAGCGAAAAGTTAGGAATACAAACCGGTAAACCAATAAATGATGAGATCATAATGGAAGATTTCGACATAGCTTCTTTTGATAGCTCTGTACCCAAAGAAACAAATGAAATTTCATCATCTGAAAATAGTATTTTTAATACAACAAGCTTAGAAATCTTCGGTCTTAATTTATTCAAGGACTCTCCATCAACTTTTGCACCTATTGACTTAGCTCCTGCCCCTCTTGATTATGTTTTAGGTCCCGGCGATGAACTTAAAGTACAGCTTTTTGGTTCAGTTGATTCGAATAGAATTGTTCCAGTTAACAGAGAAGGTAACATTGTAATTCCTCAAGTTGGCTCTATCGAGATTTCTGGATTAGTTTTTCGGGAGGCCATTGATAAAATAAAGTCCGTCATTAATGCATCTTTAATTGGAGTGAGTGCAGAAATTTCTCTGGCAAAAATAAGATCTATACAAATTTTTGTATTGGGTAATGCCTTTAGTCCAGGAGCATATACAGTAAGCTCTTTGTCTAATGTTTCAAACGTTTTATTCTTTTCAGGTGGACCAACAGAAAACGGTTCTTTAAGAAAGATATCGGTCAAAAGAGATGGAAACACAATTGCGAATTTAGATTTTTATGAGCTTCTCACTAGAGGAAATATTAAGAATGATATTAGGCTTCAATCTAATGATGCACTGTTAATAAACCCAACAGGAAAGACTGTCACAATATCTGGAGAAGTAAAGAATCCCGCTAGATTTGAATTAAATGAAGATGAGACATTCGAGGATTTATTATTCTTTTCATCAGGCCTAACAAACAAAGCAAACAAAAATAAGATAACCTTGAGTTCATATGCTGATAATGGTGAAAGAATATACAAAAATCTTTCTTTGAATGAAATAAATAACGTCATTCTTAAGGATGGTGACGAAATATATGTTCATAACTTATCTAATACGCCTAGAAATATTATCAAAATAGTTGGTGCAATTTCATCTTCAGGATCAGTTGCTTTTGAAGAAGGTCTTTTGCTGGAAGAAATAATTAAGCCAGAAGATTTTTTTGAATCTACATACGCACCTTTTGCAATTATCGAAAGGGAAAACAACTTTGGCTCAAAGAGCCTTCTCAAAGCAAATTTATATAATGATGATGGGAGCGAAACAAGTTTAAAGTCCAATGATGTAATTTACGTCTTGTCTCAAGAGGATGTTAAGTTTTTAAATTCAATACTTGTTGCAGATGCTTTGAATATTCTGAGTAATAATGATTCTGAGAGTCTTGCTAATTACTTTAAATCAAAAAACTTAGATAGATACCAATGCAAATCGCTTCAAATGTTAGCGAGACAAACATCAAGTTCGTCAATAAGATTTGTAAAATCAAAATATTTACCAAACCCAGATGTGGAAGCTATAGATCAATTAGAATTTATAGAAGAATGCCCATTTATTTTTGAAAAGAAACCATACTTGATTATCTTTGCTTTAGAAAATGCTTCTGTAATTTCTGGAGAGGTAAGAAATCCAGGAATTTATCCTTCTTTTAATATTTCATCAACACTAGATTTACTATCTTATGCAGGCGGTCCTTCTGAGAAGTTTTCTGGAATGATTGATATCTATACAGATGATGGAATCTCTTTAAAGCTAGATGTATTCGAAAACAAAAATTTATTTGAATTAGGAGTAAATTCTAGTTTTTATGCGAACTTAGCCTCAAAAGTTAAACAAGAGATTTTCTCTGTATCTCTTGAGGGAGCCTTCCAAAATCCTGGCATTTATGGTGCTAAGCAGGGTGAGAGAATATCTGAGATTATCAAAAGAGCGGGAGGATATAAACCAAATGCATTTCCTTATGGTGGAGTTCTTGCAAGAAAATCAGTTGCCGAAAAAGAAAAGATCGCATTTATGAGGTCTGCTGATCAACTGGAACAATCAATTGCTACAGCTATTTCAAGCGGAAGAATATCATCAGTTGGAGGAGACCCAACTCTAGCTCTTACTTCCATATCCAACCTCATAACAGATCTTGAGAACATTGAACCTATAGGAAGAGTCGTAACTGAATTTGATTTGGACTTGCTGGAGAGGTCACCTGAAAAAGATCTTCTATTAGAACCTGGCGATAGAATTTTTGTCCCTGATAGACCTTCTACAATAACTGTATCAGGACAGGTCTTATCACCGACTAGTTTTACTTTTAATCCTTCTAATAATGTGAGGGATTACATTAATCAAGCTGGAGGATATTCTGAAGAAGCAGATAAAAATAGAACTTTAGTTGTATACCCCAATGGAATGGCATCCAGGGTAAGAACTTGGCCCAACTCTCCTGATCTTTCACCCGGAACTACATTAATAATACCTAGAGATCCTAATCCATTTGACTGGCTAGTATTTTCTCAAGTTTTATTTCCTATTATTTCAAATTTTGCAACCAGCGCTGCAGCCATTGCTGCTTTAGGAAATAACAATTAAAAATAATTTATTTTTATATCTATTATTTTTTTCACTGTCTTTGAGTAGTTCAATAGATGATTACATTTACTCAGATGTTGGACTAACTTCTAATCTAAGCGGTGAAATCGGACTAATAAATATTCCGTCTTCAAGAATACTTGAGCAAGGAAACTTAAAGCTTCACTTAGTAAATTCTGAACCAATAAATTCTTTATTCATTTCTGCTAATCCTTTTGACTGGATGGAAGTATCTTTGAGATATGCTGATATTAACACTCGTAAATATAGCCCATATAAATCTTTTTCTGGAGATCAAACCTATAAAGATAAAAGTTTTAACTTAAAAATTAAATTAGTAGAGGAAACCGAACGTTTCCCTGAACTAAGTATTGGATTTAGAGATTTTATTGGAACGGGAAAATTTTCAGGAGAGTATATCGTGTCCTCGAAGAAAGTTGGAGATTTTGACTTTACGGTAGGATTGGGGTGGGGTTCATTATCTAACTCTGATGGTATAAAGAATCCATTAATTGATTTAGATAAATCATTCTCCAGCAGACCTACAAATTATGGGAGAGGCGGTGATTTTGAACTTGATAGATGGTTTAAAGGCGAAAAAGCATCAGCATTTTACGGATTTTCATATTTGAACAAATATTCAGGGTTAAGATTAAAAATTGATTATGATAAATCTAATCCTTTTTCATTAGAAAAAAAATCAAATTATAGTTTTGGGCTTTCTATACCAGCTTCAAAATATGTCGACATAAATTTATTCAAACATAGAGGAATTGATTTAGGTTTTGGGCTCTCTTACAAAGCTAATTATGCAAAACCTATAGTACCTAAAAATGAGTCAGTAAAATCTATTATTTTCTCAAAAGATGATAAAAAACTTTTATCTTTAAAAGATGAAGTTTTTACAGGAACAATAAACGCTATGCTATCTGGATATGAAATTTATACTCAGGAAATCTATTTAATATCAAATGATCTATATATTTCTCTTAATCAAGGAAAGTATAGAAATCTTAATCTAGCGGCAAAAAGAGTAATACAAATTACAGACCCTATTCTTCAAACAAGAGATATAAAAAATATTTCAATTATATTCCAGACAGGCAATGTTAAAACGGCTTCAATATCTTTTCCTTTGGAGAAATTTAGGCAATTCTTACAAAATAATCTTTCTCTTCTTGAGATGAAAAGATACATTAATTATGAAAATTTCTTTGAATTAGATTCCTCAAGTAGAATATTTTTAGGTCAAATAAATTATCCTTTGTACTCTTGGGGACTTAAACCAGATCTAAAAAATCATATCGGAGCACCAGAAGCATTCTATTCTGGTCAGATAGGATTATTAGCCTCGGCAGGAATTATAATTGACCAACATTCTTTTTTGGACTCAAGTATAGGCCTAGGTATTTTTCAAAATCTTGATCAATTAACATTAAGGTCTTTCTCCAGGCTTCCCAAAGTAAGATCTGATATAAGAGAATATTTAAAAGAAAAATATACTCTCAAAGAACTAACCTATAGCCGAATTTTTAATCCTAAATATTCAAGAGATTACTTATTTCTTGGAGGCTTGAAGCTAGGTATTTTTGAAGAGATGTATGGCGGAATAGGAGCAGAATTTTTATATAGAGACATTCAAAAACCTTGGTATATTTCAGGAAATTACTATTGGGTAAAACAGAGGCAATTCAACCAAAGATTTAGTTTCAGAGACTATGAGACATTCACAGGGCACTTGAATTTTATATGGGAGACTCCTATAGAAGGAGTCAAAATGATACTATCAGGCGGCAGATATTTAGCAAAAGATTCTGGCATAACCCTTAACCTCTCAAAATCATTTAAAACTGGGTTTACTCTGGGTTTTTTTGCAACAAAAACTGACATTTCTGCTTTTGAGTTTGGAGAAGGAAGTTTTGATAAAGGTATATATTTTTCTATTCCACTAGATATCGTTTCAAGTAAATATAGAAAAAATAACGCTAGGTTCGTTTGGCGAAATTTAACAAGAGATGGAGGCGCAATGCTGTCTGGAACATTAGGCATAGAAGGATATACAAATAATTCATCAGCTTACTATTTAGATTATTTAAGGGATGGATTTAATGAATAAAATCAGGATTTTCATTATTGCATTCCCTTTTTTATTTATTTCATGTGCGAGTGGAAGTATATATTCTGAGCTACTTAATAATTTAAAAACTTTGATATCTGGACCAGAAAATATTTCCTTAAATATCATAAACTCTATACCTTACGCTTCAATGCAAGTTAGACTCGGTAGAGGCAATAATACATTACTTGTTCTAGAAGAAGATAGATATGGCATATTAAAATGGACATCCTCAAACCTGGTAAAAATTTATACTAAAAATGGCTTTATTGTTAAAGCAAAAGGATTAGAAAATGAACTTGATAACATTGAGTTAGACAAAGATCACCCTTTCAATAATAAAAATTTTGATACAGGAAAGACTATTTTTACCTCTTTTTATACTTTCAATAACCCTAAGCTTTTCAGATTACCAGTCAAAACTAAAATAAATTTAATTAAAGAAGAAGAGATCTTAATTTTTGGAAATCTTTATAAGGTAAAACTTTATGAAGAAATCGCGCTAGAAAATTTGATAAATTGGAAATTCAGAAATTTATATTGGATTGATGATTATGGAAGTGTTTTAAAATCAATACAGAGTTTCACTCCCAAAAACCCAGAAATTCAGATGACAATCGCTAAAAAATACAAAAAGCCTGATTAAAATTAAACAGGCTTTTTGAAATAATTAATTAATACTTATGAACTTGCTGATGCAGAGCTAGTGCTTGTATCTGTGTTAGTACTAGTACTTGTGCTGGTGCTTGTGGAAGTGCTTGTACTTGTGCTCGTAGCAGGTGTACTTGTGCTTTCTTCTTCCGTTGCAGGAGCCTCTTCTTCAGCAGCGGCTTCTTCTTGAACAGGTTCAATAGGTGCAGGAGCGGCAACTTTTTCTCCATCTTGCGCATCTACAATCGCTGCCACCGCAAGGACTGCAGCAGCAATAGCAGCAATAACGCCACTTGATAAGGAACCAGCTGAGCCAGCAGCATTAGAACCCCCAGCGCTTTGTGCAAAGGATAGAGGACTTAAAGCAAGAGCTAGAGTCAAAATTGAAATCTTTATTGTTTTCATAGTTAACCTCTGTATTTATTCAATATTGAATATAGATGACATGATATATATCTATTCAAGTATATGCAAAATTATTTTTTTATTTTTCTGGTGGTTTATCATCTTTTATCTAGAATAGTCTAATCAAGATGATATTTGCTAAAAAAATCTTTTTTCAATTAGCATTATTTGCTCTGAGATTCTTGCCGCCAGAATTTTCTAGCTACATAAGCTTAAACTCAATAAAAATATTAATTTCTTTGGGAATAAAATTAAATGAATCAAAGATTTTATCTCCTTCTGAATCCATGAAAATTGAAGTAGAAGGCTTAAAATTTGATCACTATTTAGGTTTATCTGCAGGTATTGATAAAGAGGGGAAATATTTTCATTCTCTTAGCGCTCTTGGTTTTAGTTTTGTAGAAGTTGGTACCTTCACGCCTAAGGCTCAATTAGGAAATGATTATCCAAGGATTAAAAGATTACAAAAAAATAAATCTCTCATAAATAGGTTAGGTTTCAATAATCCTGGAATTTTGAGAGGCATGGAAAATATTGTTTCAAACAAAAATAATTTTTCAGGAATTCTTGGAATCAGCATAGGAAAAAATAAAGATACATCATTAGAAAACGCATATCTTGACTATAACTTTTGTATGCATGAATGCTTCAATCAAGCTGATTACATTGCGATTAATATCTCATCTCCGAATACAAAGGATCTAAGAAAACTAACTTCGCCGGAATATATTAAGGATCTTTCGAAGGAGATATCCTCAACAAGAAAAGAATTAAATAGAAAATTTAATAAGGTAGTTCCAATTTTTTTAAAATTATCACCAGACGAAAAAGATGAAAATATTCAAGATATAGTTGATGCTACATTATCGAATGGTTTTGATGGATATATTGTAGCGAATACAACACAGGGTGAATTCGAGGGTATTTGCGGAGGAATAAGTGGCGAGCTGTTAAAACAAAAATCTAGTGAAATGCTGCGTAAGGTTAGCAATCTTGTTGGAGATGATGCAACTTTGATCTCTTCTGGAGGTATCTCTTCAAAAAGAGATGTTGAAGAAAGATTAAATAACGGCGCATCTCTTATACAGATTTATACAAGTTTTGTTTACAAGGGGCCTTTTGTAGTAGAAGAATTATTAAATTAGATTGACAAAAAATTCCTTTTTAAACAATACTAAAAAAGGATGAAGAATTTAGTAATAGTCGAATCTCAAGCAAAGGCAGAAAAAATTCAAGGTTTTTTGGAGAAAGCATTTCCATCTGATTCTTGGAAAGTTCATGCCTGTTTGGGTCACGTCAGAGATCTTAAGGATGATGAATCTGCTGTTGATCCAAGCGATTGGAATAATCTTAAATGGGAATCTACTTCAAAAGGAAAGAAAACTCTTAAGGAAATTAGAGAGCTTACAAAAGATTCTTCCAGAATATATCTTGCCTCCGATCCAGATAGAGAAGGAGAAGCCATTGCTTGGCATATTTTAGATCACTTGCAAGATAAAAAATTGGTTGAAGGGATACAAATTCATAGAATTTCGTTTAATGAAATAACTTCGTCTGCTATAAAAAATGCAATTGAAAATCCAAGAGATATCGATCAGTTTCTTGTTGAAGCATATTTGGCTAGAAGAGTCTTAGATCATTTAATTGGATTTAAAGTTAGTCCTCTCTTATGGAGGCATGTACCTAGAGCAAAATCAGCTGGAAGAGTTCAATCTCCTACTTTAAGAATGATTTGTTCTCGAGAAGATGAAATTGATGCTTTTTGTCCCGAAGAGTTTTGGCCACTAAAGGTTAATTTCAAGACTGAAGATTGTACTTTTAGCTCTGACTTAATAAAAAAAAATGGAGAGGATTTAAAAAAAGCACCTATCAGCACTGAGGATGAAGCAAAAAAAATAAAAAATGATATCGAAAGTTTAAATTTTTCTATATCAGAAATAAAAGAAAAAGAAGTTTCTTATTCTCCAAAGGCGCCATTCAGAACTTCCACGCTCCAGCAGGCAGCTTCTAGTAAATTATTCTTTAATCCAGAGAGAACAATGCAGATAGCTCAATCCTTATATGAGTCTGGTTTGATTACTTACATGAGAACTGATGGGATAGGGATTAGTACTGAAATTATAAATGAAATAAGAAGCTTTATTTCTTCTGAGTTTGGGGAAGATTATCTTCCAGATAGCCCAAAAATATACAAATCAAAGGCTGCGAATGCGCAAGAAGCACACGAACCAATAAGACCGACTGATATAGGAAATAAACCAGAAGATATCAATGGATTAAATCAAGATCAAATCAATCTTTATTCATTGATTTGGCAGAGAACAGTTGCAAGTCAATTACAAAACTCTAGATATCTGAGAAAAACAATCTTTATCAAAGATATTGATGAGCAGTTTCTTTTGAGAACAAGTGGAAGAGAACTCATTTTTGACGGTTTTGAAAGGATTTTGAAAGATGATATCGATTCTGAGGAATCTCAAAAATTAAAAGGAATCTATGATGATTCACAACTTTATATAAGTGATGTAACAACTGAGCAAAAATTTACTTCTCCTCCTAGAAGATTTTCAGAAGCATCCTTAATTAAAAATATGGAAGATGAAGGTATTGGAAGACCCTCAACTTATGCAAATACTGTAAAAAATCTTAGAGACCGAAAATATACTTTCGGAGCGAAAAGCATTAATCCCTCTGATTTAGGTAGGATTTTGGTGTCTTATCTATCAAAAGCATACGAGTCATTTTTTATAGAGATAGATTTTACAGCGGAATTGGAAAAAAGCCTGGATCAAGTATCCTCAGGTTTAATGCCTTGGACGGATGTTTTAGATGATTTTTTTGCAAAACTATTGGAACACATATCTAGAATTGAAGAATTTAGGACTAGAGAAGTTTTAGATATGCTAAATGAACAAATTGGTCATAGGGCTTTTCCAAAAAATGTTAAAGGTGAGGTTATAGATAATTGTCCTAAATGTTCCAATGAAATAAGTATTAAGCATGGCAGATGGGGTTTTTTCGTTGGATGTGGTGAATGTCAATGGACAAAGCCAGTATTTGAGAAATCAATAAAATTTGAGACATATGCTCAGCTTCCAAAAGATCTTGGTGCTAATCCCGATACTGGCGAGACTGTTTATGCAGATATAAGCATTAATGGGCCTTGCATATGGACATTAAAAGAGGAGAAGAAGATTTTCGGTACCCCTGACGAAGATGAAGATATTCTGGATATCGGGCTTAATAGAGCACTAGAGCTGATTGATAGATCAAATAAAGAAAATATTTTATTTATTGAATCAAATAGCGGTATTCCTGTCACTTTAAAAAATGGGAGATTTGGGGAGTACACTGAATTTAATGGGTTTAATAAGGCTACCAAACTAAAGGGAAGAATAACTTATGACCCTGATGCTTTTAATTATCAGGATGAAGGAGATCGAATCAAGGTTTTGAAATCTCTAAGAATATTGGGCTTTGAAGAGGAATCTAAGATACCAATTGGAGTAAAAATAAAAAAATTGGGAAAAGCATTTAAATTTAAAAAAGTCTTCAAATTTGGGGAAGATGAATTTGAATGTCCAGATAACTTTTATAAGCTTGATGAGGATGAACAAAGAGAGTTGGTAAAAGAAGCTATTAAGCCAAAGAAAATATTTTTTCTAGAATAAAGCTAATTATAATTTCTTAGAACTCCAAGACATTTTCCTTCAATATCAAAGTTTTCGACTGATGGATTAATTTCAATATTTTTGTAGTTTTTATTTTCAGGCCTCAAAATTACTTTTCTTTTATCTAAGTGAAAGAGAGTCTTAACTGTTACATCATCATTTATCCTTGCAACAACAATATCGCCAGGTTTAACATCTTTCCTTTTATTTATTGCAATAAGATCGCCTTCAACAATGCCTACTTCATTCATGCTATCGCCCTTAACTCTCAAAAAATAGTCAACAGAATCAGAAAAGATATTACCGTTAAATTCAATTCTTTCTTCAACGTTTTCAACTGCTAGCAAAGGAGAGCCTGCTGCAACAGATCCAACTATAGGAATTCCTAGGAAAGATTTATTAATTGATATCCCGCGGGAAGTGCCACCATGAAGATCAATATATCCCTTTTTATCAAGAGCTTTCAGATGCTCTTCCGCAGAATTAGCTGATTTGAAGCCAAATTTTAAAGCTATTTCCTTTCGTGTAGGAGGCATGCCTTCATTTGAAATTACATCTGAAATAAAGGTCAAAATTTCAGATTGTCGCGTTGTTAGGTTTTTCATACTGTTTATTTATACAGTATTAATTGGAAAAATCAAAAAACTATATATAATTTTTTATCAAATTATACTTTTTTTTATAATTTTAGGTTATATAATAAATCCATGAAATTTCAACAATTACTATATGTGCGTGAGGTAGCTAGAAGTAATTTAAATGTTTCTCAGGCTTCAAAAAATCTTTATACCTCGCAACCTGGAATAAGCAAGCAAATAAAACTGCTTGAGGAAGAATTAGGGATTGAGCTTTTTGAAAGATCTGGAAAGCATCTTGTTGCCATAACCCCCATTGGCAAAAGAATACTGGAACAGATTGAAGAAATCCTTGCTCTTGTTGATGGCATAAAACATGCTGCCACTGAGTTTTCTAATGAGGATTACGGTTCATTAGCTATTGCAACAACGCATACTCAAGCAAAATTTACCCTGCCACCTGTGGTGGATAAATTTGTTAAAAAATATCCTAACGTCTCATTTCAAATGAACCAATGCACTCCAGATGAATCTGTGGAGATGGCAGCCAAGGGCGAAGTAGATTTAGCGATTTGGACAGAAACATCTGAAAAAGGTGAAACATTAATTAAACTACCTGCTTACAAATGGTCGCGGAGTTTAATAGTTCCTAAAGGTCACCCTCTAGCAGATGTAACAAAACCAAAACTTAAACATCTAGCTGAATTTCCTATAGTTACATATGTTTTCGGATTTACTGGTAGTAATGACCTAGATAGGGCTTTTTTTGAGAGAGGCTTGAAAGCAAATGTAGTTTTTACAGCAACCGATGCAGATGTAATTAAGACGTATGTCAAACAAGGAATTGGAGTTGGAATCATTGCTTCCATGGCTTTCAATGAGCAAGAAGACAAAGACTTAGTGGCTATTAACGCTAATCACCTTTTTGATTCAGGGACCACATATATTGGTTTCAGAAGAGGGACTTATCTGAGAAGCCATTTATATGAGTTTATTCAGATGTTTGCTCCACATTTAAAAACAGAATTAATTGCAAAGGCTTGCGCAACCAAATCTAAGAAAGAATTAGATAAAATATTTGAATCCATCAAACTCATAAGGAGGTAGTTTGGATTATTTGTGCCTAGATTTTGAAGGAGTTTTAATACCCGAAATATGGCAAGAAGTTTCTAAGGCAACTGGGATTGAAGATCTGATGCTAACAACACAAGATCTTGAAAGCTATGAAGAACTAATGGATATTCGCCTTAAATTAGTTTCCGATAACAACATTACAATTCATGACATCATGGAGATTGTAGAAAAGATGGAACCCATGGATGGCGCTGCTGATTTTTTATCTTGGGCAAGAGATAATTTTCAGGTTTCCATTGTTTCAGATACTTTCTATGAGCTATGTTGGCCCTTGGTAAGAAAATTAAATTATCCGAATTTGATTTGTCATCATTTAGAGCTCAATGGTTCTGAAATAACCGGCTACAAACTCAAGCAAGATAACAATAAACAAAAAGTAATTGAGGCCATTAAGGAAACTATGAAATTTAAAGTTTTTGCTGCTGGAGATTCTTATAACGACATCAATATGTTGAATACTGCAGATCAAGGTTTCTTTTTTCAAGCTCCCTCGCATATTAAAGAAAAATATCCACATTTAGAAACCATAAAAGATCATAATGAACTTAAACGTAAGTTAGAGAATTACTTATGAGCTGGGAAAAATTAATAATAGAGAATAAACCTCTGGTCATAACAGGCACAATAAATGCTTATTCTGCTCTTTTAGCTGAAAGGGCAGGCATTAAAGCTATTTATCTTTCTGGAGGTGGAGTTGCCAATGCCAGCTATGGACTTCCTGACTTAGCTATGACTTCAAGAGAAGATGTCTTAGAAGATGTGAGGAGAATAAGGTCAGCCTCAGAGCTCCCCTTACTAGTAGACATTGATACGGGTTGGGGCTCCGCATTGAGTATTTCAAGGACTATAAAAGAAATGATATCTGCAGGCGCATCGGGTGTTCACATTGAAGATCAAGTAAGCGAAAAAAGGTGCGGTCATAGACCCAATAAAGAAATAGTCAGTTGTGAAGAAATGGTCGATAGAATCAAAGCAGCAAAGGACGCAAAGACTGATGACAATTTCTTGCTCATGGCAAGAACAGATGCATTTGCAAAGGGCGGACTTCAGGAAGTTATAGATAGGTCAAACGCCTTTATAGAGGCAGGAGCAGGAGCTATATTTCCAGAGGCAATTTCAACTTTAAAAGACTATGAAGAAATTTCAAAAAATGTTTCCAAGCCCATTCTTGCCAATATAACTGAATTTGGCATGACTCCTCTATTTTCACATAAGGATCTTGCTGGCGCGGGTGTAAAGATTGTTCTGCATCCTTTATCTGCTTTCAGAGCTATGTCCAAAGCTGCAGAAAAAGTATATGCTACTCTAGCTTCTGGTGGGGACCACGAAGGTTTGCTTGATAAAATGCAAACAAGAGATGAATTGTATGAAGTCCTGGACTATCATATGTACGAAGAGAAAATTGATAAACTTTTCGAAAAAAACTAAATAACAATGGCTGAAAAGAAACTTGAGGGTGCTGGCCTTCGCGGACAGGTAGCTGGACAAACAGCTCTCTCAACCGTAGGAAAAGAAGGAAAAGGACTCACTTATAGAGGGTACGCAATTGAGGTACTTTCTGAGAAAGCTTCATTTGAAGAGGTTGCCTACATGCTTTTGTATGGGAATTTACCTAACCAATCAAAACTGAGCGAGTATAAAGAAAAATTAAAAAAATACAGAGAGCTTCCGTCAGAATTAAAAAAAGTACTTGAACTGATTCCTGCTTCTGCCCATCCGATGGATGTCCTAAGAACAGGCTGTTCTTTTTTGGGAAACATAGAACCAGAAGGAGATTTCTCTAATCAAGCAGATATTGCTGATAGATTGATATCTATATTTCCATCAGTTGTTTGTTACTGGTATCGGTATTCGCACGATGGAGTTTCTATAGAAACCGCCACAGATCACGACTCTATAGGAGGCCATTTTCTCTCAATGCTTACGGGAAAAGAACCAAGTAAAGATGATGCAAGATGCTTAGATGTTTCTTTAATTCTCTATGCTGAACATGGTTTCAATGCTTCGACTTTTACTGCAAGAACTTGTGCCTCGACTTTATCTGATCTTCATTCATGCATTACTGGCGCTATTGGTACTCTAAGAGGACCTTTACATGGAGGAGCTAACGAGGCTGCAATGGAAATGATCGAGAAATTTTCTTCTAGAGAAGATGCTAATGCTGGCGTAAAAAAGATGCTAGAGGCTAAAGAGAAAATAATGGGATTCGGTCATGCCGTATATTCAACTGAAGATCCAAGAAGCGATATTATCAAGTCATGGGCAAAAAAATTAAGCGAACAGAATGGCGATGATACGCTTTACCAAGTTTCCGAAGAGATTGATAAGGTCATGGATGAAGAAAAAAATCTTTTTCCTAATACTGATTTTTACATGGCTTCTGCATATTCGTATTTAGGCATTCCAACAAAAATTTTTACCCCCTTATTTGTCATAGGCAGAACTTCTGGTTGGTCTGCAAACGTCATAGAGCAAAGAGCTGATAATAGGATTATCCGACCAAGCGAAGAATACATCGGCCCTGAAAAATCCGATTGGGTCGATATAGAAAATAGATAAACTTCTTATGTCTTCAAACGTAGATCAAAATGTACGTCCGGATTTTGATGAATTAATTCAAAAGATTTCTGACTACTCACAAAGCGATACTGATTTTAATGACCTTGCCATGGAAACAGCAAGACATTGCTTGATGGATACATTGGGTTGTGGTCTTCTTGCGCTTACTTTTGATGACTGTAAAAAAATGCTTGGTCCTTTTGCAAATGATGTAAAAGTTAAAAATGGTGTGAGAGTCCCTGGAACAAGTTTTATTCTTGATCCCGTTAAAGGTGCTTGGGATATCGGGGCGATTATAAGATGGTTAGATTTCAACGATACATGGCTTGCTGCTGAATGGGGCCATCCATCAGATAATTTAGGTGGAATTTTGGCAGCAGCTGACTATATCTCTCAGCAAAACAGAGAAAATAATAAGGAACCTCTTAAGATGAAGGCTGTTTTAGAAAGCATGATTAAGGCTCATGAGATTCAAGGAGTGTTAGCAATAAAAAATAGCTTTAATCGAGTAGGTCTTGATCACGTTCTTCTAGTCAAACTAGCCTCCACATCTGTGATAGCAAAATTATTTGGACTCACTAAAGAACAATCTTTAGATGCAATTTCACAGGTTTTTGTTGATGGTCAAAGTTTAAGAACTTATCGTCATGCACCTAATGCTGGTCCAAGGAAATCTTGGGCAGCCGGAGATGCTACTAGCAGAGCAATGCAATTAGTTTTATTTACTATGAGAGGTCAAATTGGTTATCCAAGTGCCATTACCGCAAAGACATGGGGTTTCCAAGATGTCTTATTTGAAGGTAAAGATTTGATTGTTGAACAAGACTTTAATTCTTACGTGATGGAAAACGTTTTATTTAAAATTTCATTTCCAGCTGAATTTCATGCTCAGACTGCAGTTGAAGCAGCAGTAAAACTTCACCCAGAAATCATTGATAAATTGGATGAAATTGAACAAATCAAAATCACGACTCATGAGTCAGCAATTCGAATTATCAGTAAAGAAGGTGAATTGAATAATCCAGCTGATAGAGATCATTGTCTCCAATATATGACTGCTATTGGATTGTTGAAAGGAGATCTAGTTGCCGAGGATTATGAAGATGATGTTGCCAGCGATCCTAGAATTGATGAGTTAAGACAGAAAATGCTTATTGAAGAGGATGAAAGGTATTCAGCTGAGTATCATGAACCCGATAAAAGATCTATTTCTAATGCATTGCAAATCATTTTCAAAGACGGAAGTTCAACAGATAAGATTGAGGTTGAATATCCAATTGGTCATAAATTCAGGCGAGAAGAGGGTATTCCAATTCTCCTAGAAAAATTCAAAAGAAATCTACTAACTCAGTTTGATGAAGAAAAATCAAACCAGATATTTGAATTATGTCAGGATAAAGACAAGCTTCTGGATACTCCTGTAGATGAATTCATGAAGCTGCTGGCTAAATAATTCTTTCGCTACTAATCTCTAAATATTCGCAAAGTTTTTTAATTGATTCAATATGATCAACAACCTTTATGGTTGTCATCCCCAAAGCTTTTGCTGGTTTGAGATTAATTCCCAGATCGTCAAGAAAAATCACCTCTGAAGGGTTACATCCTGTTGTAGTAAGAGCAATTTCATAAAATTTATCCTCTGGTTTTCTGACTCCAACTTCTCTTGATTCAATAATGTAGTCAAATAGTCCAAGGATTCTTTGCCTCTCTTGATTGTTATTATCTAGGGCTGACTTATCTTCGTTTGCATTAAAATTATTTGTTAAACAAGCCAACAAAAATGACTCCTCCTTAAGTACTTCTAGCATCTTCACCATCTCAGGAACAACACTACCTTGTAAAAGCTCAAGAATTTTGGATCCCTCAATTTTATAGCCTAGATTTTCGCTTTCTAAGGCAAATAATTTATCAAACTCTTCCAAAGATATTTTTGAGGACTCTAGTTTTGCCCATGCATTTTCGTAAGGATTTGTTGAATTGACCCTCCTTATAAAATCTTTTGGCAAATTATTTTCTTTCTCAAAGCTAGAAAAAGCTTGGAAGGGACTTGAAGTTATTACTCCACCAAAATCCCAAAATACAGCCTTAAATTTTTTGTCTATCATTTCAGTTTTTAAAGGGTATAAGCGTATAATCGTGCAGTTTATTTTAAGCAATGAGTGGAAATAGTATAGGTAAATCTTTCACCGTGACTACTTTTGGTGAAAGTCATGGAAAAGCACTGGGGTGCATTATAGATGGATGCCCTCCAGGCATTGCTATTTCTGAACAAGACATTCAAGTTGAACTTGATAAAAGAAGGCCAGGCTCAAATGCATTTACAACGCAAAGAAGTGAAAAGGATAAGGTTCAAATACTCTCAGGTATTTTTGAAGGGAAAACTACAGGTACACCTATTGGAATGATTATCTTTAATGAGGATCAAAAAAGTGAAGACTACGATAATCTGAAAGATGTTTTTCGCCCGTCTCATGCTGACTACACTTACTTAAAGAAATATGGATTGAGGGATCATCGAGGCAGCGGTAGAGCTTCTGCCAGAGAAACCGTGATGAGAGTTGCTGCTGGAGCCATTGCCAAAAAATATTTGAAAGATCATCTAGCAGTTGTAATAACTGGTTATGTTGAACAAGTAGGGGAAATAATTGCAGATCAAATTGATCTTAAAGAGATCAACAATAATGCTTTCTTTTTTCCTGACAAAACAAAATTGAAATCTTTAGAAGATCTTATTGCCTCTTTGAGAGAAGCAGGAGATTCTGTCGGTGCAAAAATAAAAATTAATGTGAATAACGTTCCAGCAGGTTTGGGAGAACCAGTATTTGATAAGTTGGATGCTGATTTGGCTCACGGGTTAATGAGTATTAATGCAGTTAAAGGAGTTGAATTAGGGCTGGGATTTGATGTCGTTTCAAAAAAAGGAAGCGAACATAGAGATGAGATAGATCGAGATGGATTTGCTTCCAACAACGCAGGCGGAATTTTGGGTGGTATTTCTTCAGGCCAGCCAATAGATATTGCAATTGCTTTAAAACCTACATCGAGTATCAGCACTGAAGGTAAAACTGTCGATAAATCTGGAAAAGAAACAACTGTTCAATCAATTGGTCGCCACGATCCATGTGTTGGCCTTAGAGCTGTCCCAATAGCTGAGTCCATGGTAGCAATAATTTTATTAGATCATTATCTGAGAAATCGTGCTCAAAATAATGACGTAGAAAACTCATCTTATACGATTCCTACAAGTGAATAACCCTAACCCTAAAACCCTGTACGATAAGTTATGGGATACTCATTTTGTTGGCAGTAGATCTGATAACGGTGATTTGCTCTACATCGATCTTCACATGGTTCATGAAGTTACTTCGCCGCAAGCGTTTGAAGGGCTGAAGATCAAAGGTATTGGTCCAAGAAGAGTAGATTCTATTGTTGCGACAGTTGATCACAATGTACCCACAACAGATAGATCTGAAGGATTAAGAGGAATAAAAGATACCATTAGTAGAGATCAAATTCAGGCACTGCAGATCAATTGCCATGATTTTGGTATAGATTTAATCGACCTAAATGATTTGAACCAAGGAATTGTTCATGTTGTCGGCCCAGAGCAAGGTTTTACGCAACCAGGCATGACAATAGTTTGTGGTGATTCACATACTTCAACTCATGGTGCATTTGGATGTCTTGCAATGGGAATCGGAACAAGCGAAGTTGAGCACGTTCTTGCAACACAATGCTTAGTCATGAACAAACAAAAAAACATGAGAATCTCTATCAATGGGCCTTTGAAAAAAAATGTTTTTGCTAAAGATTTAACAATGTTTTTAATTGGAAAGATTGGTACAGCAGGAGGTACAGGTCACGTTATTGAATATGATGGATCTACAATAGAGAGCCTCTCTATGGAAGGACGCATGACTGTTTGTAATATGGCTATAGAAGCAGGTGCAAGAGCTGGGATGATCGCTCCAGATCAGAAAACATTTGATTACCTCAAAAGTAAGCCTCATTCCCCAAAAGGTAATGAATATGAAATAGCTCTTGAATACTGGAAAACATTTCATTCTGATGAAAACTCCAATTTTGATACTGTTCATAACTTCTTTGCTGAAGAAATTGAACCGCAAGTTACTTGGGGAACTTCACCTGAAATGGTGATAGGAGTAAAAGATCGAATACCATCTAAGGAGGATTACACCTCACAAACTGAAAGAAATAACTTTGAGGCAGCTTTGGAGTACATGGGCTTAAGTGCTGGAGACTCTCTAGAGAATTACTCTCTTGATCAAATTTTCATAGGCTCTTGTACTAATTCAAGAATTGAGGATTTAAGGGAAGCAGCAGAAATTTTAGATGGCAATGTGATTTCTAAGAAGATAAAAAGAGCTATGATTGTTCCAGGCTCAGGATTAGTTAAAAAACAGGC
The DNA here is from genome assembly GCA_028140145.1 of SAR86 cluster bacterium. Classification (GTDB taxonomy): domain Bacteria; phylum Pseudomonadota; class Gammaproteobacteria; order Magnimaribacterales; family AG-339-G14; genus CACNYO01. The sequence continues at coordinate 1,112 of JAOIOC010000001.1, read as the reverse complement.
AGAAGAAGAAGGTCTGCATGAAACTTTTATTTCTAGTGGATTTGAGTGGAGGGAGCCTGGATGTTCTATGTGTTTAGGAATGAATCCAGATCAATTAGGAGAAAAAGAAAGATGCGCTTCTACTTCTAATAGAAATTTTGAGGGCAGGCAGGGCCACTTAGGTAGAACTCATCTTGTAAGCCCAGCTATGGCAGCAGCTGCAGCTTTAGCTGGAAATTTTATTGATATCTCGTCATGAATAAATCTATTTCAAATATTTTTTCTGGAGAGGCAGTGTTCTTGGATAAAGCTAATGTGGATACAGATCAAATAATCCCTAAGCAATTTTTAAAATCTATAAAGCGAACTGGCTTTGGTCCAAATTTATTCGATGCCTGGAGATATCTTGATAAAGGTGATTTGAATTCAGATAACTCAAAAAGAAAATTAAATCCTGATTTTATTCTTAATCATGATCTTTATAAATCTTGCAATATTTTAATAACCAGAGAAAATTTTGGTTGCGGATCAAGTCGGGAGCATGCTGTTTGGGCTTTAACTGATTACGGCTTTACAACTATCATTGCTCCATCTTTTGCTGATATTTTCAAAAATAATTCCTATAAAAATGGTCTCTTACTCATTGAAATAGATAAAGAAAAAATTGATGAAATTTTTAAACAAATAACAGAGAAAAAAACAATTAACATTGAAGTAGATGTTCATAATCAATTTATTTATCTAGAGGAAAAGCAATTCCCGTTTGAATTGGATGATTTTAAGAAAAAGTTTCTTTTAGATGGAATTGATGAAGTAGGTTTTACACTCCAACATCAGAATAAAATAGAGGATTTTGAGAAAAATTATAAAAAAACTGTACCTTGGTTGTTTAAATGAAAGACATTGATTTACTTCTTTTAAGCGGTGATGGCGTGGGTCCAGAAATCATGGAAAGTGCGATTTCTTTGCTTGAAAAAATCCAATCAAGTTTCAAGATTAACTTCAATTTGATCGAAGGTCTTATCGGTGGAGCTTCAATTGATGCTCATGGACTTCCGATATCAGATGAAACTTTGAATCAAGCATCTCAAGCAGACTCAATCTTATTTGGTGCAGTGGGAGGTCCTAAATGG